>DASUFI010000311.1:0-14190 GCA_036274635.1 Planctomycetota bacterium
CTGCGCGGCCGCGAGGCGCTGCAGGACCGCATCGCCGAGGAGAAGGAGCACGTCGAGGCGCTCAAGGTGCAGCTGGCCGGGCTGCGCGAGGAGGAGGAGCACCTCTACGCCACCTTCCTCAAGGCCGAGAGCGACTACCAGCTGCGCGAGAAGGACCTCGCCGGCGTGGAGCAGGACCTGGCCACGGCGCAGAAGGCGCTGGCCGACACGCAGGCCAAGGTCGGGGAGGTGCAGGCGCAGCTGGCGGCCAGCCAGGCGAAGCTGGCCGAGCTCGTGGCGCACGTCCAGGCCGTCCTGGACGCGCTCGCCAAGCTGGAGGCCGCGCTGGCGGCCGGCAAGCGCGACGAGCTGGCCGCGCTCATCGCGCAGATCCCGCCCCAGCTCCTGCCGCCCATCCCACCCGAGCCCGCGCCGGCCCCGGCGCCGGCGCCCGGCGGGGGCGGGAACTGAGGGCTTCGTGACGTTCCCGCGGCGGGCCGGCGCCCGCCGCGCGCCCGGCCTTGACCCCCGGATGGGCGTCCGTAAGCTGTCGCCCTTTTCCGTACCCCGGTCGGAATTGCGCCTGCTGGCAGCCGCACGGGACACGGAAGACCGTGGCTGGTGCTGGTGAGGAACCGTGCCCCGGACCAAGAAGAACTTCGACCTCGGACAGGGCGCCTCGCTCGGGCTCACGCTGGCAGGCTCGCTGTGCCTCTTCGGCTACCTCGGATACCGGATCGACCTGTGGCTGCAGACCGCCTTCCCGATCGGGCTGATCGCTGGCTGCCTCGTGGGGCTGGCCGCCGGCATGACCTACGTGATCCGCAAGGTGAACGAGCTGTCGGCAGGGCCGCCGGATGCGCCCGGGCAGCACGGTCCCGATGAGCCGCGCTGACCGCCTCTTCGCGCTGGGCGTGGTGCTGCTGACGGCGGCCGTGCCCACCTCGCTGGTGGCGCTGCAGCCCTTCGGCGAGCCGCGCGCCACGCTGGGCGTGCTGTGCGGCTGGGGCGCCGCGCTGGCCATGATGGTGCCCAGCTACCTGCTGGTCGCGCGGACCCTCGCGCGGCCCGGCTCGCGCGGCTTCCTGCAGGGCGTCATGGGCGGGATGCTGCTGCGCCTCGGCGTCACGGTGGCGGCCGTGCTGGCCTTCGGGCTGCTGGTCGACGACGCGCCGCTGAAGAGCTTCGTCCTGGCCTTCTTCGCCGGCTACGCGCTGCTCACGGCGCTCGAGCTGCGCCTGCTGCTGCGCGGTGGCGCGCAAGGGGCGTCGGCATGAGGTGGCTGGCCACGCTGCTCGCGGGCGCGCTGCTGCTGCCCTTCGCGGCGGCGCAGCAGCACGAGCCGGGCGCCGCCGAGCCGGCGACGCACGAGGAGCACGCCGTCGCCGAGCACGGCGAGGCGGGCGAGGGCCACGAGGAAGCGCTGGGCGCGTCCCAGATCTTCAAGGGCCTGTTCAAGCACCTCGAGCCCCACGCGGTCGCCGCGCTGTGGTTCGGCGGCCAGCCGGGCTTCGCCTGCGTCAAGCCCTACGCCAGCGACGCGTCCGGCGCGCCGGCCGAGCTGGACGCACACCACCACCCCGTGGCCTTCCACAGCCGCGGCGAGCTGCAGGAGCACTATGCCGCGCAGTTCGGCGGCGGCTTCGGCCTGCTCATCTACAACATCAACACGGTGCAGTGGATCGCCGGCGGCCTGCTCGTGCTGCTGGCCTTCATGGCCGCGCGCTCCGCGCGGCGCCACGGCGCGGACGTCCCGCGCGGCAAGCCCTTCCACCTGCTCGAGTCGATGGTGCTCTACGTGCGTGACGACATGGTCTACGCCGTCATGGGCAAGGAGCACGGGCGGCCCTTCGTGCCGCTGTTCCTCACCCAGTTCTTCTTCATCCTGTTCATGAACCTGTTCGGGCTGGTCCCGCTGCAGATCTTCGGCGGGCTGAGCTGGGGCGCCACGGCGACGGCCAACCTGGCGGTGACGGCCGGCATGGCGCTCACCAGCTTCGTGGCGATCCACGCCGCGGGCATCAAGCATCACGGCTTCTTCCACCACTGGAAGAACCTGGTGCCGCACGGGCTGCCGTGGTTCGTGATCCCGATCATGATCGTGGTCGAGCTGGTGAGCATGTTCGTGAAGCCGGCCGCGCTCACCATTCGTCTCTTCGCGAACATGACCGCCGGGCACCTCGGGCTGCTGGGCATGTTCGGGCTCATCTACCTCTTCCAGCTGGTGGGGCTGCCCTTCCTGGGGATGGCCATCTTCATCATCTGCCTGGAGGTGTTCGCCTGCCTCGTGCAGGCCTACATCTTCACGTATCTCTCGATCGTCTTCGTCGGGGCGTCGGTCCACCCCGAGCACTAACCGTTTTCCCTGCTCCCGGGGCGCAAGGGCCCCGGACACTCTGGAGGCTGTTTCGAATGGACGGTATCGGTCTGGTCGGTCTGGGCGCCGGTCTCGGCGCGGGTCTCGCCGTCGTGGGCGGGGGCGCCGGCATCGGGCGTCTGGCGGCCGCTGCGATGGAAGGCATCGCGCGCCAGCCGGAAGCCGCTGGCGACATCAAGGGCAGCATGATCATCACGGCCGCCTTCATCGAGGGCGTCACGCTGTTCGCCGTGGTCGTGTGCCTCATCCTCTCGCTGGCCGTCGGCAAGTGATCCCGTCCGGTCCGGCCGGGCCCGCCGCGAGGCGACGCCCGGCCGGGCCGCAGGCTCGCGCGCCGCGTCGGCCCGCGCGCATCGCACCCGGAGGCCCCCCATGACCCTCGCCCTCGCGCCGCTGCTGGCCCTCGCCGAGGAAGGCAGCTTCAACCCGCTGCAGTTCGACCCGGCCGCCACCGCGCTCACGGTGGTGACCTTCCTCGTCCTGCTCTTCATCCTCGCCAAGTTCGCGTGGAAGCCGATCCTGGCGGCCATCGAGTCGCGCGAGAAGCGCATCGAGGACGCCATCGGCAAGGCCGAGTCGGACCGCAAGTCGGCCGAGACGCTGCTCGCCGACTACACCTCGCGCGTGGCCCACGTGGAGCGGGAGATCGCCGCGCTGCGCGAGAAGGGGCGCGCGGACGCCGAGGCCCTGCGCGCGGACATCCGCGGCAAGGCCGAGTCGGAGGCCGCCGCGGCCACCGAGAAGGCGCGCCGCGACATCGAGCTGGCGAAGAACCAGGCCGTGGCCGACATCCGCCGCGAGGCGGTGAGCCTGGGCCTGGCCGTGGCCGGCAAGGTCGTGGGGCGCAGCCTCGACGACGCCGACCGGCGCCGCCTCGCGCAGGAGGTCATCGACGACCTCGCGCGCGTCCCGGCGGGGAAGGGCTGAGCATGGCCAGCGGCTCGCAGGTCCTCGCGCGCTACGCCTCGGCGCTGCACGAGCTGGCCGTCAAGGCCGGCGCGGCCGACAAGGCCGGCGCGGACCTGCACGCCCTGGGCGCGCGCCTGGCCACCGAGCCCGCGGCGCAGGCGCAGCTCGCCAGCCCGCGCCTGCCGCGCGAGAAGAAGCGCGCGCTGCTGCAGACCCTGCTGCCCGCCGGCTGCCACGACCTCGTGCGCCGCACGCTCATGCTGCTGGTGGACAAGGGCCGCGCCGGCGAGGTGCTCGGCCTGGCCGCTGCCTGGGACGAGGTCGCCTTGGCCGCCTCCGGCCGCGCCATCGCGACCGTGACCACGGCCGTGCCGCTGGACGAGGCCGGCCGCTCGCGGCTGGTCAGCCAGCTGGCGCGCCTCACCGGCAAGACCATCGTCCTGCAGGAGCACGTGGAGCCCGAGCTGCTGGGCGGCGCGCGCATTCTCGTGGGCTCCCGCATGATCGACGGCAGCGTGGCCGCGCGCCTCGCCGCCCTGCGCGAACGCCTGATGGCCGCCCCGCTGCCGGCCGCCGAGTGAAGGCGCGCGACGCGCGCCGCAACGCACACGAAGCCCTGAACAACCCGAGGTGACACGAGATGAAGCTGCAGCCCGCTGAAGTGACCGCGATCCTCAAGAAGGAGATCGAGGGCTACGACGCCGGCCTCAAGCTGGAGAGCGTCGGCACGGTGATCCAGGTGGGGGACGGCGTGGCCCGCGTCTTCGGCCTGTCCGACTGCATGATGGGCGAGCTCCTGGAGTTCCCCGGCGGCGTGCGCGGCCTGGCGCTGAACCTCGAGCAGGACAACGTGGGCGTGGTCCTCTTCGGCAGCGACCAGAAGATCAAGGAAGGCGACCAGGTGAAGACCACCGGGTCCATCATCTCGGTGCCGGTGGGCGACGGGATGCTCGGCCGCGTGGTCAACGCCCTGGGCGACCCGGTCGACGGCAAGGGCCCGGTGAAGGCCGCCGAGCGGCGCCTGGTCGAGGGCCCCGCGCCCTCGGTGCTCGAGCGCGAGTCGGTGCGCGAGCCGCTGCAGACCGGCATCAAGGCCATCGACGCGATGATCCCCATCGGCCGCGGCCAGCGCGAGCTGATCATCGGCGACCGCCAGACGGGCAAGACGGCCGTCTGCATCGACACGATCATCAACCAGAAGGGCGGCGACGTGCTGTGCATCTACGTCGCCATCGGCCAGAAGCAGAGCACGGTGAAGACCGTGGTGGCCGAGCTCGAGAAGGCGGGCGCGATGGACTACACGATCGTGGTCAGCGCGCCGGCCTCCGACCAGGCCTCGATGCAGTACCTCGCGCCCTTCGCGGGCTGCGCCATGGGCGAGTACTTCCGCGACAACGGCCGCCACGCGCTGATCATCTACGACGACCTGTACAAGCACGCGCTGGCGTGGCGCCAGGTGTCGCTGCTCTTGCGCCGCCCGCCGGGCCGCGAGGCCTTCCCGGGCGACGTGTTCAACCTGCACAGCCGCCTGCTCGAGCGCGCCGCGAAGCTGTCGCGCACCGCGCACGAGTTCAACCCCAAGCTGTACAAGAAGGGCGGCGGCTCGCTCACGGCGCTGCCCATCGTCGAGACGCAGGAGGCCGACGTCTCCGCCTACATCCCGACCAACGTGATCTCGATCACGGACGGGCAGATCTTCCTGGAGACGGACCTGTTCAACGCCGGCGTGCGGCCCGCGGTCAACGTGGGCATCTCGGTCTCGCGCGTGGGCGGCAGCGCGCAGATCCCGGCCATGAAGAAGACCGCTGGCGGCCTGCGCATCGACCTGGCGCAGTTCCGCGAGCTGGCGGCCTTCGCCCAGTTCGGCAGCGACCTGGACGAGGCCACCAAGAAGCAGCTGCGCCGCGGCGAGCGCTTGGTGGAGCTGCTCAAGCAGGGCCAGTACGCGCCGCTGGACGTCATCGATCAGATCGTGGCCGTCTTCGCCGGCACGCAGGGCTTCCTGGACGACCTGCCGGTGACGGCCGTGCGCCGCTTCGAGGAGGCGCTCATCGCCTTCATGCGCGCCAGCCACAAGCCGCTGCTCGAGAAGATCCGCTCGACCGGCAAGCTCGACGACGCCACCTCGGCGGAGCTCAAGGCGGCGGTCACCTCCTTCAAGTCCACCTTCAAGGCGGAGTGAGCACGGGGTAGCAGCCATGGCCAAGGGCACCAAGGAACTCAAGCGCCGGATCACGGGTGTCAAGAACATCCAGCAGATCACGCGCGCCATGGAGATGGTGGCGACGCAGAAGCTGAAGCGCCTGCAGATGCGCGCCGAGGCCGCGCGGCCCTTCGCCGAGAAGATCCAGCAGATGGTGGCGCGCCTCGCCGGCTCGGTGCGGCCGGAGCTCTCGCCGCTGCTGCAGCCGCGCGAGGTCGAGGTCACGGCCAGCCTGGTCGTGTCGGCCGACAAGGGCCTGTGCGGCGGCTACAACACCAACCTCGTGCGCCTCGTGCAGCACGAGATCCCGCGCGGCTCCGGCGCCACCCACGCCGTGCGCGTGCTGGGCAGCAAGGGCGGCACGCTCCTGCGCGCGCGCGGCATCGACCTGCTGGGCGTCTACGACGACGCGGTCGAGAAGCTGGACTTCACCCGCGCCCGCAACATCGCCCGCGAGCTGGTGGCCGACTTCCTGGCCGGCCGCGTGGACGAGGTGCGCCTCATCTACACGGCCTTCCTCTCCGCGGCGAGCCAGAAGCCCGCGGTCGTGAGGCTGCTGCCCATCCAGGCCGAGTCGCTGCGGGCCGGCGCCCCCGCGGCGCCCGCCGCCGACGTGATCATCGAGCCGTCCACCGACGAGCTGCTCCGGCAGCTGCTGCCGAAGTACCTGGAGATCAGGGTCTACTCGGCCATCCTCGAATCGCTCGCATCCGAGTTCACCGCGCGCCGCAACGCCATGAAGCAGGCGACGGACGCGGCGGACGACATCATCGGCGCCCTGCGCCGCCAGTACAACCGCGCCCGCCAGGAGAGCATCACGAAGGAGCTCCTCGAGGTGGTGAGCGGCGCCGAAGCCCTGAAGTAGCAACCAGGAGAAGACCGTGGCCACCGGAAGCGTTCTCGAAGTCGTCGGGCCCGTGGTGGACGTCAAGTTCCCCACCGGCGCCCTGCCCGCGATCTACAACGCCATCAAGATCGAGGACAAGGCGCGGTCCATCGACCTCACCATCGAGGTCGCGCAGCACCTCGGCGACGACGTCGCGCGCTGCGTGTCCATGGCCACGACGGACGGCCTGGTGCGCGGCATGTCCGCGGTGGACACCGGCGCGCCCATCTCGGTGCCGGTGGGCGAGAAGGCCCTGGGGCGCATGTACAACCTGCTCGGCCAGCCCATCGACGGCCTCGGCCCGTCGCTCACCGACAAGGTCATGCCCATCCACCGCGACCCGCCCAAGTACGTGAACCAGCGGCCGGTGACCGAGGTCTTCGAGACCGGCATCAAGGTCATCGACCTGCTCTGCCCCTTCGCCAAGGGCGGCAAGATCGGCCTGTTCGGCGGCGCGGGCGTGGGCAAGACCGTGCTCATCCAGGAGCTCATCTACGCCATCGCCACCGCGCACGAGGGCTTCTCGGCCTTCGCCGGCGT
The DNA here is from genome assembly GCA_036274635.1 of Planctomycetota bacterium. Taxonomy (GTDB): domain Bacteria; phylum Planctomycetota; class B15-G4; order B15-G4; family B15-G4; genus DASUFI01. The sequence continues at coordinate 6,895 of DASUFI010000311.1, forward strand.
GGGCGAGCGCACGCGCGAGGGCAACGACCTCTACATGGAGATGAAGGAGTCGGGCGTGCTCAAGAACACCATCCTGGTGTTCGGGCAGATGAACGAGCCGCCCGGCGCGCGTCTGCGCGTGGCCCTCTCCGCGCTGACCATGTGCGAGTACATGCGCGACGAGATGGGCAAGGACGTGCTCCTCTTCGTCGACAACATCTTCCGCTTCGTGCAGGCCGGCTCGGAGGTCTCCGCGCTGCTCGGGCGCATGCCCAGCGCGGTGGGCTACCAGCCCACGATGGCCTCGGAGATGGGCGCGCTGCAGGAGCGCATCACGTCCACGGACCGCGGCTCGGTCACGTCCATGCAGGCCATCTACGTGCCGGCCGACGACTACACCGACCCGGCGCCCGTGGCCACCTTCGCGCACCTCGACAGCACGATCCGCCTCGACCGCAAGATCTCCGAGCTGGGCATCTACCCGGCCGTGGACCCGCTGCTCTCGACCTCGCGCATGCTCGACCCGCGCCTCGTCGGCCAGGAGCACTACGACACGGCGCGCCGCGTGCAGCAGACGCTGCAGCGCTACAACGAGCTGCGCGACATCATCGCCATCCTGGGCATGGACGAGCTGTCCGAGGCCGACAAGCAGGTGGTGAGCCGCGCCCGCAAGATGCAGCGCTTCCTCTCGCAGCCCTTCGCCGTGGCCGAGCAGTTCACCGGCCGCAAGGGCGAGTACGTGAAGGTCGCGGACACGGTGCGCAGCTTCAAGGAGATCTGCGACGGCAAGCACGACGCCATCCCCGAGCAGGCCTTCTACATGAAGGGCAGCATCGAGCAGGTCGTCGAGGCCCACGAGCAGATGAAGAAGGCGGGCTGATCCGTGGCCACGCACAAGGCCGACCTCGGCCACGAGACGGTCACGATGTCGAGCGACGTGGAGGTCGCGCGCGGCCACCACATCGCCGTCGAGATCCGCAGCCCGGACGGCGCGATCTGGACCGGCTGGGCGACGAGCCTGCAGGTGCCCGAGAGCCTCGGCCTCATGGGCATCATGCCGCGGCACGCGGCGCTGCTGGCCACGCTCGTGGCGGGCCTGACCACGATCAAGGCCGAGGACGGCCGCGTGCTGAAGCTCATCACCGGCGACGGCTTCCTCGAGATCGCGAGCAACCGCGTGCTCATGCTGGTGGACTTCGGCGAGGACCCGGCCAAGGTGGACGTGCAGCGGGCCCAGGAGGCACGCGACCGAGCCGTCTCGCGCCTGCACACGCCGGCCGAGGACGTGGACTACGCCCGCGCGGAGGCCGCGCTGCGGCGGGCTCTCGTCCGGCTGCGCTACGGGGGCGAGCCCGCGGTCTAGCCGGGACGGCGGCGTCACCACGCGGCGGATGAAAGCCGAAGCTCCGATTCGGCCTCGCGCCAGGCGACCGGACGCACATGTCCGGTCGCCCAGAGGTCAGCCGAATCGGAACTTCGGCTTTCCCCGCCGCTGTCCAACTCCACGGCTCGGTGCTCCGCGGTCGATGATGATTGGTCGCCGCGACCCGGTCGAGAGGCGCGGCCAGCAAGGACGGAGCTGCCGACGTGCGTTGTCGGCGAGCCCGGCACGCTGGGACCGGTGCTCGCATCCAGCGATTCGTCCCGGCACGCCGGCGCGCGTCCCGGCAGGCCACGGTTGTCGCCTGCACTCCGGGCGCTGATCACCCGCGTCGGCAGGTCGCTTTCATCCAGCCGCGCCTCTCGACCGGAATTCATTGCGACCGTCATCGTCGACCGCGGGCCACAGACTCGTGAGGTTGGACAGCGGCGGGGAAACCCGAAGGGCCGGGTGGGACGACCTCTGGGCGCAACGACATGTGCGTCTGTTGCGCCCAGCGGGCGGCCCACCCGGCCCTTCGGGTTTCATCCGCCGCCTCGTAGAATCGATGTCCATGGCTTCCCAGGGCGTCCGCACCCATACCTGCGGCGAGCTGCGCCGCTCGCACGTGGGGCAGTCCGTCGCGCTCTCGGGCTGGGTCAACTCCTGCCGCGAGATGGGCGGCGCTCTGGTGTTCGTGGACCTGCGCGACAAGTACGGCATCACGCAGGTGGCCTTCGACGACTCGGTGCAGGCCGGCCTGCGCGAGCGCGCGCGGGGCCTCAAGGGCGAGAGCACCATCCACGTGCGCGGCGTCGTGCGGCCGCGGCCCGAGGGCCAGGCCAACAAGGAGCGCGCCACGGGCGAGGTCGAGGTGCTGGCCCACGAGCTCGAGGTGCTGGGCCCGGCGAAGACGCCGCCCTTCGACCTGGCCAACGCCGAGAGCGTCAGCGACGAGCTGCGCCTGCAGTACCGCTACATCGACCTGCGCCGCGAGCGCCTGCAGAAGAACCTGACGATGCGCCACGATGTGCTGCTGGCGCTGCGCAACCGGCTCTCCTCCCTGGGCTTCACCGAGGTCGAGACGCCCATCCTCACCAAGGCCACGCCCGAAGGGGCCCGCGACTACCTCGTGCCGTCGCGCGTGCACAAGGGCAGCTTCTACGCGCTGCCGCAGAGCCCGCAGATCTTCAAGCAGATCCTCATGGTGGCCGGCGTGGACAAGTACTTCCAGATCTGCCGCTGCTTCCGGGACGAGGACCTGCGCGCGGACCGCCAGCCGGAGTTCACGCAGCTGGACGTGGAGATGTCCTTCGTCGAGCAGGAGCACGTGCTGGCCATGATCTCGGCCGCCGTCGCGCACGCGGTGGATGCCGTGCGGCCCGGCCGCGCGCCCAGCCTGCCCATGCGCTCGATGACGTGGACGGACGCCATGGAGAAGTACGGCAGCGACAAGCCGGACCTGCGCTTCGCGGTGCGGCTCGCGGACGTGACGGAGGCGGTGCGCGCCTCGGGCTTCGGCGTCTTCGCCAACACGGCCAAGGCCGGCGGCCGCGTGCGCGTGCTGGCCGCGCCCGGCGGCGGCGCCTTCTCGCGCAAGGAGATCACCGAGCTGGAGGAGCTGGCCAAGCTGCACGGCGCCAAGGGCCTGGCCTGGTTCAAGGCGTCGGCCGGCGCGCTCGAGGGCGGCTCGGCCAAGTTCCTGGCGCCCGCCGAGCAGCAGGCGCTGCGGCAGGCCACCGGCGCGCAGGACGGCGACCTGCTGCTGGCCGTGGCCGACACCTTCGACGTGTCCGCCAAGGCCCTGGGGGCGGTGCGCCTCGCCGTGGGGCGCAAGTGCAAGCTCATCGACCCGCACGCGCTGGAGTTCACCTGGGTGGTGGACTTCCCCCTGTTCGAGCGCGACGCGGAGACCGGCGAGCTGACGCCCGCGCACCACCCCTTCTGCAAGCCCAAGGAAGCGTATCCCGGGCAGCTGGAGCAGGATCCCGCCGGCACGCTCGCGCACAGCTACGACCTCGTGCTCAACGGCATCGAGCTCGGCAGCGGCTCGGTGCGCATCCACGACAGCGAGCTGCAGCACCGCGTCTTCCAGCGCATCGGGTTGCCCGAGAAGGAGATCCGCGACCGCTTCGGCTTCGTGCTGGACTGCTTCCAGTTCGGCGCGCCGCCGCACGCGGGCTTCGCGGTGGGGCTCGACCGGCTGGTCATGATCCTCGCGGGCGAGGACTCCATCCGCGAGGTCATCGCCTTCCCCAAGACGGCCACGGCCGCGGACCTGATGACCGGCGCGCCCACGGTGGTGCCGGAGAAGCAGCTGGCCGAGGCCGGCGTCATGCTGCTGCCCGCGGTGGCGGCGAGCGGAGGCGCGGCGTGAGCGGCGCGGCGGCGGCCAAGTCCATCCGCGTCACGCTGCCCGACGGCAGCGCGCGCGAGCTGCCCGGCGGCGCCACGGGCGCCGACCTGGCGGCGTCCATCGGCAAGGGCCTCGCCAAGGCGGCGCTGGGCGTCTACGTGGGCGACGAGCTGCGCGACCTGTCGCGCCCGCTGGCCGACGGCGCGCCCGTGCGCATCCTCACCGACAAGGCCACGCCCGAGGCGCTGGACCTCATGCGCCACAGCACGGCGCACGTCATGGCGCAGGCGGTCATGGACCTGTTCGGCAAGGACACGGTGCGCCTCGGCATCGGCCCGACCATCGCCACCGGCTTCTACTACGACTTCGATTTCAGCGACGGGCGCCGCCTGCGCGAGGAGGACCTCGCCGGCATCGAGGCGCGCATGCGCGAGATCGTGGCTGCCGACGAGCGCTTCGTGCGCGAGGAGGTGCCGCGCGAGCAGGCCCTGTCCGCCTGGCGCGCGCGCGGCGACCGCTACAAGGTGGATCTGATCGAGAGCTTCGATCCGGCGGTGCCGGTCACGTTCTATCACTGCCAGGTGGACGGGCGGGACGCCTTCCTCGACCTGTGCCGCGGCCCGCACGTGCCCAGCACGGGGCGACTGGACGTGAAGTTCAAGCTGCTCTCGGTGGCCGGCGCCTATTGGCGCGGCGACGAGAAGAACCCGATGATGCAGCGCGTCTACGCCGCCTGCTTCCGCACGCAGGAGGAGCTGGACAAGCACCTGCACAACCTGGACGAGGCGCGCCGGCGCGACCACAGGAAGATGGGCAAGGAGCTCAAGCTCTTCCACTTCACGGACGAGGTGGGGCCGGGCCTGCCGCTGTGGCTGCCGCGCGGCACGGCCATCATCGACGCGCTCGAGGCCTTCCTGCGCGAGGAGCAGCGCCGCCGCGGCTACCTGCCCGTGATCACGCCGCACATCGGGCGCCTGCAGCTCTACAAGACCTCGGGCCACTGGCAGAACTATCGCGAGTCGATGTTCCCGCTCCTGGGCACGGAAGCGGACGCGGACAGCTACGCGCTCAAGCCCATGAACTGCCCGCACCATATCCAGATCTACAAGAGCGACCTGCGCAGCTACCGCGAGCTGCCGCTGCGGCTCGCGGAGTTCGGCTCGGTGTACCGCTACGAGCAGAGCGGCGAGCTGGACGGCCTCAAGCGCGCGCGCGGCTTCACCGTGGACGACGCGCACGTCTTCGTGGCGCCCGACCAGGTGCTGGAGGAGTTCTGCGGCGTCGTCGAGCTGGTGCTGCACGTGCTCAAGGTGCTCAAGCTCACCGACGTGAAGGCGCGCGTCGGCCTGCGCGACCCGGCCAGCCCCAAGTACGTGGGGGACCCGCAGCGCTGGGAGCAGGCCCAGGCGGCCATCATCGAGGCCTGCAACCGTCTTGGCCTGGAGCACGCCGTGAACGTGGGCGAGGCCGCCTTCTACGGCCCCAAGCTCGACTTCGTGGTGTACGACGAGCTCGGACGCGACTGGCAGCTGGGCACGGTCCAGGTGGACTACAACCTGCCCGAGCGCTTCGACCTGGAATACGTGGCCCCGGACGGGACCCGGCAGCGGCCGGTCATGATCCACCGCGCGCCCTTCGGCAGCCTCGAGCGCCTCATGGGTGTCCTCATCGAGCACTACAACGGCGCCTTCCCGCTCTGGATGGCCCCCGTGCAGGTGGCCGTGGCGCCCATCACGGACGCCCAGCAGCCCGCCGCGCGCGAGCTGGCGACGCAGCTGGAGGCGCTGGGCCTGCGCGTCCACCGCAGCTTCGAGAACGAGCCCATCGGGGCCCGCATCCGCCGCGTGCGGCTTGAAAAAACCCCCTACATGGCCATACTGGGGCCCCGCGAAATTCTGGAGTCGACGGTCTCCGTACGGTCCCGGGAGGACGGGGAGCTGCCGCCCATGAGCCGGGAAGCCTTCCTCGAGAGGCTCCGGCACGACGTCGAGCAGCGGCGTTGAGTTCGTGGCTCGACGGAATCCGTCACCGGCGCGCGCCGGCGGCGGTGGCTCGCATCAACCTTTCACGACTTCACTGAACAACCCGCGGAGGATCGGCAACGGCCCAGGCCAAGCAGCGCGTCAACGAGGAGATCCGCATCCGGCAGGTGCGACTGATCGACGACAAAGGCGTCCAGCACGGCGTCGTCGATACCGAGACCGCCCTGGCGATGGCCCGCGAGCGTGGCCTCGACCTGGTGGAGGTGGCCGCCGAGGCCCATCCTCCGGTGTGCAAGATCGTCGATTTCGGCAAGCTCAAGTACCTGCAGAAGAAGAAGGAGCACCAGGCGCGGCGCAAGCAGCACCAGGTGGTCATCAAGGAGATGCGCGTGCGACCCAAGATCGACGCGCACGACCTCGAGACCAAGCTCAAGCAGGCGCGCGGCTTCCTCATCGACGGCGACAAGGTGCAGGTCAACATGCTCTTCCGCGGCCGCGAGATCGGCTTCAAGGAGCTGGGCCTCAGCATCATGGCGCGCATCCGCGAGACGCTGGCCGACGTCGGCAAGCTCGAGCGCGCGCCCATGCAGGAAGGCAACCGGATGATCATGATCCTTCAGCCCACCGGCCACCACGCCGTCCCGCAACCCGCCGCCAACAGCAAGACCCGGGACTGAGCCCGGAGCCCCGGAGATCCCCATGCCCAAGCTCAAGACCAAGAAGTCCATCAAGAAGCGCGTGAAGATCACCAAGACGGGCAAGGTGCTGCGGCACAAGCCCGGCGCGCGGCATTACAAGGCGGGCAAGGCGGGCGGCCGGCGGCGCAAGCTGCGCGGCACCGACCTCGTGCCCGGCAAGCAGGCGCAGACGTTCAAGATTCTCGTGGCCCCCAGCCTCTAGGCCGGGCCGCGGAAGGAGCCGACCATGGTGCGTGTCCGATCCGGTGTCGCCCATCACAAGCGCGTCAAGAAGACGCTCAAGCGGGCCAAGGGCTACCGCGGCCAGCGCAGCAAGAACCTGCGCTCGGCCATCCACACCGTGCTGCGCGCCGGCGCCTTCGCCTACGCGCACCGTCGGCGCAAGAAGCGCGACATGCGCTCGCTGTGGATCGTGCGCATCTCGGCGGCCGCCGAGATGCACGGCCTGAACTACAGCCGCTTCATGGCCGGCGTGAAGAAGGCTGGCCTCGGCATGAACCGCAAGACGCTCTCCGAGCTCGCGGCGCGCGAGCCGGCGGCCTTCGAGGCGCTGGTCGCCAAGGTCAAGGCCGCGGCTTGATCCCGCGCCCGGCAGGGGCCGCGTGAGGCACGAGCTGGAGGCGCTGGCCGCGCGCGCGCTGGCCGCCATCGAGGGCGCGCCGGACGCGGCCGCGCTGGACGAGGTGGAGAAGTCCGTCCTCGGGCGCAAGGGCGAGCTGCTCTCGCTCATGCGCGGCATCGGCGCGCTGCCGCCCGACGAGCGCGCCGCGTGCGGGCAGGCCGTCAACGCCGCGCGCGAGCGCCTCGACGCCGCGCTGGCCGCGCGCCGCTCGGCCTTCCAGGAGCGCCTGCTCGCCTCCGAGCTGGCCGACACGCGCTTCGATCCGGGAGAGCCGCCGCCGCCGCGCGCGCGCGGTCACC
>DASUFI010000312.1:0-2602 GCA_036274635.1 Planctomycetota bacterium
GGCGGCGGCGAGGCGCGCGGCCTCGTCGCGCACGCGCGCGGCGACGCGCTCGCGGAAGCCCTCGTCCAGGGCCACCGGCTCGTGACGGCGCAGCAGCTCGGTCAGGTTGCGGTCGAGGGCGCTCACGGCTTGCCCTCCCCCGCCGGCAGGTCCTCGCCCCCGCCCGCGCGGCCGTTGAGCAGGGTGAAGACCCGCGCGAAGGCCACGCGCGCGCGGGTCAGCCGCGACTCGGTGGCCTTGGGACTCTTGCCCGCACGCTCGGCGATCTGGTTGACCGAGAGGCCCTCGACGTACTTCTGCAGGAGCGCGTCGCGGTAGTCGGGCGGGAGCGAGGAGAGCGTGGCGCCGACCAGCGCGCGCGTCTCCTCGCGCTCCAGCGCCCACTCGGGCAGGTCGGCGGACTCCACGTCCGCCAGCACGTCGAAGATCTCGGAGTCGGTCTCCTCCAGGATGTCGGCCAGCGAGCTCGGCCGCCGCTTGCGACGCGCCATGCGGATGCGGTTCTTGGCGATGCCGCACAGCCAGGTGTGCAGGCTGCTGCGCCCGTCGAAGGTTTCGAGGCGCTGCAGGGCCACGAGGAAGGTGTCCTGAACCACGTCCTCGGCCATGGCCCGGTCGGCGCCCACGCGCCAGTGCACGAACTGGTACAGGGCGTCCACGTGTCCCCGGAACAGCGACTCGGCCGCGCTGCGCTCGCCGGCCAGCACGCGGTCGCGCAGCTGCAGGTCCGGGGCATGCGTCGCGGTGGTCAGGAGACGTCCTCCGGCGGACCCGGGCCCAGGCCCGGCCGCGGGGATTGGTGCCGCCCCGGGCGGTCATCCTTCGCGCGACGGCAGGGCTTCCGGCCGCACGGTCCGCCCCCGCCTCGCCACGAGCCGGTTCCAGCCCCGACCGTATACCATCGCCGCCCTCTCCCCCGGCCTGGCGCGCGACCTCGTCCGCGGCCCCCAAAGCATGCTTCCAGCCCCGAACCACAAGCTCGTTGCGCTCATGCTCGGCCTGCTGGCGCGCGCGGCGGCGGCGCAGGACGGCTCCGTGCACGATGGGCAGGCCGCCAGCAGTGCGCCGCTCCGCGCGCGCCTCGTGGCCGAGTCGCGGGAGCTGGTGGCCGGCCGCACCAACCCGGTGGGCGTGCTGCTGGAGCTGGCCGACGGCTGGCACACCTACGCACCATTCCTCAACGACAGCGGCCTGCCGCTGACCCTGCAGCCCGAGCTGCCGGCTGGCTTCGTCGTGCGAGCGGCGGAATGGCCCGCGCCGCAGCGCCTGTCCGCGGAGGGCGGCCTGCTCGACCACGTGTACGCCGGGCACGTGCTGCTGCCCCTGCCACTGGACGTGCCGGCGAGCGCGGCGGGCAGCACCGTGACGCTGCGCGTGCACGTCGGCTGGATGGTGTGCCGCAGCGCCTGCCAGCGGGGCGAGGCCGACGTGTCGCTGGAGCTGCCGGTGGCCGCGGCCGGCGCCAGCCCGCCGTTCTCGGACGACGCGCCGGCCTTCGCCGAAGCGCGGGCGCGCACGCCGCAGCCGCTGCCGCCGCAGAGCGCGCCGCTCGCGGCAGCCCTCGAGTCGGGCGCGCTGGTGCTCAGCGCGCCGGGCGCCGCGTGGCTGGCCTTCTATCCGGACGCCGACGCGCCGGCTTTCGCCGACATCGGACGCGACGGCGCGCGTGATGGCGAGCGCCTCGCGCTGCCGTTGGGCGATGTCGCGTCGCCCGAGGCCGCCGTGCGCGGCGTCGCCGAGGTGCGCTGGGCCGATGGCCGTGCGCCGTCCTTCTTCCGTCTCGAAGTGTCCGTTCCGTCGGCCCCGGGACGCGCGGTGCGCGCCCCCACCCCCCAGGAGAATCCGCATGTCCGCTAGCATCCGTGGCCTTGCCAGCCGTGCCCCGCTGTTCGCGGTCCTTGTCGTCGGCCTGGCCGGCAGCGCCGTCGCGCAGGACACGCCCGCGGCACCCGCGCGTGCGCCCGAGGCCAAGCCGCAGGCGGCGGCCCCGGCGCCGACCGCGGCCAAGATGGCCAAGGTGGGCGAGGCCGCGCCGGACTTCACGCTCAAGGACACCGCCGGCAAGGAGCACCACCTCGCCGACCTCACCAAGGCCGGCAAGATCGTGGTCCTGGAGTGGTTCAACCCGGACTGCCCGGTGAGCAAGGCCTACCACACCGGTGACGACGTGATGAAGAAGCTCTCGGCCGAGCTGGCCGGCCACGACGTGGTCTGGATGGCCATCAACTCTGGCGCCGCCGGCAAGGATGGCGCGGGCCTCGAGCGCAACCAGAAGGCGGTCACCGAGTACTCCATCGCCTACCCGGTGCTGATGGACGAGAGCGGCAGCGTCGGCCGGATGTACGGCGCCAAGACGACGCCGCACATGTTCGTCATCGGCAAGGACGGCAAGCTGGACTACGCCGGCGCCATCGACGACAGCAACGGCCGCGGGCCGGGCAAGACCAACTACGTGGGCGACGCGGTCAAGGCGCTGCTCGCGGGCAAGGAGGTCGCGGTGAAGGAGTCGAAGTCGTTCGGCTGCGGCGTCAAGTACGGCAACGACGGCACCTGATCGCCGATCCGGTTGCGAAAGACGCGCTTCGGAGCCCGAATGACGTCT
>DASUFI010000313.1:0-3337 GCA_036274635.1 Planctomycetota bacterium
CTTCCGCTTCGTGCACTGCAGCGACCTGCACCTCGACGGCCCGTGCGTCTGCGAGGACGACGGCGTGCGCAAGCGACTCGCGGAGGAGTCGCGCGCCTCGCTGGGACGCCTCGTCGAGCTGTGCCTCTCCGAGCAGGTGCAGGCCTTGCTGGTGGCGGGCGACCTGTTCGACGACGAGCGCATGAGCTTCGGCACCGAGGAGCTGCTGCTGGCCTCCTTCGGCCGGCTCACGCGCGCGGGCGTGTCGGTCGTGCTGGCCTGCGGCAACCACGACAGCGCCGCGCCGGGCGGGCGCATGGGCTCGCTCGCCTGGCCGTCCGGGGTGACCGTGGTGGGCCCCGAGCCCGCGGTCGTGGAGGTGCACGACCGCGACGGCCGGCTGGCCGGGCGCGTCGTCGCGGTCGGCCACGGCGGGCCGCACGACAGCGCGCGGCTGATCGGCCGCATGCCGGCGGCCGCGGAGGACGTGCCCTCGGTGGCCCTGCTGCACGGTCGCTGCGACGGCGTGCGCCACGCGAACCACCACGAGGCGCTCGCGCCCTTCAACACCGACGACATCACGGCCTCGGGCCACCGCTACTGGGCGCTGGGCCACGTGCACGAGCGCCAGCTGGTGTGCCGCAAGCCGGTGGCCTGGTACTCGGGCAGCCTCGTGCCGCACGGCTTCGCCGAGCCGGGGCTGCACGGCGCGCTGCTGGTCAGCATCGTCGGCCGCGCGGAGCCGCGCATCGACTTCCGGCCGCTGGGCGTGGTGCGCTTCGAGGCACCCGACGTCACCGGCCTGGCCCTGGCCACCGACCTGTCCGGCGTGCGCACCGCGTGCGTGACCGCCTTCGAGACGCTGCGCGCCGAGGACGGCCGGCCCGACGCGCTGTGGATGCTGCGCTTCGAGCTCTCCGGCCCCTGCCCGGCCGCCGCCGACTGCCAGCGCGAGGACCTGCTGGACGAGGTGGCCGAGGAGCTGACCTCCGCGCTGCGCCCCTTCGGCGTGCTGCACGTCGAGGTGTCCGACGCGGGCATCACGCACCCCGTGGACCTGGCGCCGCACGCCGGCCGCCCGAGCGTGCTGGGCGAGGCGCTGACCCTGGCCCAGTCGCTCGACGACGACGCGGTGCTCGACCGCCTGGTGCCAGCCACGCTGGCCGGCGCAGGCAGCGCCGCCGACAAGCGCGCCTACGTGCGCGCCCTGCTCAAGGACATCGAGCGCGCCACCGCCGAGGCGCTGCTGAAGGAGGTGCGCCCGTGAGGATCGACCAGTTCGAGATCGATGCCTTCGGACAGCTCAAGGGCTACCGCGCCGAGGGCCTCGCCGGCCACCCGCTGCTGGTCGTGCACGGCGACAACGAGTCGGGCAAGACGACGCTGCGCGAGTTCCTGGCGACGGTGCTGTACGGCTTCTCGCCGGCGCAGGCCGACCACCCCTACACGCCGTGGTCCGGCGGCACGCCGGGCGGCCGCGTGGCGCTGCGCCTCGACGACGGCCGCGCCATGAAGCTCGACCGCCAGCTGCGCGACGTGGCCGAGGGTCGCCTCGCCTCGGCGGGCTCCGCGCTCGTCGATCTGGGCAACCGCCCGCTGCCGGCCACCGGGCCGGTGGACCGCGCGATCTGGGACGACGTGCACGCGCCGCGGCGCGATGCGCCCGACGGGCTGTCCGAGTCCACGTGGGCCCTGGTGCGCGAGCGCCTGCTGGGCGGCGCCGGCGCACCCGGCCTGCGCACCGCGCGCGAGGCCACGCGCGCGCTGGAGGCCCGCGCCGCCGAGCTGTGGCAGCCGAGCCGCCGCGCCCGCACGCGGCACCGCGTGCTGTCCGTGCGCATCCGCCGCCTCATGAAGGAGCGCGAGCGCGCCTCCGCGGATCTGCAGCGCCTGCTCGAGCTGCGCCGCCAGATCGGGAGCCGCACCGGCGCGGTGAAGACCATGGAGGAGCAGCTGGGCGAGACGCGCTCGCGCCTGCTGCGCGCCGAGCGCCTGCTGCCCGTGGTGCGCGGCCTGCAGCACGCCGAGGACCTGCGCCGCCGCGCGGGCCAGGCGCTGCCCCAGGACGACTTCCCCCACGACGCGCGCCTGCGCATCGCCGAGCTGCGCTCGGGCGCGCAGGCCGCCTCCGAGCGCAGCACCGCGCTGGCGGCGGAGCTGGCCGCACACGAGCAGCGCGGCATGCTGTCGCTGCAGGACCAGGCCGTGCTGGCCTCCGAGGACGAGATCCGCACGCTGGTCAGCGAGGCCGCGGTGCACCAGCAGGACCTCGTGCACGTCAACGACCTGACCCGCGAGCGCGACGCGCAGGAAGCGGTGTTCCGCGACCGCAGCACGAACGTCTTCTCGGGCCCCCTCGACGCCGAGCGGCGCGACCTGCTCGGACGCCTCGGCCTGGCCGAGCTGCGCTCGCGCATCATGGACTGGGAGGACGCGGGCGGCAGCCCCGAGATGGCGCAGGAGGAGCTGCGCCAGGCCAAGGAGCAGGTCAAGGCCTGCGAGCTGGACTTCGAGGCCGTTCCCAGCGCCGACGTCGAGCGCAAGCTGCGTCAGCGCGAGGAGCTCCTGCGGCAGTTGCAGGCGCGCGAGGATGCCTGGCAGGCGCTCAAGAAGGACGTCGAGGCGGCCAAGCTCGCTCGCGATTCCTCCAGCAAGCGCCGCCGCCCGCACCACCGCACGACGCAGGCCGTGGGCCTGTTCCTGGCCTCGGGCTGCACGCTCTTGACGCTGCTCTTCGGCGCCGCCCGGGCGTGGTGGTTCGTCGTGCCGGCCGGCCTCGCCCTGGCGTGGTTCGGCTGGAAGACGCTCAAGGGCAAGAGCGACGGCGCGCCCGTCCGTGGCGACGAGTCGCGTTACGACGTCGCGCACAAGGAGTGCCTCGATCTGCGCAAGCAGCTGCAGCTGCACGAGTTCGAGCCGGTGGCCCCGCACATCGAGAAGGCCCAGCAGAGCCTGGCGCACGTGGCCTCGCGCCCCGAGCTGGAGCGGCGGCTGGTCCTGGCGCGGCAGCGCGCCGACGAGTGCGCCACCCGCCTGCAGGAGCGCTCGCAGGAGTGCGAGAAGGTGCGCCGGCGCGTGGTCGAGTACGTGGAGGCGCTGCCCATGCTGCCCGCGCGCCTCGAGCAGCCGGGCCAGGACCTGCTGCACGACCTCGAGGAGCTGCGCGCCGCGCTGCGCGCCATGTCGCGCCTCACCGGCGAGCAGCAGGCCGTGGCGCAGCGCGCCCGCGAGCGCGAGGCGCGCGCCGCGCGGCTGGCCGAGCGCCTCGAGTCCAACCAGCACCGCTCCCCCATGGAGGCCTCGGCCATCTGGCACGAGCGCCTGCAGCTGGCCCTCTCCGCCCGGCGCCGCGCCGACG
>DASUFI010000314.1:0-26700 GCA_036274635.1 Planctomycetota bacterium
CAGCGGCCCGACGTTGGACAACCCGCGCGCCTCGAGCACGCGCCGCGCCAGGCTGCCCTTGAGCACCTGCATGCGCAGCTTGCTCGAGGCCAGCTTGCCGCGGAAGGCATCGGCCTCGGCCACCGTGAGGCCCAGCGGCTGCACGAAGAGGCCGTCGATGGTGCCCGCGAAGAGCCGCTCGTACTCGGCGTGGATGGCGGTGTTGACGATGTTCGGCATGGCTCTTTCCTCCCCGGCTCAGAGGGCCGGGTCGACGTTGACCCCGGGGCCCATGGTGTTGGCCAGCGACACCTTGCGGATGAACTGGCCCTTGGTGGCGGCCGGGCGCAGCGCGTTGACCGCGGCCACGAAGGCGCGCACGTTCTCGGCCAGCGCCTGCGGCTCGAAGCTGCGCTTGCCCACCGGCGCGTGCACCGTGCCGGCGGCGTCCGCGCGGAACTCGACCTTGCCGGCCGCGAACTCGCGCACGGCCTTCTCGACGTCCGCGGTCACGGTGCCCGACTTGGGCGTGGGCATCTTGCCCTGCGGCCCGAGCACCTTTCCGAGCTTGCCGACCAGGCCCATCATGTCCGGAGCGGCGATGGCCACGTCGAAGTCGGTCCAGCCGTCGGACACCTTCTTCACCAGCTCGTCCGAGCCCACCTCGAGGGCGCCGGCCTTGCGCGCGGCCTCCTGCTTGGCGGGGTCCTTGACGAAGGCGATGACCTTGCGCGAGCGGCCGGTGCCGTGGGGCAGCGAGACCGCGCCGCGCACCGTCTGCTCGGTCTTCTTGACGTCGATGCCGAGGTTGAGCGCGATCGTGACCGTCTCGTCGAACTTCACCGGCTTCGCCGACTTGAGCACCTTGATGCCGTCGTCGAGGGTGTAGAGGCGCTCCTTGTCGACCAGCTTGCTGTTGGCGACGGTGCGCTTTGCTGCAGTGACCATGGTGTGCGTGCTTGCCTTTCTGCTCAGCCTTCGATCTTGATGCCCATCGAGCGCGCCGTGCCCTCGACCATGCGCATGGCGGCCTCGACGTCGCGCGAATTGAGGTCGGGCTTCTTCATCTCCGCGATCTCGCGCACCTGGCTGCGCTTGACCTTGCCCACGTCCTCGCTGGCGGCCGCACCCTTGACCACGCTGGCCGCTCGCTTGAGCAGCACGGACGCGGGCGGGGTCTTGAGCTTGAAGGTGTAGCTGCGGTCGGAGTAGATCGTGATCTCGACCGGGATCACGAGGCCCATCTGGGCGCGCGTGGCGTCGTTGTACTCCTTGACGAACTGCCCGATGTTCACGCCGTGCTGGCCGAGCGCGGGCCCCACCGGCGGGGCCGGAGTGGCCTGGCCGGCCGGCATCTGGAGCTTGACCAGGGCCTTGACCTCCTTCTTGGGTCCGCCCTTGGCCGGAGCGCCGCCCTTGCCTCCGGGTGCTGCCTTCGCGGGTGCCGCCATCGTGTGTCCTCAGGTGTTCCGGTCGGGCCTCAGGTGGCCTCGACCTGCCAGTATTCGAGCTCGACGGGTGTCTCGCGGCCGAAGATCGTGACGATGACGCGCACGAGCCCCTTGGCGTCGTTCACTTCGTCGACGACGCCGGTGTAGGACTCGAACGGGCCCTCGTTGATCTTCACGCGATCGCCCACCTTGAAGTTGATCTTGAGCGCCGGGCGCTCGTCGGTCTTGCGCATGCCCTGCAGGATGCGCTCCACCTCGTGGCCGTCCATGGGCACCGGCCGCCGGTCCGCGCCCACGAAGTCGCCGATGCCGGCCGTCTCGCGGATGAGGAACCACACCGGCTCGGGGATGCGGCCCTCGTCGTCGAGGTGCATCTCCACCATGAGGTAGCCGGGGTAGAGCTTGCGCTGCACCACCTTCTTCTTGCCGCCCTTGATCTCCGAGACCGACTCCGTCGGCACCAGCACGCTGGGCACCAGCGTCTCGAGGCCGGCGTTCTTGAGCCGCTGCGTGAGCTTCTCGCGCATGCGGTTCTCGAGGTTGCTCGGGACCCGCAGCACGAACCAGCGCGAAGGCGAGAGGGCGTTCTCGGTCATCAGAACACGTATTGGGTGGCGACGAAGTTCAGGAAGAGGTCCATCCCGGCGAGGACGACGGTGAAGAAGACGACCACCAGCAGCACCACGACCGAGGACTTCCAGGTCTCCTCCAGCGTGGGCCAGGTGCACTTGCGCATCTCGGTCTCGCAGTCGATGAGCAGGTCCGCCGTCTTGGGCCGGTTCAGCAGGCGGTACAGCCCGACGAGCGCGGCGACCGCGAAGACCACCACGATGATCAGCGCGGGCGAGAGCGTCTCGGACACCACCGGCAGCGGCGAGCCCAGGAGGTCGCGCGCCGGCCAGCCCGGCGAGCCGTCGGCCTGGCGGAACGAGGTGCGCAGCCACAGATACAGCGTGTCGGCGCCGAACACGATGAGGCTCGCCACCATGAGGTAGGCGCTCGTCCTCGCGATCGTTCCCTGATCGGGCTTGTACTTCGCCATGGCGTCCCGTCGTCGCATCCGCGGAGTGATTGGCAGGCCAGGAGGGACTCGAACCCACAACCCTCGGTTTTGGAGACCGATGCTCTACCGTTGGAGCTACTGGCCTTCCGTCTGGCAGCCGCCCCGCGGCCTACTTCTTCTTCTCCTTGTGCGGCGTGTGCTTGCGGTCGTAGCGACAGTACTTCTTGAGCTCGAGCTTCCACTGCGCCTTGGGAGCCTTGCGCAGCGTGTACGTCCGCCGCCCGCACTCCGAGCACTCGAGGAAGATGATGCTTGCCTTGCCCTTGGCCATGGTGGCTACTCGGTGATCTTCACGACCTTGCCGGAACCCACCGTGCGGCCGCCCTCACGGATCGCGAACTTGAGCTCCTCGTCCATCGCGATGGGCGTGATGAGCTCGACGTCGATCGTGACGTTGTCGCCCGGCATGACCATCTCGGTGCCCTCGGGGAGCTGCACGTTGCCGGTCACGTCCGTGGTCCGGAAGTAGAACTGCGGGCGGTAGCCCTTGAAGAAGGGCGTGTGGCGGCCGCCCTCCTCCTTGCTCAGGATGTACACGACGCCCTTGAACTTCTTGTGGGGCGTGATGGACTTCGGAGCCGCCAGCACCTGGCCGCGCTCGATCTGGTCCTTTTCCACGCCGCGCAGCAGCACGCCGACGTTGTCGCCGGCCATGCCGAACTCGAGCGTCTTCTGGAACATCTCGACGCCGGTGCACACCGTGTCCTTGATGTCGGGCGAGAGGCCCACGATCTGCAGCGCGTCACCGGTCTTGACCTTGCCGCGCTCGACGCGGCCCGTGGCCACCGTGCCGCGACCCTTGATCGAGAACACGTCCTCGACGCACATGAGGAAGGGCTTGTCGACGTCGCGCTTGGGCTCCGGGATGCTCTTGTCCATCACCGCCAGCAGCTCGTCGATGCACTTGTTGGCCTCGTTGTCGGCCGGGCCCTTCTCCAGCGCCAGCTTGGCCTGGCCGCGGACGATGGGGCTCTCGGCCGAGTAGCCGTACTTGGAGAGCAGCTCGCGCACCTCCATCTCGACCAGCTCGAGCAGCTCCGGATCGTCCACGAGGTCGACCTTGTTCAGGAAGACGACGAGCGACGGCACGCCGACCTGGCGCGCCAGCAGCACGTGCTCGCGCGTCTGCGGCATCGGGCCGTCGGCGGCGGAGACCACCAGGATGGCGCCGTCCATCTGCGCCGCGCCGGTGATCATGTTCTTGATGTAGTCGGCGTGGCCCGGGCAGTCCACGTGCGCGTAGTGCCGGGTGGCCGACTCGTACTCGGTGTGCGACGCCGCGATGGTCACGGTCTTGTCGGCCGAGCGCACGGTGCCGCCCTTGGTGATCTCGGCGTAGCTCTTGGCGACCGTGCCGTGGGTGTGCGCCGAGCGCGCCGCGATGGCGGCGGTCAGCGTGCTCTTGCCGTGGTCGATGTGGCCGATGGTGCCGACGTTGACGTGCGGCTTCTTGCGGTCGAAAGTGCCCTTCGCCATGTGGCCTGCTTCTCCTTCACGGGGGCGCACCGGCCGGTGCGCCGTGTTGGTCCTGGGGGATCAGTCGAGCCGCTGCGCTGCCGGGTCCCGGCCCGCGTCGCGGCGTGTATGCGGTGCTGCTGCGTGTCGCGGCCGCAGCGGGCCGTTGGAGCTGCTGATGGGATTCGAACCCATGACCTCGTCCTTACCAAGGACGTGCTCTACCCCTGAGCCACAGCAGCGGGGCTGTCGTGCCGCTCTCGGCCCTCGCGCCACCCGCGCGTGGAGCGGGTGATGGGAATCGAACCCACGCAACCAGCTTGGAAGGCTGGGGCTCTGCCATTGAGCTACACCCGCCTCGGTCACGTCCCTGCGCATCCGGTCCTGCTGCGGCCTGATGGTTCCTGCGTCTCTCCTTGTTCGTTGTTGCGGGTGTGTCTGGTGCGAGGGCTGCTGCGCGTCGGCGCCCGGCTTGGTGGGTGGAGCAGGATTCGAACCTGCGTAGGCAAAGCCAATGGATTTACAGTCCATCCCCTTTAACCACTCGGGCATCCACCCCAACCTGCTGGGTGTCCGGCGTACGGTCTGGTTGCGCGCGGCGGCCTCCTGCGTGAAGTTCGAGGCCCCGAAGATCCGCCGCCCGTTCCGACCCGGACCACGCCGCGATCAGCACGATCCGCGCGCGCGTCCTGCCAGCCTCCGCCACCCGCCGCTGCCGCTGGAGCTAGCGACGGGAGTCGAACCCACAACCGCCGGTTTACAAAACCGGTGCTCTACCGTTGAGCTACGCTAGCGCGACGTCGTGGAACGGGAAGTTTCGCCCTCGGGGAAAAGGGGGGATCGTAACGATGGCCCTGGGGGGCGTCAACAGCCGACGGCCCGCGTCCTCGCAGCCCGATGCCCGGTTTCAGCGCTTCCCGAAGACCCGCCGCCGCGCCCGCCGCTGGCCCGCCAGCGCGCGCTCGATCTCGGCCAGCGAATCGCCGCCCGTCTTCTCCAGCAGGGCGTCCGCGAGCACCAGCGCCACCATGGCCTCCCCCACCACCGAGGCTGCCGGGACCGACGTGACGTCCGCGCGCTCGTAGAAGGCCTTCGCCGCCCGGCCGCGGGCGAAATCCCACGAGGCCAATGGCCGGGCGAGGGTGGGGATGGGCTTCATGAAGGCCCGCGCCACCACCGCCTCGCCGTTGCTCAGTCCCGCTTCGACACCCCCGGCCCGGTTGCTGGCGCGCGTCGGGCCGCGCGGGCCCGGGCGGCCCAGCGCGTCGTGCACCTCGCTGCCCCGGCGCGAGGCCGCGGCCACCCCATCACCCACCTCGGCGGCCTTGACCCCCGGGATGGAGAGCAGCGCCGCGCCCAGGCGCGCGTCGAGGCGGGTGAACGGCCCGTCCAGCGAGCCCAGCCCCGGCGGCACGCCGAAGGCCACCACCTCGAAGCGGCCACCCAGCGTGTCGCCGGCCTTGCGCGCCGCGAGGACTTCCTGACGCAGCGCGGCTTCGGCCGAGGCGTCCAGCGTGGCGAAGTCCGAGCGCGCGCGCCGCGTGCGCAGCGCCGCCGGCCGGGCACGCTCGGCGCGCGGCGCGCAGCTCACGCCGCCGAGCGCGACGACGTGCGCCACGACCTCCACGCCCAGCCGCGCGAGCAGCGTGGCCGCGACGGCGCCGGCGGCGACGCGCGCCGCGGTCTCGCGGGCCGAGGCGCGCTCGAGCACCGGGCGCATGTCGACGTCCCCGTACTTCTGCGCGCCGGCGAGGTCGCCATGCCCGGGCCGTGGCACGCTGAAGGCCGGCCGCCGCGCCAGCGAGTCATCGCGGTTCCACACCGCGAGCACCAGCGGCGCGCCCGAGGTGCGACCGCGGTACACGCCGGCCAGCACGTCCACGCGGTCGCGCTCGAGGCGCTGGCGCGACGAGCGGCCGAAGCCGCCCTGCCGGCGGCGCAGCATCGCGTCCACCGCGGCGGCGTCGAAGGGCAGCCCGGCGGGCAGTCCCGCGAGGCAGGCCAGCATCCCGCGGCCGTGCGACTCGCCGCCCGTCTGGAGCGAGAGCCGCCTCAGCATCCGGCGGCCCCGGCCGACGCCGCGCCCGCCGCAGGCGGCCGGCGCACGGACCGGGGCGCGCGCCGGGGCAGCGCGCGCAGCCAGGCCAGCTCGGGCTCCCAGCGCACGAGGGACCAGCACGGCACCCGCGCCGCCTGGCGGTCCAGCACCGCGCGCACGTCGCGGACCAGGCGCGCGATGTCGAAGGGCTTGCGCAGCACGCCGCTCACGCCGCCCTCCTCCAGCAGCCGCCGCTCGACGTCCGGCTCGAGGAAGGCGCTCATGACGAGGAAGGGCACGCGGAAGCCGCGCGCCTCCGCGGCGCGCACCAGCTCGAGGCCCGAGAGGCCGGGCATGGTCATGTCGGTGAGCACCAGGGCCGGCAGCGCGGTGGCGAGACGCGCCAGGGCCTCGTCGCCGTCCAGCACCACCTCGACGGCGAGGTCCTCGCGCCGCAGCACGGCGGCCACCAGCCGCCCGACCGTCGGGTCATCGTCCACGACGAGCACGCTGCGACTGGCCACCGACGGATCCTCCAGCCGCCCATCTTCCCGCGCCGGCCCCGCGCGTTCCACAGGCTGCGGAGCTACGATCGCAGCCACCCGCCCCGGAGGCCCCGCCGTGCGCTTCGGAACCCTCGCCATCCACGCCGGCCAGCGGCCGGACCCCACCACCGGCGCGATCATGACGCCGATCTACTGCACCTCGACCTACGTGCAGGAGTTCCCGGCGGTCACCAAGGACGGCTACGACTACAGCCGCGGCAAGAACCCCACGCGCACCGCGCTGCAGGAGAACCTCGCGGCGCTGGAGGGCGGGCGTCACGGGCTGTGCTTCAGCAGCGGGCTCTCGGCCATCCACGCGCTGGTGTCGACACTGGCGCCGGGCGACCGCATCGTGTGCGGCGACGACCTCTACGGCGGCACGTTCCGCCTCTTTCGCCGCGTCTTCGCCAAGTACGGCCTCGTGCTCGACGTGGTCGACGCCAGCAACACCGCGGCGGTGGCGCGCGCGCTCGAGAAGCCCTGCAAGCTGCTGTGGCTCGAGACGCCCACCAACCCGCTGCTGCGCATCACGGACCTCGCCGCGGTGGCGAAGCTGGGCAGGCAGGCCGGCGCGCTGGTGGCCTGCGACAACACCTTCGCCTCGCCGTTCCTGCAGCAGCCGCTGTCGCTGGGCGTCGACGTCGTGATGCACAGCGCCACCAAGTACCTCGGCGGCCACAGCGACCTGGTCATGGGCGCGCTGGTGCTGAACGACGACGCGCTGGCCGAGCAGCTGGGCTTCCTGCAGCTGGCCATCGGCGCGGTGCCGGGTCCGATGGACTGCTTCCTCGTGCTGCGCGGCACCAAGACGCTGCACCTGCGCATGGAGCGCCACAGCAGCAACGCGCGCAGCGTGGCCACCTTCCTGTCCGAGCACGAGCGCGTGAAGAAGGTGTACTACCCGGGACTGCCCGCGCACCCCGGCCACGCCGTGGCCAAGCGCCAGATGCGCGACTTCGGCGGCATGCTCTCCTTCGTGCTGGACGGCAGCGTCGAGGACGGCAAGCGCTTCACCACGCGCACGAAGATCTTCGCGCTGGCCGAGAGCCTCGGCGGCGTGGAGTCGCTCATCGAGCACCCGCCGTCGATGACCCACGCCTCGATCCCGGCCGAGCAGCGCCGCGCGGCGGGACTCGATGACGGCCTCATCCGCCTCTCGGTGGGCGTCGAGGATCCCGACGACCTGATCGAGGACCTCGAGCAGGCCTTCGCGTCGACGTAGCAGCCCGGCTGCTAGTCGTCGTCCGTGGGCCGCGGCTGGAAGGGCTTCTCCAGCGTCACGCACTCACGCATGACGCGCCCGACCTTGAACTTGACCACCTTCTTGGGCGGGACGGCCACCTTCTCCAGCGTGCGCGGGTTCTGCGCGCGGCGCGCGCGGCGCGACTTGACCTCGAAGACGCCGAAGTCGCGGAACTCCAGCCGATTGCCCGCCGCGAGCTCGCGCACGATCTCGTCGAGGAACATCTGGATGACGTTCTTCGTGACGACCTTGGTCTCGCCGGTGGCGTCGGCGATGCGGTTGACAAGGTCCTTCTTGGTGATGGTGGCGCTCGCGTCGGCCCCCTCCGCGGCGCGGGCCCGTGCGGGCAGCGCGCCGCCCGTCCCGGGGCTGCTCTCGTCCATCGACTTGGCCTTCATCCACGGCCTCCCACGCGCGAGTCCCCCTCGGGCCCACACGGGCCTCCGCAGCGACGCCGCGACCGGCGGCTCTCGGGACCGCCATCAACGGCCGAGTCTATCGCTCGCCAAGTGCTTGTCAAGCAAGCGGTTAGGTCGACGCCGCGGGCCTGCCCGCGGGCCGCTCGCGGCTGTCCAGCAGCAGCGTGAACGGGCCTTCGTTGACCAGCGCGACGCGCATGGAGGCCCCGAAGCTGCCGGTGGCGACCGACAGGCCCCGCGCTGTCAGGCCCGCGCCGAGGCGCTCCAGCAGCCGGCGCGCCTCCTCGGGCGCCGCGGCGGCCGTGAAGGAGGGCCGCCGGCCCTTGCGCCAGTCGGCCGCCAGCGTGAACTGCGGCACGAGCAGCACCGCGCCGCCCACGTCGGCGAGAGCCAGGTTGGTGCGGCCGTCGGCGTCCTCGAAGACCCGCAGGCCGCCGATCTTGTCCGCCAGCCAGTCGATCTCGGCGTCGGCGTCGCCTGCCACGGCGCAGGCCAGCAGGCACAGGCCGCGGGCGATGCGCGCGACCTCGCGTCCGTCCACCTCCACCGCCGCCTGCGCCACGCGCTGGGCGACGACGATCATCGCGGCGCGACCGGCCGGCGGGTCATGCCCACCGCCTCGCGCACGGCCTCCAGGGTGCGCTGCGCCTCGGCCCGCGCGCGCGCGCCGCCGGCCGCCAGGACCTCGTCCACCTCGGCCGGGCGCGCGGCGAGCTGCCGGCGCCGCTCGCGCGCCGGCGCGAAGCGCTCGTCGAGGGCCGCCAGGAGCGCCTTCTTCGCGTCGCCGTAGCCGTAGCCGCCGCGTGCCAGCGCCTCGGCCATGCTGCGCGCCTGCTCCGCAGGCGCCACGAGCCGGTAGAGCTGATAGGGCAGCACCGTTTCCGGGTCCTTGGGCTCCTCGACGCCGCGGCTGTCGGTCTTCACCGACATGACGGCGGTCTTGAGCGCCTTGCCCTCGGCGAAGATGTCGATGGCGTTGCCGTAGCTCTTGGACATCTTCTGCCCGTCGGTGCCGGGCACGACCGCCGCGCGCGCGTCGAGGCGCGCCTCGGGGCGGCGGAACACCTCGCAGCCGAAGGCCGCGTGGAAGGCATCGGCCATGTCACGCGCCATCTCGAGGTGCTGAACCTGGTCCCTGCCCACCGGCACGAGGTCGCTCTGGTAGGCCAGGATGTCGGCCGCCATGAGCACCGGGTAGAAGAACAGGCCCGCGCGCGGCTGCTGGCCGCGGGCGATCTTGTCCTTGTACGAGGTGGCGCGCTCGAGCAGGCCCATGCCCGTGACGGTCGAGAGCATCCAGGTGAGCTCGGTGACCTCGGGCACGTCCGACTGGCGGAAGAAGGTGGCCTTGGCCGGGTCGAGGCCCAGCGCGAGGTAGTCCAGCGCCACGTCGCGCACGAGGCCGGCGAGCGCCGCGGGGTCCTGCACGGTGGTGAGCGCGTGGTAGTCGGCGATGAAGTAGTAGGCGTCGCCCTCGTCCTGCAGCGCGACGTGCTGTTCCATGGCGCCGAACCAGTTGCCGAGGTGCAGCTTGCCGCTGGGCTGGATGCCGGACAGGATGCGGGCTCTGCGCGCGGACGTCACGGACGGCTCTCCGCCGGGGGAGCGCGCCACGCTAGCACGCTGCGGCGCCGCGCCAAGGGTTCCCGCGAAGGTGTTTGCGGAGGGCGAAGCCCGAGGCAAACCCGTCGAGCGAGAGCCCTACGGCTCTCGCGTCGCGGGATGGGGTTGGAGCCGCGCTTCCAGGCCGAATGACTTCTCCGATGGCCTGCTACGGGGGCCAGCGCGCGGCCAGATCCTGCGCCCACGCGTGCATGGCGCGGTCGATGACGCGCGCCGCGAGCTTGAAGACCTCTTCGTCCCAGCCGTAGGGGTCGTCCACGTCGGGCGGCGCGGCCTCGGCGATGGGCTCGTTGAACAGACGCACGTGCTCGGTCGGCACGTCGGGCCACCAGGACAGGATGTGCACGCGGTGCTCGCGGGCCGCGCACAGGACCAGGTCCGCCTCGCGCGCCGCGATGAGGTCCAGCGGCGTGGCGCGATGCGACGAGAGGTCGCCGCGGATGGCCGCCACGGCCGCGATCGCCTCGGGCAGCGCCGGCCGCCCCGCCTCCGCATGCGTGCCCGCCGACACCACCTCCACGTGCGCCGCGCCGGCGGCACGCAAGTGCTCGCGCAGGAAGACCGAGCCCATGGCCGAGCGGCAGATGTTGCCCGTGCACACCAGCAGCACGCGCCGGGCCGCAGCGCTCATGCCCGCGCCTCCGCGTAGACGGCCAGCACCTCGTCGATCATGCGCGGCAGCGTGAAGCGCTGCAGCAGCAGCGCGCGCCCCGCCGCGCCGCGCCGCGCGCGCTCGGCCGGGTCCGCCAGCGCCGTCGCGATCGCGCGCGCCAGCTCGTCGGGGCGGCCGGGCGGCACCAGCCAGCCGCCCACGCCGTCGGGCACGACCTCGGGGATGGCCGAGACCTTGGTCGCCACCGTGGGCAGCGAGACGGCCATGGCCTCGAGGAAGACCAGGCCGAGGCCCTCCCACAGCGACGGCAGCACGAACAGGTCCGAGGCGCCCAGCAGGTCGGGCACGTCATGGCGGATGCCGAGGAAGCGCACGCGATCGGAGAGGCCGAGCTCGCGCGCCCGCGCCGCCAGGCGCTCCGCGCCGTCGCCGAAGGGATCGCCACCCACCACCAGCAGCGCGACGTCGGGCGGCAGCAGGGCCAGGGCCGCCAGCAGCGTCGGGTGGTCCTTCTGCGGCGCGAGGCGGCCCACGCACACCAGCACCGGCGCGTCCGGCAGCAGGCCCAGCTCGGCGCGCACGGCCGCGCGCGTCCGCCGCGGCTGGAGCACGTCGGGATCGACGCCGTAGTAGACGCGCCGGATGCGCCCGCGCGGCACGCGGCCGTGCTGCTCGACGAAGCGCGCCACGTGGTCCGAGAGGCAGATGGTGCGCGCCACGCGCCGCGAGAGCCAGCCGTGCACCAGCGAGACCGGCGCGCGCAGCAGCGCGCGCTCGTCGTTGTGCTTGCTGGCCACCAGCGCGCGCACGCCGCCGGAGCGGGCCGAGAGCGCGCCCAGCGTGTCGGCCTTGAGCAGGTGCGTGTGGAGCACGTCCGGCCGCCACTCGCGCAGCAGGCGGCGCAGCTGGCCGCGCGCGGCCAGCAGCTCGCCCAGCTTCGGCAGACGGCCCAGCACCCCGCCGCCGCCCTGCAGGTTCACCACGCCCACGCCCTGCGCCTCGAAGTCGCGCGTCAGCTCGCCCTGACCCTTGAGGTAGGCCACGCGCACCTCGTGCCCGCGCGCCACCTGGCCGCGGGTGAGGATCTGCAGGTGCTTCTCGGCCCCGCCAACGCCCAGCGTGGTGATGAGGTGCAGGATCCTCATCGCTCCTCGACGGCCTCGCGGTAGACAGCCAGCGTGCGCTCGATCATCGCCACCAGCGTGAACTCCTCCGCCACGCGCGCCGGGCCGGCCGCCGCGAGGCGCGCGGCCAGGGCGCGGTCGTCCAGCAGCCGCTGCAGCGCGGCGGCCAGCGCGGCGCTGTCCTCGCGCGGCACGAGCAGGCCGGGGGGCGGGTCGCAGGCCAGGATGTCGCGGCTGCCGTTGACGTCGCTGGCCACGCAGGGCAGGCCCGCCGCCATGGCCTCGAGCAGCGAGTAGGGCAGGCCCTCCCAGCGCGAGGGCAGCGCGAAGACGTCCATGGCGTCGTGCGCCGCGGAGACGTCGTCACGCCAGCCGGCGAGGTGCAGGCGGCCGGCCAGGCCCAGCCGCGCCCCCCGCTCGCGCAGCGCCGCCTCGCGCTCGCCGTGGCCCACGATGAGGACGTGCACGTCCGGCGGCAGGCGCGCCAGGGCGTCGACCAGGATGTCGTGGCCCTTGGCGTCGTTGAGCAGGCCCACGCTGCCGACCACCCGGGCCGTCCCCGGGATGCCCAGCTCGGCGCGCAGCGCGTCGCCGCCCGCGGGGCGGGCGAAGCGCACCGGGTCGATGCCATTGTGCACCACGCGCTGGCGGCCGGGGGGCACGACGCGCAGGGCGGCGCCCTCGTCGCGCTCGGAGGCCGAGACGTGGATGACCCGGTCCGTGACCCGCGCCAGCAGCCGCTCGGTGCCCAGGATCAGGCCGCGCGGCCCGGCCGGTTCGCCCCCTTGGCCCGCCCCGCCCTCGAAGGAGAAGGCGTAGGTGTGCGGCGTGTGGATGCGCGCGCCGCCGCTGGCCAGCAGCGCCGCGGCGCGCCCCAGGGCGCCCGCCTTGCTGCTGTGCGTGTGGACCACGTCGAAGCCGCGCCCCACTGCCAGGCCGACCAGGCGGGTGGCGTGCCAGGCGTCGCGGACGGGCGAGATCGGGCGCACCATGGGCAGCTCGTGGACGCGCGCGCCGGCGGCGGCCATGCCGGCCATGTCCTCCCGCATGCGCGGGTCGCGCCGCGCCGCGCAGGCGACCGTCACGGCCACGCCGCGCCCCAGCAGGCCGTGCACGAGGTCGTGCAGGTGGCGACGCGTGCCGCCAATGGTGCATTCCATGACTTGCAGGACGCGCACGGACCTCTGGACCTTCTGCGCGCGCCGCCTATGCTCCAAGGCGCGAGCGGGGCCGAGGCTAGCAGGCCCCCGCGCCTGCTTTCCACGCTGCGGAGGGTTGCTTGAGGCTGCTGATCACCGGGGGCTCGGGCTTCGTCGGACGGCACGTCGTCGACGCCGCCCTGCAGGCGGGCCACGACGTCGTGGTCCTGTCCCGCGACCCGCACCTCACGGCGAGCAAGCTGGCGGGGCTGACGGGTGCGCGCGTGCGGCCCGACGCGCTGCGCTGCCTCGGGGCCGACCTGCAGCGCCCCGACGACGCCGTGCGCTCGCTCGACGAGGTGCGGCCCGACGTCGTGGTCCACCTCGCGGCCCTCATCCACGGCACGCGCCGCGAGCTGCGCGCGGTCAACGTGCTCATGACCGGCGCGCTGGTGGAGGCCATCGGGCGCCTCGATCCCCGGCCGCGCATGGTGTTCATGTCCAGCTTCGCGGTGCAGGACGTCCCGACGACGCCGTACAGCGCGAGCAAGCTCGTGGCCGAGGAGCTCGTGCGCGGCGGCGGCCCGCCCTGGGTCATCCTGAGGCCCGCGCTCATCTACGGGCCGCACGACACCGGCAACACCGAGCACCTGGTGGAGACGATGAGGGAAGGCACGCACTGGCTGCCGGGCGGCGGCACGGCGCTCATCCAGCCCGTGCACGTGCGCGATGTCGCCGACGCCACGCTGGCTGCGGTGTACGAGCCGCGCGCGCTGAACCGCGTGTACAGGCTGGGCGGCCCCGAGCCCGTGTCCGTGCACGACTTCCGCGTCGCGGTGCGCGAGGCGACGCACGGCGAGGCCGTCATCCGCTCCATCCCGCTGCCGCTCTTCGCGCTGGGCGCGCGGGCGCTCGCGCTCGTGGGCCGCACCGGCCCGCTGGGCGCGCTGCACTTCCACAAGCACGACCACGTCGTGGACAACTCGCTGGCGCAGGCCGAGCTCGGCTTCAACCCGCGCTCGCTGGCGCGCGGCATCAGCGAGTCCTTCGACTAGGCGCCCCGAGCCAGCGCCGCGCCTCGAGCGCGCGCAGCACCCACTGGCCCAGCAGGTCGGGCTCCAGGTTGACCAGGTCGCCGGGGCGGCGCTCGCCGAGGGTGGTCAGCGTCAGCGTGTGGGGCACGAGCGCGACCTCGAAGCGGTCCCCGGCCAGCGCGGCCACGGTGAGGCTGACGCCGTCCACCGCCACGGAGCCCTTGGGCAGCGTGCGCGCGGCGAAGGCGGGGCCGCACTCCACGACCAGGCGCGTCTCGCCGGGCAGCGTGCGGACGCCGGCCACGCGGCCGGTGCGCTCGACGTGGCCCGCGACGAGGTGGCCATCGAGCGGGTCGCCCAGGCGCAGCGAGCGCTCCACGTGCACGCGGGTGCCGGGCCGCAGGGCGCCGAGGGTGGTGCAGGCCAGCGTCTCGGTCACCACGTCGAAGGAGGCCAGCGGGCCGTCCAGCTCGGCGACCGTGAGGCAGCAACCGTGGATGGCCAGGCTGTCGCCGAGGCGCGGCGGCGGGTCGGCGCCGCGCGGCGTGTCGCGCAGGCCGGACAGGTCCAGGACCAGGCGCCGGGCGCCAGGACGGTCCTCGGCCCGCCGGACGGGGCACGTGCACTCGACGAGGCCCGTGAACAGGGGGGAAATCCTCGTTGCGGAGGCCCGGAACCGGCCGGAACGCGCGGCCGGGCGGCGGGTCGCCTTGACGCGCGACCCCGGGAATTTACACTGGCCGTTTCGTGCCCAGCTCCTGAAACGATGCCTGCGGGTCGCCGACCGGCCACCGCCCGGCCCCCCACGGGGCGCGCGCGGAGGGCCCGGACCGGGTGTCCCGGCCCGGTTCCGCTCCGTGAAGGTCCACGTCCTCACTCTCTTCCCGCGCCTGTTCGAGAACTTCCTGCAGGAGAGCATCGTGGGCATCGCGCGGGACAAGGGGCTGCTGGAGGTCGAGCTGACCGACTGGCGCGGCTTCTCCACGGACCGGCACCGCACCGTCGACGACCGCCCCTTCGGCGGCGGGCCCGGCATGGTGATCAAGCCCGAGCCGGTCTTCGCCGCGGTCGAGGACGTGCTCGCGCGCTCGGGCCGGCCGGAGATGCCCCTGGTGCTGCTCACGCCGCAAGGCCGGCCCGCCAGCCAGCGCGACGCCGAGTGGCTCGCGCTGCAGAGCGACTGGCTGGTCCTGTGCGGCCGCTACGAGGGCTTCGACCAGCGCATCCACGAGGGTTTCGCCTGGCACGAGATCTCGCTCGGCCCCTACGTGCTGTCGGGCGGCGAGGTGCCGGCCATGGCGCTCATCGAGGCCGCCACGCGCCTCATCCCCGGCGTGCTGGGCGACGAGGAGTCGGCGCGCCAGGAATCCTTCGCCGAGGGCCTGCTCGACCACCCGCACTGGACGCGCCCGCGCGAGTTCCGCGGCCAGTCCGTGCCCGACGTCCTGCTCAACGGCAACCACGAACAGATCGCGGCCTGGCGACGCGAACAGGCCGAGCGGCGCACCGCCGCCTGGAACAACGAACGGAGCCTCCCATGAGCCACCCACTGGCCACCCTCGAGAAGACCCTGATGAAGCCGCAGCTCCCGGAGTTCGCGGTGGGCGACCAC
Source organism: Planctomycetota bacterium (assembly GCA_036274635.1). Taxonomy (GTDB): domain Bacteria; phylum Planctomycetota; class B15-G4; order B15-G4; family B15-G4; genus DASUFI01. The sequence continues at coordinate 15,339 of DASUFI010000314.1, forward strand.
GTGTCCGTGGGCGTGCTCATCCGCGAGGCGCCGGCGCCCGGCTCCAAGGACAAGGAGGCCAAGGAGCGCGTGCAGTACTTCATCGGCGACGTCATCGCCATCCAGGGTCGCGGCGTGGGGCGCACCTTCACCGTGCGGCGCATCGTGTCGGGTGAGGGCGTCGAGCGCGTCTTCCCCTTCCACTCCCCGCTGGTGTCCACCGTGGAGGTGGTGCGCCAGGGCAAGGTGCGGCGCGCCAAGCTCTACCACCTGCGCGGCAAGAGCGGCAAGGCGGCGCGCATCCGCGAGAAGGGCATCGGCGGCGAGGACCAGGGCACGGAGTCCTGAGGAGCGCCATGACCCCGCGCACGATAAGGAGCCTGATCGCGACCCTCGTGGTCCTGGGTCTCGCGACCTGGGCCATCCTGGCCAACGACATCGTCCTGGGCCTCGACCTGCAGGGCGGCGTCACCATGCGCTACGAGCTGCAGCCGCCCGACGATCTGCCGGCCGGCAGCGACGTGGGGCAGATGATCGACTCGACCATCGAGACGCTGCGCCAGCGCATCGACACCTACGGCATCCGCGAGTCGGCGACCACGCGCCAGGGCGAGCGCGAGCTGGTCATCGAGCTGCCCGGCAAGGGCAAGGACGAGGCCGAGACCATCAAGTCGGTCATCTCGCGCGTCGGCCGGCTCGAGTTCCGCATCGTGGCCTACGACGACGTGCGCAACGGCCTCAACGTCGAGGACGAGAAGAAGCGCCTCGGCGAGCTGCTCGACGCCAACAAGGGCAAGGGCCCGGACGAGATCGACGTCACGCCGCTGGACCGGCGCTTCACCGACGTGCTGTACCGCTGGGTGCCGTACAGCGACAAGCTGCTGGCCCAGCACCGCCAGGCGGAGAACCTCGAGGCCTTCAAGGGCGACAGCGGCCCGCTGGAGAAGGCGCCGCTCACGCCGGCCGACTACCTGCTGATCCGCAAGGAGTCGGCGTCCACGCGCAACTTCACCGGGGCTGACGTCGCCAGCGCCGGCACGGGCAGCGACCAGCGCGGCGGGCGCGCCGTGTCCATCACGCTGCGCTCCGACCGCCGCAGCGAGTTCGCCGACTTCTCGGGCGACAACATCGGCCAGTACATGGTCATCGTGCTCGACGACCGCCTCGCGCAGTCGCCGGCCAAGATCAACGACAGGCTGGACGGGTCCTTCGTCATCGAGGCCGGCGGCATCGGCGGCTTCTCCGAGCGCGAGATCAAGGACTACCTCACGGTCATCCGCTCCGGCAGCCTGCAGATGAAGCCGCGGCTGCTCTTCGAGAACACCATCGGCCCGTCGCTGGGCGAGGCGGCCATCAACGCCGGCGTCAACGCCTCGATCGCGGGCCTGCTCATCGTCGTGGTCTTCATGATCGTGTACTACCGCTGGCACGGCGTGCACGCCTCGGTGACGCTGCTGGCCAACTGCATGCTGCTGGCCGGCATCCTCATGTTCCTCGGGGCCACGGTCACGCTGCCGGGCCTCGCGGGCCTGATCCTCACCTTCGGCATCGCCGTCGACGCCAACATCCTCATCTACGAGCGCATGCGCGAGGAGAAGGACCGCGCGCACAGCCCGGCGCAGGTCATCAAGCTGGGCTTCGAGAAGGCGCTGGCCACCATCGTGGACAGCCACGTGACGGCCTTCATCACCGCCCTCGTGCTCTACAAGCTGGGCACAGGGCCGGTGCGCGGCTTCGCGGTCGTGCTCATGCTGGGCCTGATCACGTCGATCTGGTCCGCGCTGGTCGTGGGCCGCACGATCTACGACGTGCTCATGGAAACGGGCCGGATGAAGCACATCGGCTCGATGGCGCGCTTCGTGCGGCCGGACACCAAGATCGAGTTCATGCGCATCGGCTTCGCCTGCCTGCGCATCTCGGCGGTGCTCGTGCTGGTCTCGGCGGCGTCCATCTTCTTCGCCAACCCGGACAAGCTGTTCGGGCTGGACTTCCTGGGCGGCTACAAGGCCCAGGTGCGGCTGAGCAAGCCGGTGACGCAGGACGAGATCGTGAAGCGCATGAACACGATCTTCCCCGAGTCCGATCCGCAGGTCGTGTCGCTCACCGACGCGAACAGCCCGCCGGGGATGGCGCACCAGTTCCTGATCAAGATCAAGGGCGAGGCCACGACCGAGAAGCAGGAGCTGGCGCTCCTGGGCTCCGAGTCGCTGGCCGAGCGCTACGAGCAGCCCATCAAGAAGGAGCTGGGCGACCTGCTGCTGCCCGACTTCAGCACCGACATGCAGCTGCAGGAGGACGCCGAGGCCTCCACCACGCACGTCAGCGCGACGCTGCACTTCGAGGGCGCGCCCGACCCGGCCAAGGTGGCGGCGCACCTCGCCATGCTGAGCCAGGTGGAGGCCACCGCCGTCGGCGGCGACGGCGTGGCGATCACCGGCAAGATCGCGGGCGTGGGCGTGGACCCGAAGCTCATCGCGCAGCGCATGAAGAGCGCGCTCGACCAGGCCACCGACGTGCCGCGGCCGAGCACGCCGCTGGCCGAGTCCACCACCATCGGCGCCCGCGTGGGCACCGAGCTGCGCGACTCGGCCCTGCGCGCCATCCTCATCTCCTTCGTCGGCATCGTGCTCTACCTGCGCCTGCGCTTCCGCGAGTACCGCTACGGCTTCGCGGCCGTCATCGCGCTGGTGCACGACACGGCCATCGTGCTGGGCATCGTCGTGCTCGTGAACCAGATGGGCTGGCTGGACATCGAGATCGACCTGGCCATGATCGCGGCCTTCCTCACGATCATCGGCTACTCGATGAACGACACGATCGTGCTCTTCGACCGCGTGCGCGAGAACCTGCCGCGCATGAACGCGTCGCTCTACGACGTCATCGACGCCTCGATGAACCAGGTGCTGGCGCGCTCCCTGCTGACCTCGTTCACCGTCATGCTCACGCTGATCGTGATCTTCATCATGAACATCGGGAAGCGGAACGTGCTCGAGGGCTTCTCCTTCTCGATGATCATCGGCGTCATCGTGGGCACGTACTCGTCCATCTACGTGGCCAGCCCGATGCTGCTGATGTTCAGCTCGCGCGCGGAGCGCGACGCCAACAAGGGCGGCGGCGCGCGGCCGGCGGCCCCGAAGGGCTCGCTGGGCGTCAGCCCGCCGCAGGCCAAGGGCCAGGCCCTCACCTGAACGCGCGCCGGGCGCTGCTGCTGGTCCTGTTCCTGGCCTGCGTGGGCCTGTGCATCGTGGTGATCGAGAACCTGCACGCGCCGGGGGGCAAGGCCGCGGCCTCCGGGCGCGCCGCCGCCGACGCCGTGCTGCCGGCGGCCGAGCCGCCCCTGCACCCCGAGGTGCTGGCCGGCGACGAGCTCGTGCTGCGCCTCGGCGGGCCGGGCGGCGTCGTCGCGGCGCCCGCGCCGCGGCGGGCCGCGCCGGCGTCGCCGCCGGCGCAGACTTCCAGGTCCCCGGCCGCCCCGGCGCAGCACGACACCTACGTGGTGCAGCAGGGCGACACGCTCTCGGGCATCGCCCAGCGCGAGCTGGGCAGCGCGCGCCTCGCGGACGAGCTCGCGCGCCTGAACGGCATCAGCGATCCGGCGGCGCTGCGCGCCGGCCAGGTGCTGAAGCTGCGCTGAGGCGTCAGCGTCGGCGCGGGGCGTGGCCGTTGCCCGCGCCGTTCCGGCCACTCGGCGCACCGTCCTTCGCGCCGCCGTGGCCCGCCGGTTGCAGCGTGAGCCCGTGACCCTCGGCCCAGGCCCGCAGCCGGCCGGCCTGGCGCGGCGCGACGGAGAGCTGGAAGGTCATCTCGCTCTCGCTCGCGGCGCTCTCCAGCACCGTGGCCAGCTCGCGCAGCTGCGCCATGAGGCGGCCCTGCTCCATGGGCACCGACAGGCGCCAGCGGCGCGCGCTGCCCTGCAGGTGCTCGCGCACGCGGCGCGCGAGCTCGGGCAAGCCCTGGCCGGTGCGGGCCGAGACGGCCACCGCGCCCCGCTCGCTGTTGAGCAGCGCCTGCAGGTGCATGCCATCGCGCACGAGGTCCACCTTGTTGAGCACCGTGAGCGAGGGCACGCCGTCGGCGCCGATCTGGCGCAGCACCGCGGCCACGGCCTCGATGCGCGCGGGCGCGTCCTCGTCCGTGGCGTCCACCACGTGCAGCACGAGGTCCGCCTCGATGACCTCCTCGAGCGTGGCGTGGAAGGAGGCCACCAGGTGGTGCGGCAGGTCGCGCACGAAGCCGACGGTGTCCGAGAGCAGCACGTCGTCGAGGCCCTCGATGGGCCAGCGGCGCGTGCGCGTGTCGAGCGTGGCGAACAGGCGGTTGACCGCCGGCACGTCCGCGCCGGTGAGCGCATTGAACAGCGTCGACTTGCCCGTGTTGGTGTAGCCCGCCAGAGCCACGCTGCGCAGCGCGGTGCGGCCCTCGATCTGCAGCCGTGTGCGGCGCTCGAAGGTCTCCAGCCTGTCCATCAGCTCCTGGATGCGCTTCTGCACCAGGCGGCGGTCGGTCTCGATCTGCTTCTCGCCCGGCCCGCGCGTGCCCACGCCGCCACCGCGGTAGCGGTCGAGGTGGCTCCACTGGCCGCGCAGCCGCGGCAGCGCGTACTGCAGCTGCGCCAGCTCCACCTGCAGCTGCGCCTGCGCCGTGCGCGCGCGACGGGCGAAGATGTCCATGATGAGCTCGGAGCGGTCCACGACGCGCACGCCCAGGGCCTTGGTCAGGTTGCGCGCCTGCGCCGGCGAGAGGTCCATGTCGGCGATGGCCAGGTCCGCGCCGGTGCGCTCCACGACGTCGCGCAGCTCGACCACCTTGCCCGAGCCGAGGTAGGTGGCGGCCACCGGGCGCTCGAGCCGCTGCACCACGCGCGCGGCCACGCCCACGTCGGCGGCCTCGGCCAGGCCGGCCAGCTCCGACAGCGGCGCCGCGTCGCGGCCGTCGACGGCGCCGAAGAGCACCGCCACCTCCGGGCGCTCGGTGGTCTCGTGGAAGCTCGCCCTCACGTCCGGTCGGGCCTCGCGACGTCCAGGTCGCGCCGCCAGTGCGCGTCGTCGGGCTCGGGGTAGTCGCGCCGGTAGTGCGTGCCGCGGCTCTCCTGGCGCGCCACGGCCGAGCGCGCGATGAGCCAGCCCACGAGCATCTTGTTCACCAGCACCCAGCCGGCCGGGTCGCCGAAGACGCGCTGGCTCACCAGGTGGTGCCAGGTGGAGAGGCGGCTGGCCGCCTGGTCGAGGCCTGGCCCGTCGCGCTCGATGCCGACCAGCCGCCACATGAGCGCGCGCAGAGCGTTGTCGAGGTCCTGCAGATCCAGGTCGCCCGAGACGCTGCGCGCCGAGAATCCGGCGCCGTCCGAGTGGATGACCGGGCCGTGCGCGCTGCCCGCCGCGTGCCGTCCGGCGCGGTCGCCCATGACCGCGCCCTCGAGCAGCGAGTTGCTGCCCATGCGGTTGGCGCCGTGAAAGCCGGTGCTCGCGGCCTCGCCGGCCACGTACAGGCCCTCCAGCGAGGTGCGGCCGTCGTCGTCGCTCAGCACCCCGCCCACCATGTAGTGGCAGGCCGGGTGCACCGGGATGAGGTCGCGCGTGATGTCGATGCCGAACTCGAGGCAGGCCTTGTGGATGTGCGGGAAGCGCGCGCGCACCCGGTCCGCGGGCAGGTGGCGCATGTCGAGGTAGACGTGCGTGTCGTGCACCTTGGCCAGCTGGGCCACGATGGAGCGCGAGACCACGTCGCGCGGAGCCAGCTCGGCGTCCTTGTGGTAGTCGGGCATGAAGCGGTGCCCGTGGCGGTCGCGCAGCACCGCGCCCTCGCCGCGCGCCGTCTCGCTCACCAGGATGCGCGACATGCCCGCCACGTACAGCACCGTCGGGTGGAACTGCACGAACTCCATGCCGCGCAGCACCGCGCCCGCGCGGTAGGCCATGGCCAGCCCGTCGCCCGTGGCCGCCGCCGGGTTGCTGGTCTCGCGGTACAGCTGGCCCACGCCGCCGGTGCACAGGATGGTGGACGCCGCCCACACGCTGAAGAAGCCCTGGCGCGGCGCCCAGCAGACCGCACCGCGCACCGCCTCGCCGTCGGTGATGAGGTCCAGGACGAAGGTGTTCTCCAGCACCGAGAGCCGCGGGGCGCTGGCCGAGCGCTGCAGCAGCAGGCGCTGGATCTCCGCGCCGGTCTGGTCGCCGGCGTGCACGATGCGCGCCACCGAGTGGCCGCCCTCCAGCGCCAGCTTGAGATGGTCGTCGTCCGTGCGGTCGAAGCGCGCGCCCCACTGCAGCCAGCGCTGCACCACGTCCGGCCCGCCGCGCACGACCTCGTCGGTCACGTGCGGGTGCCCGAGCCCCGAGGCGACGTTGAGCGTGTCCCGCACGTGCAGCGCGGTGGCCTCGTCGCCGCCCCACGCCACCGCCATGCCGCCCTGCGCCCAGGCCGTGGCCGTCTCGCCGCGAGCGCCCTTGAGCAGCACGAGCGTATCGGACGTCTCCGAGGCCGCGATGCCGGCCGACAGGCCCGCGACGCCGCCGCCGATGATGAGCACCTCCGCCGTGCGCCGCGGCAGCTCCAGCGGATGCAGCTGCGCCAGCAGTCGCGGCACCTCGGGACCCGCCAGCATCAGCTGCGGCAACTCGGACTTCAGCGCGCCGTTCCCCACTCCTACCTCCGCCTCATCGGCGCCCGGCCACTCCACCCGGCGGCCCGCCGCGAGCGAGCGCGCGTGAGGGTGATCGAGTAGCCCCGGTGCGACGTGACGGAAATCCTCCGGAGGTCGCCGCCGGACCACGTCGCACCGCGCCACCGCAGCTGCGCACCAGCCAGTCGACCCGTTCGGCTTCACTATAGATCGGCCTCCCTGCCCACGAGGCTTCAACGGCAGCGCGACGTGCCGCACGCCGCGTGCATGCCCGGCATCCCTCCCTCTGGTCGGGCCGCGATCCACGGCCTCACATGCATGGGCTCGACGTCCGCCCGGCCGGCACCGCGCCGACCCTCCCGGCATTTTCCCTAACATTCACCAAAGTCCAGGCGCGTTTCAGCCGATGTTAGGGTAAACCAAGCCTAACGAGGCCTGCTTCGGGCCGGCACGAGCCGACCCCGGCGGTCCGGAAGGAGAGCCCATGATTCGAGAGATCCTCACCAGCGAGACGCTCGCCGTCGCGGCGATGCTCGTGATCTTCCTGGCCGTGGTCCTGGTCTGAGCGGAGACGCATGTTCCTCACCGAGAAGCAGCTCGCCGTCCTCAACTTCATCCGCGACTTCATCCGAGACCGCGGCATCTCGCCCACCCTGGACGAGATGTCGCAGTACTTCGGCGTTTCCAAGATCACCGTCTACGAGCACGTCAGCGCGCTCGAGAAGAAGGGCGCGCTCCGCAAGACCCGCAACCTGGCGCGCTCCATCGAGCTGGTCGAGCCGCCCTCGGCACCCGCCCGCCGCACGCTCGAGGTCCGCGGCCGCATCGCCGCCGGCTCGGCCATCGAGGCCGTGGACAACCCGGAGAGCATGGCCCTCGACGACCTCGCGCCGCCCGGCGACGCCTACCTGCTGCGCGTCGTGGGCGACTCCATGATCAAGGCTCACATCTGCGATGGCGACCTCGTCGTCGTCCAGCCAGCCGACGCCGCACGCGACGGCGACATCGTCGTCGCGCTGCTGCCCGACGCCTCGACGGGCGGCGTGAAGGCCACGCTCAAGCGCTTCTTCCACGAGGCCGACGCGATCCGCCTGCAGCCCGAGAACGACAGCCTGAAGCCGCTGCGCGTGCGGCAGGTCCAGGTCCAGGGGCGCGTGGTGGGCGTCGTCCGCAGCAAGGTCTGATCCAGGCCGCCGGCGCGCCCGCACCGGCTTGCGGCCACCGCAGTGGCAGCCCGCGAGAACGGCGCGCTAGACTGCCGCCGCTCGACGGGGTGTGGCGCAGTTTGGTAGCGCGTCTGCTTTGGGAGCAGAAGGTCGCTGGTTCGAATCCAGTCACCCCGACCAGCCTCGACGCAGGCCAGCCGTGCCGCAGTCGAGGCGTCAGTGGCCGCCCACGTAGCCGAGGCTCTTCAGCGCCTGCTTGTCCTCGGGGCTCATCTCCGCCCCCGCGGATTCCCCCAGGTGGCTGCGGACGGCCGCGTTCCGCTCGGTGAAGGCCTGCAACTGCGCCCGCAGGCCGGCAAGGGCCTGGGTCGGGGCGGCGTCCGTGCTGTCGATCAGGTTGATCTTCTCGCCCGGATCCATCTCGAGGTGGAAGAGGTGCTCCCACGCCTTCCCGATGCTCGGCTGCCTGTGAAGGATGTACTTCCAACCGTGCCACGTGATCGCGTGATAGTCCTGCGTACCGTGCTCACGGGTCAGCTCGCTGAAGACCGGCGGTGCGTCGCGGCCCTCGGCATCGGCCCGCGTCTCCGGCTGCAGCAGCGGCACCAGCGAGTGGCCCTCCCATCGGTCCGTCGGCGCGGCCACGCCCAGGAGCTCCGCGATCGTCGGGGCCAGGTCCACCAGCTGCACCGCTCGCGCCACGCGCCCCTTCCAGCCCTGACGCTCCAGCGCTCCCCCGGCATCGATGAGCAGGGGCACGTGGACCAGCTCGTCGAAGACCTGGTCGTGCTGGAACTTGCCGTGGTCCCGGAACTCCTCGCCATGGTCGCCGAAGACGATGATGGCCGTATCCGCGGCGCGCGGCCCCTTGACCACCGCCTCATAGGCCCGGCGCAGCTCGCCGTCGACGTAGGCGATCTCGCCGTCGTAGAGATCCGACAGGAACTTCACGTCCGCATCGGTGTAGTCGATCATCTCCTTGCCCCAGTAGTCCTCGCCCACGCCGAGCGCGAAGGCCTCGGCCATCGGCATCGCCAGGTAGCGCTCATAGGTCGCGCGGAGCGGCCCCTGGTAGGCCGGGTCCGTGAAGGCGTCGGCGCGGTCCTTGGGCGGCACATAGGGCGCGTGCACCTGGTAGGTGTGCAGCAGCGCGAAGAAGGGCCTGTCTCCCACGCCCCGCAGCCAGTGCAGCAGCGCGTCGACGCGTCCCGACACGTCCTCCATGCGCTCGTCCCACACGTCGAAGCCGCGGTTCATCTCCATCTTCTTCGTGAGGTTGCCGCCCGAGACGAAGGCTGCGGTCAGCACGCCGGCGCCCTGCAGGTCCTCCGCAAGCGTCGTCACGCCCGGCGGCAGCGTGGGCCACTGCGCGTCTTCCGCATGAACGTTGTAGATGCCGTGCTCGCCCGCGAACGTGGACGTGAACACCGACGCGTGCGAGGGCGCCGTCTGCGAGGCCTGCGCGCGGGCGCCGTCGAACACGGTCGCCCGCCGCGCCAGGCCGTCCAGGTTGAGGCTCGTCGACCGCCCGTATCCGTAGAGGCCCAGCCGGTCCTGGCGCAGCGTGTCGATCGAGACCAGCAGCACGCCGCGCACCCGGGCCGTGGGCGCGGCCGGAGCCTTCGGCGCGGCTGCGGGTGGAGCGGGCGAATCGCCGCCGCAGGAGGCGAGGATCAGCAGCGGAACCACGGCCGCCCAGCCGAGACACCTGCGACCCACCCGCCGGCTCGCTTCGCTCCGGGCCCGGGGACGTGGCAGCCGCTGCGCGATCGCAGGATCCACCGTCGTTCGCTGCGCAGGGCTCGACATTCGCGCATCCTAAACCGGCGCGTACCCGCCGCCACGCTCGACATGGACGACATGTTCTGTCACGGCCACCCGGAAAAGGGAGCGCCCGTGGCCACGCTTTCATCGCGCGACCACGGGCACTCGCAGTCAATACCCCGGCACGAACCTACTCTCTCGGCGTAAGCCAATACCATCGGCCCGATCTGCTTAACGACTGTGTTCGGAATGGGAACAGGTGTGGCCAGATCGGTATCTGCACCGGGATGAATCTTCAGGAATGCGGTCACCAGCGCTTGACCGAGACACGGCCTTTCGGCCGAGTTCTCGAGCGCGGCATCTGCGCTGCTCCGCGCGCCGCCAGATGCGGCACGGAGCAGCGAAGAAATGTAGTCAAGTCGATCGGCCTATTAGTACTCGTGAGCTGAACGCATTGCTGCGCTTGCACCGCGAGCCTATCAACCTGGTGATCTTCCAGGAGCCTGATGGGGAAACCTCATCTTGGAGCTGGCTTCACGCTTATATGCTTTCAGCGTTTATCCTTTCCGTACATAGCTACCCAGCACTGCCGCTAGCGCGACAACTGGTACACCAGGGGTACGTCCGTCCCAATCCTCTCGTACTAGGGACAAATCTCCGCAAGTTTCCTTCGCCCGCGCCGGATAGAGACCGACCTGTCTCACGACGGTCTGAACCCAGCTCGCGTACCGCTTTCATTGGCGAACAGCCAAACCCTTGGGACCTTCTTCAGCCCCAGGATGCGATGAGCCGACATCGAGGTGCCAAACCTCCCCGTCGATACGGACTCTTGGGGGAGATCAGCCTGTTATCCCCGGAGTACCTTTTGTCTGATGAGCGACGGCCCTTCCACGTGGAAACCGCCGGATCACTAAGCCCTGCTTTCACACCTGCTCGACTTATAGGTCTCGCAGTCAAGCACCCTTGTGCCTTTACACTCGACATGCGATTACCAACCGCATTGAGGGTGCCTTTGGACTCCTCCGTTACTCTTTGGGAGGAGACCGCCCCAGCCAAACTGCCCAGCAAGCACTGTCCCGTGTCCGGATTCACGGATTCACGGTTAGGGTTCCAGAAGAGCAAGAGTGGTATTTCACTGATGACTCCACAACGGCCGAAGCCGTCGCTTCAACGTCTCCCACCTATGCTACGCATGCCCGACTAGAAACCAATACCAGCCTACAGTAAAGGTTCACGGGGTCTTTTCGTCCTGGCGCGGGGATGTGGTATTCTCACCACAACTACAATTTCACCGAGTCCATCGTCGAGACACCACCCCTGTCGTTACGCTTTTCGTGCGGGTCGGAACTTACCCGACAAGGAACTTCGCTACCTTAGGACCGTCATAGTTACGGCCGCCATTCACCGGGGCTTCAATTCCAGGCGTTGCCTTGCGGCTAACCCGTCCTTTTGACCTTCCGGCATTGGGCAAGCGTCAGTCTGTATACAGCGTCGGTTCGACTTAGCACAGACCTGTGTTTTTGATAAACAGTCGCAGGGACCGATTCTCTGCGGCCATCTGCAGCTCAGCGGGTGAACCGCCTCACCACGGATGGCGCTCCTTATTCCGAAGTTACGGAGAAATTTTGCCGAGTTCCTTGACGATGGTTCTCTCGAGCGCCTTGGGTTACTCACCCTACCCACCTGTGTCAGTTTCCGGTACGGTCGGCCAGCGACTCACTAGAGGTTTTTCCTGGAAGGGCCTTCGGTAGGTTCGCGCCGAAGCGCTCCCCATCACCTCCGAGGACATGCGCTGCGGATTTACCTGCAGCATCCCCGCGGGCTTGGACAG
>DASUFI010000315.1:0-34024 GCA_036274635.1 Planctomycetota bacterium
GCGGATGCGCCAGTCGTGGCAGCGCTCGATGGCGTCCTCGAGCGTCTCGTCGGGCTCCATCGTGACCACGAGGCTGTGCATGACCTCCTCGACCGGCCGGTCCAGCTCGTCGGCGTGCGCGGGGTCGCGGCACAGGTCGCGGAAGGCGGAGACGAGGTTGGTCTCCGTGACAATGCCCACGAGGCGCCCGCTCTCCAGCACCGGCAGCGCGCCGATGCGCTGCTCGATCATGCGGCGCGCGGCGGTGGGCCCGCGCTCGTGCTCCTCCACGCAGACGACGGGCGCGCGCATGATCTGGTCCACGCGCCGCGGCAGGCCCGCCTCCTCGGGCACGCCCAGCGCGGCCAGCGCCTGCCCGCCGGTGCCGAGGCGCACGTCGCGGTCGGAGACCATGCCCAGCACCTCGGCCCCGCGCGCCACCGGCAGGTGGCGGAAGCCGTGGCGCTCCATGAGGCCGATGGCGTCGTCGATCGACGCTTCCGGAGCCACCGTCACCGGCCGGCGCGTCATGAACCTCGACACCTGCACGGCAGGGATTCTACATCGAGGTACGCGCCGCTACCGACCAGCCATGCCCTTTCGTGTCGTCGACCTTGGTCAGGTGATCAGGGAGAGTCTTCAGCGGGTGCCGTTCCGCTCCACGCGCGTGTGAGCGGGGCTGGGCAGCGACGGCGGACACATGCTCCTGCATGCCTGCCGGCTTCCGCTGGCGCCGCCTTCGCGGCGCCAGCGAGCAGCCTCGACGGTGCGCGGGTGGGGCTTGCAGAGCGCCATGCACGGGGACGGCAGGCGGGCCGGCTGCTGCCGGCCGCGGGGGGCGACGCGTGCGGGGGGGGTTAGCGGCCTTTGAAGCTTGGGGGGCGCTTGTCGCGGAAGGCGGCCAGGGCTTCGAGGCGGTCGGAGCTGGGGAGGACGCGTTGGAGGTAGAGGTCGCGTTCGCGGCGCAGGTTATGGGAGAGGTCGCCGCCGCGCTCGGACAGGTTGATGGCTTCCTTGGCGGCGCGGACGGCGAGGGGGCCGTTGGCGGCGATGGCGGCGGCCAGGGAGTGAGCGCGCGGGAGGAGCTCCTGGGGGGAGCAAGTCTCGTTCACCAGGCCGATGCGCAGGGCCTCCTCGGCGGCGACGCGGCGGGCGGAGAAGATCAGCTCCTTGGCGCGGGCGACGCCGACGAGGCGGGGCAGACGCTGGGTGCCGCCGGCGCCGGGGATGATCGCCAGGGAGGTCTCGGTGAGGCCGATCTGCGCGCTGCTGGACATGAGGCGCAGGTCGCAGGCGAGGGCCAGCTCGCAGCCGCCGCCGAAGGCCACGCCATTGAGGACCGCCACGGTGGGCATGGGCAGGGCGGCGACGGCGTCGAAGGTATCGCCGATGCGCGCCACGAAGTCGCGCGTCTGCTCCTCGGTGAAGCCGACGCGCTCCTTGAGGTCCGCGCCGGCGCTGAAGGCCTTGTCGCCGGCGCCGGTGACGAGGACCACCCGCACGTCGGCCTCCCCCGCCAGGCGGTCCACGTGCGCGCGCAGTGCGCCCAGTGTGTCGAAGGAGAGCGCGTTCATCACGGCCGGGCGGTCCAGCGTCAGCAGGGCCACGGGGCCGTCCATGGTCAGTCGCACCAGCTCGCTCAAGGCGGCGCCTCCCTCGGGTGGCGCGAGCCTAGCAAGCGGGTGCCCGGTGGCGAGCGGCATGGCGAGCCCGTGGCCCGGGGGCGCCGGGGCTTGTCGCCGCGGTGCCCCCACGGGCCGTCCGGGCTGCCGCGGCACCAAGGAAGGCGGCTGCGCGAAATCTGCAGACAGTGGAACCCCATCAAGGCCGCGGAGTAGGCTCGGCTGTTTGACCGGGCTGGGCGTCGCCGGTCGGCGTACCCCCGCGACCTCGGGACACCACACGGAATGACCTACGCGCTGCTGGCCGTCTACTGGCTGGCCGTCCTCGGCCTGTGCGTCTTCGGCCTCAACTGCCTGGTGCTGTGCTGGCAGTTCCGGCGGCACCGCACCACGCGCACCGCACGTCTGGCGGCGCTCCGCGCCGACTACCGCGCCCGGGTGCGCGACGAGCAGCTGCCGCGGGTCACGGTGCAGCTGCCCATCTTCAACGAGCGCTACGTCGTGGACCGCCTGCTGGAGGCGGTGGGACAGCTGGACTGGCCGCGGGACCGGCTGGAGATCCAGGTGCTCGACGACAGCACCGACGACACGCGCGAGCTGGCAGCCGAGCACGTGGCGCGCCTGGCGCGTCGCGGCCTGAACATCGTGCACCTGCACCGCACGGACCGCAGCGGCTTCAAGGCCGGCGCCCTGAAGGCCGGCATGGCCGTGGCCAACGGCGAGCTGCTGGCCATCTTCGACGCCGACTTCGTGCCGCAGCCCTCGTTCCTGCGCGACCTGGTGCCCTTCTTCGAGAACCCGCGCGTGGGCCTGGTGCAGGCGCGCTGGGGCCACCTGAACCGCGACCTCTCGCCGCTGACGCGCGCGCAGGGCCTGGCCATCGATGGGCACTTCAGCGTGGAGCAGGCCGGGCGCTGCTGGGCCGGGTGGATGCTCAACTTCAACGGCACCGCGGGCATGTGGCGCAAGGCGGCCATAGCCGATGCCGGCGGCTGGCAGGCCGATACGCTCACCGAGGACCTCGACCTCTCCTACCGCGCGCAGCTGCGCGGCTGGCAGGTGGAGTACGCGGTGGACGTGGAGGTGCCGGCGGAGATCCCGGCCGACATCGCCGCCTTCAAGAGCCAGCAGCGGCGCTGGGCCAAGGGCTCGATCCAGACGGCGCGCAAGCTGCTGCCGCGCGTGCTGCGCGCGCCGCTGCCGCGGGTCGTGCGCCTGCAGGCGGCGCTGCACCTCACGCACTACCTGGTGCATCCCCTGATGGTCGTGGTGGCCATCCTCGCGGTGCCCACGCTGCTGCTGTGGCCCGACAACTTCCATGCGCCGGTTTGGACCTGGGGGCTGTTCGGCTTCATGATGATGGGCGGCACCTGCGGGCCCAACTTCCTGTACGTCACGAGCCAGAAGGCCCTGCGCCCGCGCGAATGGGGCCGGCGCGTGCGCGAGCTGCCGCTGCTCATGGTCATGGGCACGGGCATCGCCGTGAGCAACACGCGCGCGGTGGTCGAGGCCCTGCTGGGCATCGACAGCGCCTTCGTGCGCACGCCCAAGCGCAACCTCACCGACACCAGCCGCCGGCGCAGCTTCTCGGGCTACCGCTCGCCGCTGGAGCTGGCCTTCGTGGCCGAGACCGCGCTGGCCTGCTGGTGCGCCTGGGGTGCGGTGCTGTACCTGCAGGAGCGCAAGTTCCTGGTCGGGCCCTTCCTGGCCATCTACGCGGTGGGCTACGGCTGGGTGGCACTGCTCTCGGTGCGCGACGCGGCCCGCATCGGGCGCGCCACGCGGCGCGAGCGGCTGCTGGCGGAGCGTGCGCTGCTGCGCGAGGCCGAGCTGGCCGCGGCCGAGGCCGAGCCGGAGGCGGCGGGCCTGGTCGAGCCGCCCGTCGCCTGAGCGCTTGATGGAGTCGCCCGCCGCGCCCGCGCAGGCCGACGACGACCCGCGCGCGCGGCGCCTCGCCGCCCTGGCCGTGGCCGCGCTGTGCGTGCTGGGCCTCGTCGTGCGGCTGGTGGTCAACGCGCCGCGCACGGGGCTGAACCACGGCGACGTCTCGTTCTACTACACCGTCGCGAAGAACCTCGCGCAGGGGCGCGGCTTCGTCATCGACTACATCTGGAACTTCTGGGACGACCCCAAGGGCTTGCCGACGCCCAGCAACGTGTGGTGGATGCCGCTGCCGTCGCTCATCTGCGCGGCGGGCATGAAGCTCTTCGGCGTCGGCTACGCGGTGGCGCAGACGAGCATGATCGTGGTCACCTCGGTGCTGCCGCTGGTCGTGTACCTGCTCGGGCGGCAGCTCGTGGGCGGGCGCCTCGCGCCGCTGCTGGGCGCGGCGCTGGCGTCCACCTTCCACCTGTTCCTCGACCAGCCGTGCGCGCCGCTCTCGCACGGGCCGTACGTGGTGCTGGCGTCGCTCGCGCTGTTCCTCGGACTGCGCGCGGCGCGCACCGGGCGCGGCTGGATCTGGGCCGGCGCGGCCATCGGCGCCACGCACATGGCGCGCAGCGACGGCGTGGTGCTCTTCGCGGCGCTGGGCCTCTCGTGGCTGGTCGTGGCGCCGCGGCCGCGTCCGACGTGGTGGCGCGTGCTGCTGGCGGCGGTGGCCGGCTACGCCCTGGTCATGTCGCCGTGGTGGGCGCACAACCTCTCGCTGTACGGCGCCCTCCAGCCGGGCGGCAGCTTCCGCGCCGCCTTCCTCTCCGACTACGAGTCCTGGTACTCCCTGCCCGGCAGCGTGACGCCGCAGACCTGGCTGGCCGACGGCTGGGGCAAGGTGTGGCAGCAGAAGCGGCACGTGGCCGGCATCAACTGGGACACGCTGAGAACCGGCCTCGTCTCCGGGGCCTCCGACCGTGACGGGGCCTGGGCGGTGCCCGCCGTGGTGGCGGTGCTCTGGCTGGCGTGGGCCGGCGTGCTGGCCGCGCTCGGCCGCGCCGCGACGCGCCGCGCGCTGGTGCCGCTGGCCGGACAGGCCCTGCTGGAGTTCAGCTTCTACTCGCTGGTCTTTACCGCCGTCGGGCCCGAGAGCTTTCGCTCCGGGATGTACTCGCTGTACCCGGCCTTCCTGATCTACGCGGCCTTCGCGCTGGTGGAGGGCGGGCGCCTACTGCTGCGCCTGCTCCGGCTCACCGGGCCGCGCCACGAGCGCTTCGCGCACATCGCGGCGGCGCTGGTCGTGGCGTGGATCATGGCCGGGCAGTTCACGTGGGCCAGGCAGTCCATGGTGCGCAAGGCCCAGGACATCGACGACCTGAACGCCTTCTACAAGGCCTGGAGCGAGAAGACGCTGCCGCTGCTGGGTCCCGGCCCGGTGATCATGGCGCGCGACGTGCACGAGCTGCACGCGCTGACCGGCCTGCGCTGCGTGATGATCCCCTACGAGAACGAGCCCACCATCCGCGCCACCGCGAAGCGCTACGGGGTCACGCACATCCTGCTCATCGGCGACCCCGACCGCCCGGTGCGGCCGGCCCTCAAGGACATCGACCGCATGCGGTGGTGCGAGCTGGTGACCCGGCGCAAGGTCCTGGGCCAGCTCGTGCGGGTCTACAGGATCGTCGGCTGAAGCGCCGTCAGAAGCCCTTGACCGTGGCCGCCTTCTTGTAGATCCACTGCGTGACCAGCCAGCCCACGGCCACCACGGCCATGGTGCTCACGCCCGGCGGCCCGTAGGCGAAGCCGGACATGTGCATGTTGAGCATGGCGAAGACCAGCGGCACGGACATGTAGGTGTTGTGCTTGCTGCGCGCGCCGGCGACGGCGGCCCACGCGGCGTCGGGCGCCTGCCCGGCCTTCACGGCCGCGATGAGCTTCTTCTGCAGCGGCCAGATCCGCCACCAGACGTTGAAGGCCATCATGGTGCCGAAGGTGGCGCCGAGATGGATCAGCGACGCGCGGTAGGTGAAGTGCGCCCAGTCGTGGTAGGCGTACATGAGGCCGCCCACGATGATGATGCCGACGATGGCCAGCGTCTGGTTGCTCTTGCCCAGCGGCGACTTGCACACGGCGTCGTAGATGAAGGGCGCGATCAGCACCAGCAGCGCCATGACGCCCGCGCCCGGACCCCAGCCCACCTCCGCGCCCGGGGTCGGCTCGAACAGCGTGGTCTTGACCATGTAGAAGACCAGGCCCAGCAGCAGGTAGCCGAACAGCCACGTCCACGCAGCGCCCCAGCGGAACCAGAACAGGGCGCGCGGCATGAGCTCGGGGACCACCTTCTGCTTGGTGTCCTTGTCCATCGTCCCCGCGAAGGGACCGTTGACCCAGTTGAAGAAGTACAGGTGGCCGATCCAGATGATGCCCGCGAAGACGTGGCCCCAGCGCAGCAGGCCTTCGACGATGGGCTTCCAACTGTCCTGGTCCATGCGGGCTCCTCCACGAGTTGACGGTCCACGTCAGGAAAGGGCTTCCGGCCTCCGGAATCAAGCGGGCCCGGGTTCCTGAAGCGCCGGTCAGGAGGTGGCCGCCGCTACACTTCGCCGCCATGGCCCACATCCGCACGGTCGCGCCGGAGGACGCCGAGGGCCCCCTCGCGCGCATCTACGCGGACGCCATCCACCGCGCCGGCCGGGTGTTCAACATCCTGCGCATCCAGAGCCTGAACCCCTCCGCGCTCGATGCGTCCATGCGCATGTATCTGGCGCTCATGTTCGGAGCCGGGCCGCTGTCCCGCATCGAGCGCGAGGCCATCGCCACCACGGTCTCGCGCGTCAACGACTGCTTCTACTGAATCCTCGCCCACCGGGACGACCTCCGTGACGAGGTCGACAAGGAGCTGAAGGCCGGCAAGCAGCCCCTGGGGCCAGGCGGGCCCGCGGACGCCGTCGCCTTCGCCGCCGACATCGCGGCCCAGGGCAGCGAGGCGGCGCCCACGGCGAAGCTCAGGGCGCTGCTGCAGTATGCGGAGCGGGTGGCGCTGCAGCCGGCGAGCGTGACGAGCGAGCACGTGGAGGCGCTGCGGCAGGCGGGCTTCGACGACCGCGCGATCAGCGACGCGGCGCAGATCACGGCGTACTTCAGCTACATCAACCGGGTGGCGGATGGGCTGGGGGTGGATCTGGAGCCGGAGATGCGGGCGGAGGCGGAAGGGCGGGAGTGAGGCAGCCGAGTCTGCGCCTGTTCACTCACGCTCGTAGCGGATGGACCTTCGATTGGCGTCGGGACCGATCGGCATGCCGTCCGGAAAGAAGATGAGGTGATCCCAGGCGGGCAGCGCTGGGCGCAGGTGCGTCATCGTGAACACTTCGGTTGATCCTGCGGGCAGCAGCGGTTCGAAATGCTGACTCCCGTCGAACACGAACCGGCCGCCACCCTGAACCACGAAGTCCGCCCCGCGAGTGCCGTCCGAGATACGCACGAGGTTCGGGGCGGGTCCTGGACCGAAAGTGAGGCTGTCTGGAGGGGGGACCTCGAACGTGCCGCGCACTTCGTCGAGGGCCCAATGGCCTTCGAGGTCCGCTAGGCCGCGAGGCCAGCCGGCGTTCGAATCGAGGAGGCTCGCAGCGACAACCAGGCTGCCCGCCACCAGGGCTGCCAGCGCCACGATTCGAGCTGACCTGCTCATCGAATCGACCTGGCGTGTCGGCGGCTCATGGGCCGGCGACGGCTCGCTCGGGGCCGAAGGAGACATTGCCGAGCCAGGTGACCGCGCCAGACGACACGAACAGTTGGCCCGAACGATCAGCCCTGAGGCGGAAATGCCCGCCGGGCTCGAAGGCGAACGACCATGCCGCGGCAGGAAGGTCGCTCGACCCGGGATGCTCCACTCGAACTTCGCGGACCTGGCCAGCCCATTCATCGCACCCCGGCACGATCCGGAGCACCTCGCGCTCCGGTCGCCACCTGCTTGGTTCGGGCTCGCCGTCGAACCAGTCCGGTCGATACCACGACCATTCCGTCGCTCCATCGAAGCGCAAGCCCCAGGCCACCGCTCCGCCGGTGTCGTTGACGCAGTGCAGCCAGCCATGGGAAGGAGCACGGTCGAGCCACGGCCACGCGCGCTCCCGTGCCGCAACGAGCGCACAGAAGAACCCAAATGCCAGCAGACACGTGCCAGCCGCCACAGCACCGGATCGGAGCCACCGCTGAACCCTCTTGCGGATCGGATGCGGCGACTGCGAGCTCACCATGTTTGCCTCACCGCGGTGCTCTGAGCAGTTCGTTCGTCGCCACAGGCCGGCTCGCCGAATTGCTCATGCCGTGCTCCGAAACTCATCACGGACTGGTCGACCAGAATCGACCTGGTCCTCCATGCGCCAAATGAGCGTCGAGGCGGCCAATTCTGGGGGTCAGCGTCCCCTGGATGCGGCCGCGGCGCCGCCCAACTGCACCGCAATCTGCCCCGCCAGTTCCTCCACGAGCCCGCTCAGCGCCCCCACCACCACCGCCGTCTCCTCGCTGGAGGCGCGCCTCCAGCTTGTGCGCGTCCGGACGGGCGAAGGCGAGCTCGCTGCCCATGGATCCTGCAGGCTCCCTCGCTGCGCCGCCTCACTCCCGCGGCTTCTCCACCATGTCGCCCAACGCCGTCGTGCGCCAGTTGAGCTCGATGGCCAGGATGCGGACCACGAAGACCGCGACGACGGTGATGTAGGCCGCGTCGTGCGGCGTCACCCACCCGAGGCGCGGGAGGCCCAGGTACAGGCAGCAGCCGCCGATGGCCACCAGTGCATAGAACTGCCCGGGCTTGAGCAGCAGCGGCTCCTCGCGCACGAGGATGTCACGCAGCAGGCCGCCGCCGACGGCGGTGATGGTGCCGCCGAGCACCGCGGCCGGCGGGCTGAGGCCCGCGTCGAGCGAGCGCTGCGTGCCATAGACCGCGAAGGCGCCCAGGCCGAGCGCATCGATCACCGCGATCACGCGGCCGAGGCGGTCGATCTGCCGGCGGAAGGCCAGCGAGACGACCGCGGCCACGAGGACGACCCAGAGCATCCGGCCGTCGGTGAGGATGCTCGCCGGGCCGCGCGAGATGAGGACTCCGTCGCGGATGAGGCCACCGCCGATGGCGGTGACCATGGCCACGAAGACCACGCCGATGACGTCGTAGCCGCGCCGCAGGCCGGAGAGCGCACCCGTGGCGCCGAAGGTGAAGTGCGCCAGCAGGGCGAACCACCCGGGCACCTCGAAGGCCGATCCGGATTGTGGCAGCTCGCTCAGCAGCATGCGGGGATCCTAGACCCCGATGCGGTCTCGAAGGAAACCCGCGCGCTGCGGCAGGCGCGAGCGTCGCATTCGCTCGCCTTTCTCCCCGCTCAGCGCTTCGCGCCCTTCGACTTCCCGCCTCCCGCCGGCGCGATGGTCTTGCCGGTGGCCTGCTCGTAGGCCAGCCGGTACCCGCGCGCGATGGCGCGCACCGCCCGGCCGATGTCGTCGTAGACGTGGTCGTCGAGGTTCGCGAAGGAGACGCGCACCGACCAGTCGGGGGCCGCGAAGCCGCTGCCGTTGAGCAGCACGATGCCGTGGTCCTCCGCGAGGCGGAACACGATGTCGAGCGGATGGATGTTGTCCTTCATCCACTTCACGAACTCCTCGCCCAGGTACTTGCGGGCGAAGAACTCGAAGTCGATGAGGCCGTAGTACCAGTCGAAGTGCTCGTTGGGGCTGACCTCGATGCCCAGCCCCTCGATGGTGGCCTCGACGCGCTTCTTGACGATGCCGATGCAGGCCTTCTGGTAGTCCTTGCGGTCGTCCATGAGCTCGCTGAGCGAGAAGAGCGTCATCATGACCTGCGGGGGCAGCGAGAGGCCGGCCGTGTGGTTCAGCGCGACGTCGCGGCTGTCCGCCACGATGCGGTCGATGAAGGCGATCTTGCGCGGCTCGAGCGTCAGGCCGCCGTAGCGCTTGTCGAGCTGCTTCTTGATGCTCTCCGGGTGCCGCGCGATCATCTCGTCGAAGATGTTGTCCTCGTGCACCGCGACCGTGCCGAGACGCCAGCCGGTGCAGCCGAAGTACTTGCTGTACGAGTACACGCCGATGGTGTTGCGCGGGTAGGCGCCCATGAGCGAGCGGAAGCCCGGCACGAAGGTGCCGTAGACGTCGTCGGTGAGCAGGATGAGGTCGGGCCGCTTCTTGAGGATGTCGCCGATCTTCCTGATGGTCTCGTTGGAGATCGCGACGGCATACGGGTTGCCCGGGTTGACGACGAAGAAGGCCTTGACCTTGGGGTCGAGCAGCTTCTTCAGCTCCTCGTCGGGGTACTGGAAGCGGTTCTCCTGCTTCGCGTGCACCTCGACGAAGTGCAGGTCGTAGTCCTCGAGGTGCGCCATCTCGAGGTAGGGCGTGAAGATCGGCACGCCCAGCGCGATCGTGTCACCCTGGTTCAGGATGCGGTTGCTCTTGAGCGACTTGAAGATGTAGCACATCGCTGCGGTGCCACCCTCCACCGCGTAGAGCTTGAACTTGCCCTTGGGCCTGGGGCTGCCGCACATCGCCCACTCGAGGTACTCGTGGACGATCTGCTCGTTGTGCACGAGCATGCGGTCGGGCACGGGGTAGTGGTCGCCGATGATGGAGTCCACGAGCTCGTGCACGAAGGCGTCGGCGTCGAAGCCGAACTTCTTCACCGTCCACGGCAGCATGCGCTGCAGGAAGGGCGCGCCCGGCATGTCGGCGTGCTTCGTGAGCCAGGCCTCGAGGCGCGACGCGATGCCCGGCGCCTTGGCCATGCCGGCCACGCCCGGCGGCAGGTCGAGCACGCGCTTGCACTCGGTGATCGCAAACTGCCCCAGCAGGAAGAAGGCCTCGCGCGGCTCGGTGGCCACCCAGTTGGGGTTGCCGCGCCCGGCGTTGAGGTAGCTGCTCGAGGCCTCCTGCGCGGACTTCGACGCCACCTTGGCGAGAAAGTCCTTGATCTCGAAGGGGCCCAGCTTCTCGTACTGCTGCAGGTTCAGGTCGGACGCGGCTTGGGCTCGCGCGGGGGTTGGCTTGGGGGCCGTCGGGGCCTTGGCTCGCTTCGCGGGCTTCGCCGCGCTGCGCCGCCCCTTCGGGGTCGGTGGATCCATCGTGGTCGACATGTCGGTCACTCCGCGAAAGGCTTGCCTCTCAACTCAGCAGCAGGATCAGGACCATACCCCAGATGGTCAGCAGCGTGTTGCCGACCGCATAGGTGACGGTGTAGCCGAGCGCCGGGATCTGGCTCTTCGCCGAGTCGCAGACGAGGCCCAGCGAGGCCGTCGTGGTGCGCGCACCGGAGACGATGCCCAGCAGCAGCGCGTCGTGGAAGCGGAAGACGTACTTGCCCACGAGCATGCCGAGCACGAGCGGCACCGTGGTGGCCACGGCCCCCCACAGGAACAGGCTCACGCCCTGCGCCTTGAGGCCATTGACGAAGCCCGGTCCGGCCGAGATGCCGACGATGGCGATGAAGATGTTCAGGCCGACGTTGTTCATGAACCACACCGTCGGCGATGGAATGCGGCCGAAGGCCGGCCGCACGGACCGCAGCCAGCCGAACACGATGCCCGCGATGAGCGCGCCGCCGGCGGTCGACAGGGTCAGCGGCACCCCGCCGACCTTGAGCACCAGCGCGCCCACGAGGGCGCCCAGCGTGATGCCTGCGCCGATGAAGGCCACGTCCGAGACGTCCGTGGGCCGGTCCGCCACGCCCAGCAGCTTCGTGGCCCGCTCGATGTCCTGCGTGCGCCCGACGAGGGTGACGATGTCGCCGCGCTGGACCTGGGTGCCCGGCAGGATCGGGATGACGGTCGCGGTCGCGCCGCGCACGATCTTGCGCAGGTACACGCCGCGCGCGCCGGGCTGCCCGGCCAGCTCGGCCAGCGTCTTGCCGTCGACCGCCTTGCTGGTGACGTAGATGTCGACGCCCTCGACGGGCACGTTGAGCAGCTCGGGGTCGTCGACCTCCTGCGCGCCCTCGCCGACGGCCTTGACGAGGACCTCGCGCGCGCCGGCCACCGCCAGGACATCGCCCTCCTGCAGGACGGTCTCCGAGGTGGCCTCCAGCATCTTGCCGTCCCGCCGCAAGCGCAGCACGTACAGCCGGGCGTCGGGGAATTGCGCCTCGGCCTCGGCGGCCTTCAGGCCCACCACCCTGCCGCCCTTCTTCACGCGGAAGGCGCGCAGCTCCCACTTGTGCCAGGCCGAGCCGGCCCCGCCCATCTCCCTGCCCCCGCCACCGAACTGCTCCTCGTACTCCTTGCAGGCCTTGACGAGGTCGATGCGGAACAGGATCGGACCGACCACGGCGATCACGATGGCCGAGCCGACCGTGCCGAACATGTAGGTCACGGCATAGGCGACCGGCATCGAGTCCAGCAGGGCCTTGGCCTTGTCGGCCTCGAGGCCCAGGCGGTTGATCGCGTCGGTGGACAGGCCCATGGCCGCCGAGATCGTCTGCGAGCCCGAGTACAGGCCCGCGGCGTAGCCGAGGTCGTAGCCCACGAGCTTCACGATGAGCACCGGCGCCGCCAGGCAGAACAGGCACTGCACCACCGAGAAGAGCGCCTGGGGCAGGCCGTCCTTCGCGACCCCGCGCACGAACTGCGGCCCGACGGCGTAGCCCACGGCGAACAGGAACATGAGGAAGGCCGTGGCCTTCAGGGGCTGGTTGATGGTGATCCCGATCTGCCCGATGATCACGCCCGCCAGCAGCGTGGCCGTCACCGCGCCGAGGCCGATCCCCTTGAACTTGAACTTGCCGAAGTAGAAGCCCAGCGCGAGCGTCAGGAAGATCGCGATCTCCGGGGACGCGCGCAGCGTGGTGAAGATCCAGTCGATCATGCTCTCCTCCGGTCCTGGGGACGGTCGGCGGCGGGCGCGCGAGGCCCGCGCGCGGTCGTGCCGCGGGTCGGCATGGCGGTCGTGGCGGCGCGGATGATCACCGGCCCGCGCCTCCCGCAGGCCCGGCGGACGCCGTGGGTCGCGGCTTCTTGCCGGACGCGGCGCCGCCGCCGCCGCCGCCCTCGCCCAGCACCTCCGGCCGGATCAGCTTGAGGCCGAGCGTGGCGTCGTAGCCGTGGATCTCCTTGACGTCGAGCTTGCGCATGAACTCGATCGTGTCCGGCGCGATGACCTGGCCCGGCACCATGATCGGGAAGCCGGGCGGGTACGGGATCACGAAGTGCGCGGAGACCAGCGGCGGCCCGGAGGCCAGGCGCTTGTCGATCTCGGGGCTCATGAGCTTGATGTGCTCGCAGCGCTCGGAGTCGTAGGCCATGTAGAAGGCCGAGCGCATGTCGCCCTCCAGCGTCCGGCCCTTGGGGTCGTCGCGGAAGCGGTCGTGGAAGCGGCTGAAGTTGGGCAGGTCGGGCACGTCCTCCATGAGCGACTTGACGCGCGCCTTGAAGGCCGCCTGCGCCGGCTCGCCGCCGCTCTTCAGCCGCTCCTCGAGGCCGCGCGAGATGTCAGCCAGCACCTTGACCAGGTTGGCCACGTCGCTGCGCGTGTTGTTGATGTTGGTCTGCAGCAGGATCGAGTTGCGCGAGGTCTTGTTGAGCTGGATCTCGTACTCGGAGGCCAGCAGGTTCTTGAACTGCGTGCCGTCGAAGCCGGCCGTGCCGCACACCAGCGTGATGCGCGTGGGGTCGAGCATGAACTCGTCCTCGCGCAGGGCGCGCGAGCCGTCCACCCAGGTGGCGCCGCCGGTGAAGCTGGCCAGCCCCGACGGGCGGAACTCGTCCGGGATCATCTGCGCCGGGTCGAGCACCCGGAAGTACTTCGAGATGAGCGGGTGCCCGTTCACCTGGCGCCGGATGTCGAAGGCGTTCTGGATGGCGCCCATGACCAGCTCGTAGCCCTCCAGCTCCATCTGCCGCCGCGCGACGTCCAGCGAGGCGATGATCTGCAGGTTGGGCGAGGTGGAGGCGTGCGTGAAGACCGCCTCCTTGAAGGCCTGCTCGTGCTGCGCGAAGTCCTCGTCCCCCACCAGCACCATGGAGCCCTGGCGCAGGGCCGACATGGACTTGTGCGTCGAGTTGCACTGGTAGACGCGCAGCTTGGCCCGCCGCGGGTCGGGGACGAGGCGCGTCTCGAGCACGCGCTTGTCCTTCGGGTCGAGGTCCGCGCCCAGCGCCTCCGCCTGCGCCAGGTAGCGCTCGAGGTAGGCCGGATCGGCGAAGGCCTCCTTGAGCGCCTGCCGCGCGCCCATGGCCGTGCGCGGCCGCAGGAAGGGCGAGAAGCGCGCGAAGCCGAACCAGGCCTCGTCCCACAGGAAGATGAGGTCCGGCTTGATCGCCAGGCATTCCTCCATCACGCGGCGCGTGTCGTAGACGTGCCCGTCGAAGGTGCAGTTGGTCAGCGTGACCAGCCGCACCTTGTCCAGCCGCCCGGCGGCCTTGAGCTCGAGCAGCGCCTGCTTGATGGCGCGCAGCGGCACCGCGCCGTACATCGAGTAGGCGACCAGCGGGAAGGCCTCGACGTAGCAGGGCTGCGCGCCCGCGAGCACCATGCCGTAGTGGTGCGACTTGTGGCAGTTGCGGTCGGCGATGACGATGTCGCCCGGCTCGAGCAGCGCCTGGTGCACCATCTTGTTGGACGTGGACGTGCCGTTGGTCACGAAGAACACGCGGTCGGCGCCGAAGGCGCGCGCCGCCGCGTCCTGCGCCTTCTTGATGTTGCCGGTGGGCTCGAGCAGGCTGTCCAGCCCGCCCGTCGTGGCCGACGACTCCGCCAGGAACAGCGTGGGCCCGTAGAACTCGCCCAGGTCGCGGATCCAGTTGCTGCGGAAGATCGACTTGCCGCGCGCGATGGGCAGCGCGTGGAAGGTGCCCACGGGCTTCTGCGCGTAGCGCTTGAGGTTGTCGAAGTAGGGCGTCTCGAAGCGCTCGGCCACGCCTTCCAGCACCGAGAGGTGGATCTCGAGCGGCTCCTCGACCTCGTAGAAGATGCGGCGCAGGCCCGCGGCGCCCGGGTCGGCGAGCAGGTCGTCCGGCTGGCGGTCGGCCAGCAGGTACAGGTCCAGCTCGGGCCGCACCTGCTTCACCACGCGCGCCAGCAGCAGGCCGTAGTCGCCGGCGGCGGCGTCGCGCGCGCCCGCCGGCAGCCGCGCCTCGATCCAGCTCTTGAAGAGCGGCACGTCGTGCAGCGAGTCGAAGAGGAAGCCGTCGTAGATGACCAGGGCCTCGAGGTTCACGTTGAGTATGACCGCCAGCAGCGCGTCCTCGAAGCTGCCCACCATGACCGGCTCGTAGATGAACTCGTCCTGCGGGCGGCGCAGCCTGCGGATCTGCTGGGCCTGGTGCGCCCAGCGCGCCGGCGGCGCCGGCGTCACGAAGGCCACCTCGAAGTACGGACGCGAGCCGCTCTCGCGCGCCGTCGTCGGCAGGACTCGCTCGGCCAGCGTCGCCTCCTCGTCGGACTCCCCGTCGCCGCCCTCCGCGCGGTAGCCGCGCGACATGAGCGAGCCGATCACGCGCTGCACGATGCGCAGCGTGCCCTGCGCGTCGCCCGAGCCCACGCGCTCCTCCAGCGCGGCCATCAGCCGCGGCCCCGGGAAGGCCTGGAAGCTCTCGAAGGGCCGCAGGGCCTCGAGCTTGCGCGCGGCTTCCGCCTCTTGCGCCGCGCCGCCCCCGGCCGCCCAGGCCTGCGCCGCCCGCGTGAGCTCGCGCCAGCGGTCGTGGCGCGCCGCGACGGCGGAGAGGAAGTGGTCGAGCCCCGAGGCGGCCTCGCCGCCCGCAGGCGCGGACACGCGCTCCACGCGCGGGCCATTCTTCGAAGGTCGGGTCTTCATGGTGTACGTCTCCGGGAGCGGCCGAGCGGTGCAGGGAGGTGGATGGGGAGCGGCGGGATCAGATGTCGAACCGGAAGGAGAACTGCAGGCGCGTGTCATGGCCGTCCGCGCCGCTCTCGACCTCCCTCGTCCCGTGCAGCAGCTCGACACCGACCCAGGAGCGGTTGGTGTACTGCCAGATGAAGTTCACGAAGCCGTAGGTGAGGCTCTCGTTGGTGGTCGTCGGCGGCGCGCCGCCCGGCACGTCGGCGTGCGCCTCGGCGTAGCCGATGGAGCTGCGATACTTCTCGTTCCAGAAGTGCTGGTAGGAGGCCAGGTAGCCGAAGACCGGCACGGCCTCGAGATCGTTGTCGTTGTCCGGCGCGGCCGTCACGCCGCCGCGATAGCGGCCCGCGCCCGGGCCGTAGGTCAGCTGCACGATGGCGTTGTCCTTGTCCACGGTGGTGAGCTTGGTGGACAGGTTCACTCCCCACAGCCATGCGTCCTCCGCGGTGGCGTCGTCCGGCACGAAGCGCGCCATGCCGGTGAACATGCCCAGCTGCACGTGGCCGATGGGGTTGTTCAGGCGCAGGCGCGCCGTGAAGTCGGGCAGCGGGTTCTTGGAGGCGCCGTCCACGCCGGTGGGCGCGATGATCTCGGAGTCGGGATCTTCCACCGCGACCGCGAAATAGTCCTTGTTCTCCAGCGGGATCGAGTAGCGGACTTGCGCCGTGCGCACCTGCGGGAAGGCGATGGGCGACTCGAAGTCGAGCGTCTCGGGCATCGCGTCCTCGTCCATGAACGTGGACCACGTCTGGCCGGCGAGCAGCTGGCGGAACTGGCCGTAGGCGTGCCGCATGCGGAAGGAGTTGTTGCTGCCGAAGAAGTCGCCCTCGACGAAGACCCGCATGTCGCCGTCCGAGCTGGGCCCGCGGATGTCCAGGTTCAGCCTGGTCTGGCTCGCCTGCAGGTTCGTGTTGCTGCCCGGAGACGTGCCGCCGGACACCGGGATGTCGCGCACGTCGAATTGCTGGTCGTCATTGATGTCCTGGAAGTCGTGGATCAGGTCGACCTTGATGTAGCCGCCGAGGTTGATGTCGAAGTCGCCCACGTGGAAGCCGAAGCCGCTGGCCTTGGGCGGCGGCGGGTAGATGGGATGCTCCGCGGACTGCTTCTGCAGGTCGCTGGGCGCCGTCTGCCCGGCGGGCGTGGCCGGCTTCGGCTGCTCGGCGGGCTTGCTCGCGTCGGCCGGCTCCCCGGAGGCCGGCGTCGCGGGCTGCTGCTCGACGGGCGCCGCAGGCGTGTCCTGGGCCGCGAGCTGCGCGCTCGCGAGCACGATCGCGGCGCACGCGGCGAGGCGCGGTGCGCGCGCCAGTCCCAGCTTCCCGGTCGCCACCCGGCAGCGCCTGGCCATGCTCGGCTCCCGAGGAGTGAGGCTTGACGTGCGGGACTGTGACGGCGAGGGAGTGGGCTGTCAAGGCGGCCGGCGCCGCGCGCGCCGGGATGCCGACCCACGACGCGACGCGCACGGTACTCTCATCGATGCGGAAGAATGGGTCGGCGCGAGCGCAGAATGGCTCGCCGCGGCGCAGCGCCGATGTGCTCCGTCCTCAGCCCGTCGAAGCCGCGTGCCTCACGATCTCGCCGGTGACGAGGAAGATGACATCTTCCGCCATGTTCGCCACGTGGTCGCCGGCCCGCTCGATCTCGCGCGAGATGCGGAACAGGTGCAGCGCAGTGTCCACCTCGCCGTCGCGCACCAGCATGTCGTGCACCTCCCGCCGCACGGTCTCGTCCAGCTCGTCCACCTCGTCGTCGCGCCTGACCACGACGCGCGCGGCGGCGATGTCCCGGTCGAGGAAGGCCTGGAAGACGCTGCGGGCATTGCGGACCACGCGGTCGGCCAGCTCCAGGACCTGGGCGCGCCGGGCGCCAGCCCCACCTTGCCCAGGGCCTGCTCGGCGACGCCGTAGCCCGAATGACCTCTTCGACGGGCTGCTAACACCCTGAATGGATGCGCGGGCCGCGCGGCGCTTCGGCCAGGACACGGGCCTCGGCTCGGGCCAGCTCGTCGAAGCGCTCGCGCACGAGGTCCTCGGGGCAGGATTGCAGGGCCAGCTGCAGGAAGACGTCGCCGTGGCGCTCCTCGGCGTCGGCCAGCGACGCGAACAGCTCGTGCAGCGCGGACAGCTCACGGCACTCGAGCAGGCGCGTGAAGCGCTCGTGGCTGCGCATCTCGATGAGCGCGGCGACGAGCAGCGCGCCGAGGTAGCCGTCCGCGCGGCGGCGCGGCTCCCCCGCCGCCGCCAGCAGGCCGCGCGTGTAGGGCGACGGCCGGTCGGCCTGCAGCGCCTCGCCGCGCGCGGCCAGCTCGCGCAGCACGCGCTGGAAGTGCTCCAGCTCCTCGCGCACCAGCGGCGTGAGGCGCGCCACGAGGCCGGCGCGCGCGCCGTGGCGGCGCAGCAGGGTCATGGCCGAGGCCGCGGCCTTCAGCTCGCAGTGCGCGTGGTCCGAGAGCAGCGCGGCCAGGTCGCCGGCCACGGACGGCGCCCAGCTGTCCGGCGTGCGGCTCGCCAGCAGCAGCCCGCTCATCGCGCCTCAACCTCCACCACGATCGCGCCGTCCTCCTCGCGCACGGCGTACAGCGGCAGCGCGGCGCCCGGCATGTTGGTGCTGCGCCCGGTGGCGAGGTCGAAGCGCCACAGGTGGTCGCCGCACGTCACCGCGCCGGGCTCGAGCAGGCCGAGCGACAGGTCGGCCTGCTGGTGCGGGCACAGCGCGCCGAAGGCATAGAGCCTTCCGCCCTGCCGCGCGACGCACACCGGCCGGCCACCCAGCACGGCCGAGCGCAGCGCGCCCTCGGGCAGCTCGGCGGCAGCGCAGAGGCGGAAGGCGCGCGCGGCGTGGGCGCTCACTTGCCCGCGTCCTTGCCGGTGTACCCGATCGCCTCGGCGCGCTTGACGAAGTCCGGATCGACGGGCTGCTCCTCCTGCGGGCGCTGCGCCGCCGTGGTCTTCGCCCAGTCCTCGGCAGCCTTCACCAGCGCGTCGTAGGCGGCGAGCTCGGCGGCGGACAGCGCCACGGGATCCAGCGGGGCCTTCTCACCCGGATCGGCGCGCAGGTCGAAGCGCTGCACCTCCTTCAGCAGACCGTGCTCGTCGTGCACGAGGACGACCTTGCGGCCCTGCGCGTCCTGCGCCGCGTCGAGCACGTGGCGCGGGCCGAAGAGCTCCGGGCGGACGGTCGAGAAGATGGGCGCGGGGGCGACGTCGACGGGCTGCAGCAGGCCCGGACCGAAGTCGGGCGCCGGCACGCCGACGAGCGCCAGCAGCGTCGCGGCCAAGCCCGCCGTGCCCACCGGCAGCTCGACGCGCGCCACCGGCACGCGCGGCCCGGTCACGACCAGCGGCACGTGCAGCAGCTCCTCGTACAGCGTGTAGCCGTGGCCGAGCTGCCCGTGGTCGAAGAGCTCCTCGCCGTGGTCGGCGGTGACCGCGATGATCGTCGTCTCCAGCAGCCCGCGCTTCTGCAGCTCGCCAAGCAGGCGGCCGAAGCAGTCGTCGAAGTAGGCCACCTCGGCGTCGTACAGATCGACCACGTGCGCCTGCTCGTCGGGCGACAGCGGCGGGATCTCGCCATGCTGCACCTGGCTGGGTAGCAGCGCCGAGAAGTCGCGGCGCTCGACGTAGTCGCCCGCGTACTTGAGGCGCGCTGCGCCGGGCGCGGCGTAGGGCGCATGCGGATCCATGTACTGCACGTACGCGAACCAGCGCGCGCCCTTCGGCTGGGCGTCCAACCACTTCAGCAGTCGCGCGTCGAGCTGCTCGGCTGTCTCGCCGGGGCCGCCCGCGTCGGCCTGCTCCCACGTGTCGAAGCCCTGCGTGAAGTTGTTGGCCCTGGCCAGCAGCGTGTTCGCGACGAAGGCCGCGCCCGCGAAGCCTTCGCGCTGCAGGCGCTCGGGCCACGTCTGCAAGCCGTCCATGAGGTAGCTGCGCTCGTTGCCTAGCACGCCGTGCGTGTTGGGCGGCAGGCCGGTGAGCAGGCTGGCGGTGGCGGGCAGCGTCCACGAGCTGGGCGAGACGGCGCGCGTGAAGTTGGCGCCGCGCGCGGCGAAGGCCGCCAGGTTGGGCGTGGTGTCGCGGCCGTAGCCCAGCAGCGAGGTGTGCCCGCCGGCCAGCGTGTCCACGACGAGCACGAGCAGGTTGGGCGTGGCGGGGCTGGCGGCCTGGCGCGGCACCTTCACGGGCTGCAGCACGCGCAGGTCCCACCACACCGGCTCGGCCGGCGTGACCTTCGCGGGCACGGGCTCGCCCAGGCGCGTGGTCTCGAAGCGCAGCGTGGAGGGCCTGCCGGCGACCTCGTCCAACGGCACGTCCAGCGTGCGCAGCACGATGTCGTAGGGGTGCTTGCGGTTCCCCGGGTGCTCGATGTAGTCGCTGCGCTGCGCGGCGCGCTCGACCCCGTCGACCAGGATGCGGAAGGTCACGGGCGCGGGGTCCTTTTGCACCGGGCTGTAGACGTAGGTGCGCGCCTGCAGCCGCGCGCCGCGCGGCAGCTCCGGCAGCGTGACCTCGAAGGCGCTCTCGGCCCGCGCGCGGATGACCTTGTGGCTGGCGTCGGCGGCCAGCGAGGCATCCTTGTCAAGGTTGAAGACCTCAGCCTTCAGAGGCTGCTGGCCGTCCTCCGACAGCACCTTCACCGCGCGAGAACCCTTCGCGAAGGCCTCGATGATGTCGAGGGCCAGCTCCTCGTGCTCCGTGGGCTTCCCGAGGTCGGGGGCCGAGGCCTCGCCGCCGCAACCCGACACCGCCAGCACGGCGAGCAGCACGACACGGCGGGCGGTCGGGGCGTTCAAGGGGGCGCTCGCGGGATCCGCCGCAGCGTAGCCGCACTCAGGCCGCCGGCCAACGACGTGCCCGTGGCGCCCCGAGCGCCGCGAGGCCTCGCTTGGCTACAATCCCGGGCATGCCAGAACGCCGCCAGCCGGTTCCCTCGGGTCCGGACCCCTCTTCCTCCACGGTCTCCCACGTGGCCCGCAAACACGTCTTCGCGAGCAAGCGCCGCGTCTTCCTGTTCGGGGACATCAACGCCGAGAAGGCCGAGAAGGTGGTCGAGAAGCTGATCGGCTTCGTGGAGGAGAGCCAGAGCGAGAGCATCGACCTGCTCATCAATTCCACGGGCGGCGACGTCGAGGCCGCCTGCGCCATCATCAATGCCATGCACGGCATCCCCTGCCGCGTGAACACCGTGTGCATGGGCTTCGCGCAGTCGGCGGCCTGCATCATCCTCATGGCGGGCACGGGCGTGCGGACGGCCTTCGAGAACTCCGTCCTGCTCATCCACCGCATGGTCTGGGACGACCCGCCCGAGCCGGCCGAGGGCGAGGAGGAGCTGCCGCCCCCCGACGAGAAGTACGTCGAGCTGTGCCGGCGCCTCGAGAACGCCTACCTCGGTCGCTTCCTCAACCACGACGCCCTGTGGGCCGAGAAGAGCATCCCCACCGCGCTGGACATGAGCACCGACGACGCCCTGCGCCTCGGGGTCATCGACGGGGTCATCTTCCTCGACCGGGAGTAGCGGCGGACCCGACTCTGCAGTCCGAAAGGGCTCCCGCGCGGTTAGGGCTCGAGTCGGCGCCGGCCGCCTGCCGATTCATCCTGTAGACTCCGGGCCTCCACCCAGGGCTTCCACCGCATGCTCCGCAAGGCCGTCAAGCAGTTCTCGCTCGGGGTGAAGAACCCGCCGCAGGCGCTGCGCGTGCTGGCCTCCGAGGCGCGCATGCGCGCCGGCCTGCGCACCCTGCGCAGCCTCGAGCTGGCGGTCACCTGGATCTGCAATCTCGACTGCGTCTTCTGCTACGCCGAGGACCTGATGAAGGCGCAGAAGAAGCCGCCGGACATGTCCGTGGAGGCGGTGGCCAAGCTGACCCGCGACGCGCGCGAGCTGGGCCTCATCCACGTCAACGTGACGGGCGGCGAGCCCATGGTGCGGCGCGACATCTACGAGGTCGTCGACGCCATCCCCAAGGACATCGTCATCTCGCTGGTCAGCAACAGCACGCTGCTGAACAAGGAGAAGATCGACCGCCTGAAGAAGGCCGGCCTCTCCACCATCCAGCTGTCCTACGGCGCCTACTACCTCAAGCACTTCAAGCGCGACCTCGCCCGATACTGCGTGGAGCAGGGCATCTCGGTGACGCTCTCCGTGGTGAACATCCGCAAGGAGCGCGAGAACATCGAGACCGCCTTCCGGATGGCGGAGGAGGACGACTTCTCGGTCCTCTTCAACTACCCGATGACCTACAACAACGACGGGCTGGACAGCGAGTACTACTGGAAGATGCGCTACCACCCGCGCTGCCGCGAGGACAACCTGTTCTGGAGCGGCAAGGACCGCTGCCCCGCGGGCACGCACAAGCTCTACGTCACCAACGACGGCGACGTGATGACCTGCGACCGCATCCACGCCTGCTACGGCAACATCCACCAGGAGCCGCTGGCCGACATCCACAAGCGCATGTACGAGCGCTTCATCGGCCACAAGTCCTTCTGCCTGCTCGAGACCTGCACCAACCAGTGGCTCGAGAACAACCGCCGCGCCGGGCGCAACTACAGCACGGACTACGTCGGCACGAAGATCGACCCGTTCAACGTCTTCGAGGGCACGCCCTTCATGGACGGCTCGGTCGAGGGCTCGTCCATCGCGAAGCAGGTGCACGCCTCGCGCGTGGCCGCGGCCAAGCCGGCCCCGAACGGCGACGCGAACGGCGACGGCCACGGCGCGCCCGCGGACGCGCCGACGAACGGCACGCCGCAGGCGCGCTGAGCGCCGGGCTCCGCCTCACTTCGGCGCCGTCGCCAGGTAGTCGTCCAGCCGCGACGGGCTGTCCGCGCCGCCCGTCCCGAACGTGTTGCCCGTGAAGCTGGACACCGTCCCCTCGCCGTCATCGCCCGTGCCGGCGATGTCCGGGCCGATGCCGTAGCCGTTGGCCTTGCAGACGTTGTCGTCGATGGCCGTCGCCTGGCCGGAGTTGTCGAGGCCCTCGTGCCCGTTGTCGTTGCAGGTGTTGCCCGTCAGCGAGGCCTCCGTGATGGACGTGTCGTCGAGGTCGATGCCGTCGTCGCCGTTGCCGATGCACTTGTTGCCGTCGAGCACGTTGTTGGCGCCCAGCAGCACGGTGATGCCGTCGCGGCCATTGCCCTTGCAGGTGTTCTTGACGAGCTGGTTGTCGCTGCCGTCGCCGAAGCCCCCGCCGTCGGCGACGACGTTGCTGTCCACGGTGATGCCGTTGTGCCCGTTGCCGGAGGACACGTTCTTCTCCACCTGCGCACCGCCGATGAGCAGGTGCATGCCGGTGTTCCCGTTGTCGTCGCAGGTGTTGCTCGTGATGGAGAGCCCCACCGCGTCCACGATCATGCCGCGGTCGCCGTTCCGCGAGCATTCGTTCTTGGTGACGGTGATCTGCGCCTCGCCCTGCCCGAAGACCAGCATCCCGACGTCGTTGTCGTCGCAGGTGTTCTTCTGGATCTGCACGGGCGGGAAGGGCGGCGGGCTGGCGGGCGCACCGCTGGGCAGGGTCACCACGTCCACGAACAGGCCGCGGCCTCCGTTCAGCTCGCAGGTGTTCTTGGAGACGGACAGGCCGTCGCCGGTGAGCGTGATGCCGTTCGCGGAGTTCGCGGTGACGGTGTTCTTCTCGAACACCGACTGGCCCGCGAGCGTGCGCGTGTACTCGATGCCGTCGCCGCCGCAGTCCGCGACATCGTTCCCCGAGACGACGAAGGCCCCGCCCTCCAGCGACAGGCCGCCGGCGCTGCAGCTGCGCACCGTGCACTTGGACACGTCGATGTTGTTGCCCGTCGCGGCCAGGCCCGTGGTGCCGTTCACCAGCGTGAAGCCGGACACGGCCACGTCGTCCGCCTGGATGTCCAGGCAGACCGCCCCGTACTCGGCGTCGATCACCGCCTGCTTGCCCACCAGCGCGATGTCGGACACGGTCACCACCACCTGCTCGAGGTAGGTGCCCTTGGCGACGCTGATGGTGTCGCCGGCCTGCGCGGCGGCGACGGCCTCGCCGATGGTGGCGAAATCCTTGGGCACCTTGAGCGTGTCCGCGGCGGCGGGCGCGGCCAGGGCGAGCAGGGCGATGCAGGCGGAGGGCAGGGCGCGACGGTGCATGGAGTGACTCCCGGGAGCCGGGTCGCCGTGCCGCGTCCTCCGCGCCACGCCCCGTTCCGATCCCGCGATGATGGCGGCACCGACGCGGCACGCGCAAGGGCCGCGTCCGCGGCCGCTGCGCGCGCTGCGGCGCCTACGGCCCGGTGGCGGCGTAGTTGTCCAGCCGCGAGGCGGTGGTCTCGCCGCCCGTGCCGAACTTGTTGTTCTCGAAGCTGGCGACCGAGCCCGCCCCCCCGTCGCCGATGCCGGCGATGTCCGGGCCCACGCCGCGGCCGTTGTTCTTGCAGACGTTGCCGTCGATCGCCGTCTGCTGGCCGGTGTTGTCGAGGCCCTCGTGCCCGTTGTCGCTGCAGGTGTTGTCGAGGATCGCGGTGTTGTTGCTGGACTCCGAGTTCACGTCGATGCCGTCGTCCAGGTTGCCGGTGCACTTGTTCTTGGACAGCGTGTTGTCGTTGCCGACGCTGAGGATGATGCCGTCGCCGCGGTTGCCCTTGCAGGTGTTGTTCTCGGCCGAGTTGTCATTGCCCGTGCCGAAGCCGCCGCCGTCGCCCAGGGCGAAGGCCGAGCCGATGGTGATGCCGGCGCCCTTGTTGCCCGACGCGGAATTCTTCTCGATCTGCGTGCCCGACACGGCCAGGTTCATGCCGTCGCCCAGGTTGTCGTCGCAGGTGTTCTTGCTGACGACCACGTTGACCGCGTCGCAGAACAGGCCGTCGCCGCCGTTGTGCGAGAAGCTGTTCTTGTCGATGGTGACGAGCGAGAGCGTGCCGTTGAGCACGCGGCCGCCGTCCCCGCCGTTCCCGTCGCAGCTGCTCTTCTCGATGAGCACCGGCTGGTCCACCTGCACGCCCTCGAGCGAGAGGCTGTCGACGAAGACGTTGAGGCCGTGGCCCTCGTTCTGCTCGCACGTGTTCTTGGAGAGGGTCGTCGCGTCCCCGGTCAGCTCGATGCCGTCGCCCTGGTTCAGCTGGCAGGTGTTCTTCTCGATCAGCCCGTCGCCCGGCAGGGAGTGCAGGTAGCTGATGCCGTCGCCGCCGCAGCCGGCCACCGTGTTGCCCGAGATCGTGATGGGCGCGCCCTCGGCCGAGATGCCGGCGGCCTGGCAGGTGTACACCTTGCACTTGGAGATGGTGATGTTGTCGCCGCTGGCGAAGACGCCGTTCGTGCCGTTCGCGAGCGTGAAGCCGCTGACGCTCACGCCGCTGGCCTCGATGTCGAGGCAGGTGCCGGCGAACTGCGCGTCGATGGTGGCGTTCTTGCCGACCAGCTTGAGGTTGGGCACCGTGACGGACACGGTCTCGAGGTAGGTGCCCTTGGCCACGCTGATGGTGTCGCCGTCCGCCGCCGCCGCGACGGCGTCGCCGATGGTGGCGAAGTCCTGCGGCACCTTGAGCGTGTCGGCGGCCGCGGGCGCGGCGAGAGCGAGCAGGACGAGCAGCGGGGACGCGGTGCGCATGGCATGACTCCCGGGGGCGGGGGCGTACGCGCGCGGTGCGCCGCGCGCGGGCTTTCCTGCACGCCATGATGACGAGGGCGGCCGCAAGCGCGCAAGCGTCGCCGGAGCGGTCACCCGCCGGACCGGACGGCCGTGCGCTCGTACAGCGTCAGCACCGGTCCCGGCCTGTCCATGCCCCAGGGATCGTCGAAGGGCAGGTAGAAGCTGGGTGTGCCGGCGGCCTTGTCCGGCAGGCGGATCTCCAGGTCGTCGCGCGGCTCGATGCGGCGGATCACGTGGTACTCGCTGGCCACGATGTCCACCCAGTCCGACCAGCCGGCGAAGTCGAAGTTGGACCCCGTCTCGTCGTGCAGCACGTAGCGCGGCCGCAGCTTGCGACCCTCCTCGCGCGTGAACCACTTGCCGCCCTGCACCACGCGCAGGTAGTCCACGTAGGGCGTGGGCCATTTGGCGATGAGGCCCGGCCGCGGCAGGCCCGTGAACCCGAAGGCGAAGACCTGCTCGCGCGGCGCGTGCAGCTCGGCCAGCCAGCCCAGCGCCTCGGTGCGCGTGTCGGTGCGGCCCAGCGAGCGGTTGAAGAACACGATCCTCAGGAAGGACGGCGCGACGCACAGGCCCAGCGCCACCAGCAGCGCCATCTCGCGCCGCTCCGGCCAGCGCCGGCCCAGCGTCTCGCCCGCCGCCTCGCAGAAGGCCGCGGCCGGCACGGCCAGCAGCAGCACGGGCGCGATGCCGTAGCGCACCGCGGGGCTGCGCGCGACGAAGAACATGGGCACCAGCAGCAGCACCGAGAGCACCGCCAGCCGCGCCGCCGGCCCGCGCCGCCACATGAGCCATCCGCCCATCACGGCGAAGACCAGGGCCGTCTCGCCGAAGCCCGCCGCGAAGGTGTGCTGCAGATGGTGCAGCGCCAGCTCCCAGGGGCCGCCGCTCTCGTTCACGAGGTTGATGCCGATGGTGTCGCGCTGCCAGCGCAGCGCGCCGAGCAGCTGGTCCGGCCAGAACAGCACCTGCGGCGAGACGGCCACGAAGGCCACCACGGCCAGCGCGCCCGCCGCCACCAGCCGGCCGAAGGCGTGCCACGGCCGTCTGGCCCGTCGTGCCAGGCCCACGTGCGCCGCGAGCACGACCAGCACCACCATGCCCCCGAAGTACTTGGTCGCGGCCGCGAGCCCCACGAAGAGCCCGGCCAGCAGGTAGCGCCGCCAGGTGCCGCCCTGCACCAGCAGCAGCGACTGCTCCACCGCGAGCACGATCCACAGCGCCGCCAGCGTGTCGAGCACGCCGAAGTGCGCCTCGCGCGCCGGCAGGTAGCTGCTGCCCGCGATGGCCAGCGCCAGCAGCTCGCCGCGCGCGCCCAGCAGCCTCCGCGCGATGCGCCCGATGGCCAGCAGCGCGAGAACCGCCGCCAGCACCGAGACGCTGCGGTGCACCAGGTGCAGCAGCGAGGGGTTGGCGTCGAGGCCCGCCAGCAGCCCGTGCCACCCGCCCGGATGCCTCCAGGACAGCGGCCAGAGCACCAGCGCGTCGGCGGCGCCGAAGACGTAGTAGCCGAGCGAGCCCCACAGCATGTAGATGCCCGGCTGCGGGTCGCCGCGCAGCAGGCCGGCGCTGGGCGACTGCCACGGGTAGCGGCCCGCGCCCGCGCCCGAGAGCACGGCGCGCACCATGCCCTCCTCGTCCTGCTGGTGGCTCAGGATCGCGCGCGAGAGGTCGTGCGTGTCGAGGCCGTAATCGAGGTGCTGCACCCGCAGCGCCACGCCGATCAGCAGCACGAGAGGCAGCAGCCACCGCATCGCGCCGGAGGATACGACACGCGCCACGCCGGGGGCAGCTTGCTCCGGGCACGCGCACGCGTAAGCTGCCAGCGCGATGCCGCACGAGCGTCCCCAGGGCCCGGCCCGCGTGAGCTGGCTGCGGCGCATCCCGGCCTGGTGCTGGCTGTGGGCCCTCGCGTCGCTGCCGGCGCTGGCCCTGAGGCCCGCCTTCCCCATCGACGAGACGCGCTACCTCGCGGTGGCCTGGGACATGTGGCGGCGCAGGGATTTCCTCGTGCCCCACCTCGCCGGCGGACCCTACTCGGACAAGCCGCCGCTGCTCTTCTGGCTCATGCACGCGGGCTGGGCCGTCGTTGGCGTGAGCGAGGCGTGGGCGCGCCTCGTGCCCGCGCTGGGCGCGCTGCTCTCGCTGCTGCTCACGGCGCGCCTGGCGCGGCGCCTGTGGCCCGACCGGCCCGACGTCGCCCGTCGCGCGCCGCTGCTGCTGCAGGCCTGCGTGCTGTTCACGGCGTGGTCGACCTTCCTCATGTTCGACACGCTCATGACGGCCTGCGTCCTGGCGGTGCTGCTGGCGGCGCTGACGCTGGCGCGGCGCACGGTGGGCGCGGCGGCCCCGGGCCCCGGCGTCCTCCCGGCCCTCCTGCTCTGCGGACTGTGCCTGGGCGCAGCCTTCCTGGCCAAGGGGCCGGTCGTGCTGCTCTACGTGCTGCCCGCGCTGCTGCTCGTGCCGCTCTGGTGGCCCCGACCGCAGGGCGCTCATCCGTGGCGGCGCTTCCGGCTGGGCCTGCTGGCTGCGGTGGTGATCGGCGCCGCCGTGGCCCTGGCCTGGGTGCTGCCGGCGGCGACGCGCGGCGGCCCCGACTATGGCGCGGCCATCCTGTGGGGCCAGATCTCGCGCCGCGTCGCGGGCGAGGTCGAGCACCTCCACGCCCAGCCGCCCTGGTTCTACGTGGCGGTGCTGCCGCTCTGCGTGCTTCCGCTGCTCGGCTGGCCGCGGCTCTGGCACGCGCTGCGAGCGCAGCGCGCCGCGCCGCGCGACGATGGCGTGCGGCTGTGCGTGCTGTGGCTGCTGCTGCCGGTGCTGACGCTCTCGCTGGCCGCCAGCAAGCAGGAACACTACCTGCTGCCCGTGCTGCCGGCGCTGGCCCTGCTGGGCGCCCGCGCGCTGTCCGGGCGCGAGGAGCCGGGCGCGCGGGGCGAGGCGCTCGCCGCCGGCCTGCTGCTGATGCTGCCGGGCGCCGCGGCGTTGGCGCTGCGTGCGGGCTGGGTGACCGCGGAGGTCGTGGACGCGCGGGCGCTGTCGCTCGCGCCGGCAGTCGCGGCGCTGCTGCTGGGCGCGTGGATCGCGCTCTCCCGTCCCGGCACCCCGGACGCCGCGCTGCTGCGCTTCGCCGCCGCGCCGGCGCTGCTCGTGCTGTGCGCGCTGCTGGTGTTCATGCCAGGCATCCTGCCGCGCTACGACGTGCGCCCCGTGGCGCGCGCCCTCGCCGACGTGCAGGCGAGCGGCCGGCCGGTGGCCTTCCTCGGCCGCTACCGCGGGCAGTTCGATTTCGCAGGCCGGCTGGCCGCGCCCATCGCGCAGATGCCCGCGGGCGAGCTGCGGGCCTGGGAGGCGGCGCACCCCGACGGAGTCGTCGTGATGGAGCCCGCGGACCACGGCCCGCCGGACGGCCAGCCCCTTGCGAGCTTCCCGTCAGGCTTCACCCTCTGGGACGCCTCGATGCTCCTCAGTCGGGCGCCGAGTCGGTGATGGCCGCCAGCAGCACGGCCTCGAGACCGCCGAGGTACACCAGCAGCGAATAGCGCGGCGCGTCGGGATGCCCCGGTGGCGGCGTCTGCTCCGACAGGTTGCTGCGGATGTCGAGGTCCGTCGCGAGCACGAGGCGCACGTCGTTGACGAAGCGCAGCAGCGCGTCCACGCCTGGCTCGTCCAGCGTGAGCCGCAGGCCCTGTGCGTCGGCGGTCGCGCCCGCGAGCTGGCCGCGCACGACGTCCAGCAGCTCGCGCCGGGATTCGAGCAGGCTCGCGCCCAGCAGGCGCTGGTGCTCGGCCTGCTCGGCTGCGTCGGCGTAGCCCGGCGGGAACAGGCGCTCGATGACGCGCTTGTTCTCCTCCGGGTGCGTGAGCAGGCGATCGAGCTGCGCCGGCAGGCCCGCCACGAGGCGCGCCTCCAGCGGCGGCAGGTGCAGCGTCCAGCGCCGCGCGCCGCCGGCGTCCGCGACGACGCGCGCCATCTCAGCCGGCGTCCGCCCGTTCCAGGGTGGCCTGCAGCCCGTAGCCGTGCAGGCGCGTCACGAAGAACTCGCCCCGCTCACGGTCCACGCTCTGCACCAGCGAGCGGCCCTGCGTGTGCACCTCGAGCATGTGCCTGGTGGCCTTCTGCTCGTCCCAGCCGAAGAGGCGCTGGAAGACGTAGACGACGTAGGTCATGAGGTTGACCGGGTCGTCCCAGACGATGACGTTCCAGGGCCGCGCGGTGCGGGTGTCGGTGCGCTCGGCCGGCTCGGTGCGCGTCCGCGTGCGGGGCCGCGCCGCGCGCGGGACGGTGCTCGCGGCGCGCCGGGTCACGGTTCCACGGTGACGCGGAAGTCGCCCAGCGTCACGTCGTAGCTCGCCGGGCTGCCCGAGTCGCTGGTGAGCTGAAGGTGTCCCGAGAAGGCGCCCGCGAGCTGGTTGGCGCCGGTCTCGTCGTTGAAGTCGTAGCTGTTCAGCACGACGATCCAGTCGTTCGCGCCCTCGCCCTCGAAGCTCGTGCTCCACACGGTCGGGTCGAAGCCGAGGAAGTCGTCGGTCTGGCTGAACTCGACCTTGCCATCGGAGCTGCCGTGGATGATGACGGGGAACGTCGCCGTGGCGAGATCGAGCGGCATGACCACCAGCATGGTCGAGTACGGGACGGTCGAGCTGACCATCGCCTGCACGCTCACGGTGGCGGGCGGGCCTTCGCTCACCGACGCCAGGATGCCGAAGAGCTGGCCGGAGGCCTTGTAGGCCTTCTTCCCGACCTTGCACGAGAAGCGGTCCGGGCCGCCGACGTCGAAGGCGCTGCCGTCCATCTGCAGGCAGTATGGCTGCGTCTCCACGGCCGGCTCCACGGTGGACGTTCCGATCTTGTTCTTCACCTCCACAACGTACAGGCCGTCGGCCAGCTTCGTGGGCATGAGGAAGACGATCTCGTCGGCCGTCCAGCTCTCGACCTTGGCCTTCTTGCCGCCCACCTTCACCTTGCCGATCTTGGTGCCGAAGGTGCCGGGCCCCTCGAAGGCGGACAGCGTCACCAGCCCGCTCGGCGCGGTCACGCCGGGCGTCGGCTGCTCGAAGACCGGGAGCACGATGCGCACCACGGCCTCGGCCACCAGCGGCGCGAGGTCCTTGCCCTTGGGCTGGATGGTGAGGTCGAAGTCGCCCACGACGCCCGACTTGATGTCGGCGACCACCTCGGTGTCCGTGAAGCTGATCACCTTGAGCGGGCGCTTCTTGGGCACCAGGACGCTGTTGATGAAGACCTTGGGCTTGCTGAGGCCCGTGAGGCCGCCGAAGCCGCTGCCCTCGATGGTGAGGCGCGTGCCGATGGACGACTCGATGATGTCGGCGGGGTCGGCGAAGGGCACCGCGACGCCGTTGATCGAGGCTATGGCCTGGGCCGCCGCGGGTGCGGCGAGCAGGGCGGTGAACAGGACGTATCGAAGCATGGTCGTGGTCTCCAGGGCTCCTCCTTCTCTTCGGCCAACTTGGACCGTTGATCGGAGCCGTATCCGGCAGAAGGCCTCGTCTGGCCGTCCGTGACCCCCTCGCCGGTGGCGACGGGGGCAGTCTAGCCCCCGATCCGGCGGCCTGACGGACGAGGGCCCGGGAGGGGTGCTCCCGGGCCCTCGTGATGTGGCCGCGTCCCTGTCAGAGGCGGGCGAAGCGGCCGGCCAGTCCGGGCTCAGCCCGAGGCCTGCTCGCACACGAAGATGCCCTCGATGTGCAGCGGGTTGGCGTCGCCGAAGACCGCGCTGGCCGAGTTGGTGGGCGTGAGCAGCGGGAGGTCGGCCTCGAAGGTGCCGCCCGCCTGCCCGCCGCCCGAAGACGTCATGTGCACCACGAAGCCCTCGCTGCCCGGGATCACCAGCCACGACGCGAAGTCGCCCGGCACGAACTTGCTCGGGCCTTTCATCGCGTTGCTGAAGCTGATGGTCATGAGCGGGTTGCCACTGCCCGACTCGATGTCGGCCGGCACGCTGCTCGTCGCCGGGTCGAAGTGGATCACGAGACCCGTGACCTCCAGCGGGAAGCCCGCGGTGGAGCCGCCGAAGGCCAGGTACTCGGGATCCTGCGTGGCGTTCTCCTTGTAGGCGTAGGTGATGGTCTTCTGGGTCGGGCCCGTGCCCACCGTGACCGTCAGGCTCACCTTGCCCACCTTCTTGAGGCTTCCGGTCATCGTGATCTGCTCGTCGCCGTCCGTCGCGACCTTGTTGTCCAGCAGGAT
This sequence comes from Planctomycetota bacterium, assembly GCA_036274635.1. GTDB lineage: Bacteria > Planctomycetota > B15-G4 > B15-G4 > B15-G4 > DASUFI01. The sequence continues at coordinate 31,139 of DASUFI010000315.1, forward strand.
GTCCCACAGCCCGTTGGCCAGCGACTTGGGCATGAGCACGTGGATCTCGCCGCCGGCCCAGGACGTGACCTTGGCCTTCTTCCCGCCGATGAAGATCTTGCCCTTCTTGCTGCCGAAGAAGCTGCCGGTGATCACGAACTCCAGGTTCGGCTCGGCGCTGGTGATCACCTCCAGGGTCTCATGATCGAGCAGCTGGTCGATGACCGGCGACTCGATGGTGACCGACTCGAAGGTGAACGGGTCCGCGCCCTTCGGCTGCACGTCCAGCGTGAGGTCGCCCGCGACCGCCTTCTTGATCTGCGCGGTGATCTGCGTGTCGCTGAAGGCCGTGACCTTGAGCGTGTACTTCTTCACGCCGTCGGTGAGGAAGACCTTGGGCTTGGCGGTGCCGAAGCCGTCGCCATCGATGGTGAGCACCGAGCCGACGGCGGCCGAGACGATCGCATCCGCGGTCTGGTCGTCCGAGGACGACACCGCGTTGATGCCCGCGGCCGCGTGGCCGCAGAGGACAGCGACCAGCGCGAGGCCGGCCGCACGAGAGGACAGGGAATGGCGCATGGCGATCGGGATTTCCGAGGGGTTGTGTGTGCCGGCCCGCCTTCCGCCTTGCGGGACACGAAGCGGACAGGCTTCCGCAGCTGCGCCATGCTGTCAAGCTGACAACGGCAGAACCAGCTCCGATCCCTATAATCCGCCCCGTTCCGCCGCCCGGGCGCTGCCGGGCCGCTGCCACCGGCCCGGAGACCGCATGCTCTTCTGCGCACCGTTGCGTGGTGCACACAGCCATCCGCTGCGCGCGCTCCTGTTGCTCGTAGCGCTGTCGGCCTGCAGCTCGCCGCCGCTGCGCACACCGGAAGGCGCGCTGCTCGCGCCGCAGCCCGTCACGCCGGTGCGCCTGCGCGAGCCGCTGGTGGACATCCGGCACTACGACATCGCCGTGGACGTGAACGAGGCCGCGGGCATGGTGGACGGCTCGGTCACGGTCACCTTCGCCGCGCTGCCAGACCGCCCCGCCGCGCGCCTCCAGCTCGACGCCGTCGAGCTCGAGATCCACGGCGCGTGGGACGAGCGCGGCCACGCGCTGAGCTGGAGCGCGCACGACGAGGTGCTCGACATGGCCCTGCCGGAGCCGCTGCTGCCCGGCGCCGAGGCCAAGGTGACCGTGGAGTACCGCGCGTGGCCGCGGCGCGGCCTCTACTTCGTGGGGCCATCGGCCGCCGAGCCGCAGCGGCCCTGGCACGTGTGGACGCAGGGCCAGACGCACGAGACGCGCCACTGGGTGCCGGTCTGGGACCAGCCCGACGACCGCGCGACGCACACGCTGGCCATCACCGTCCCTGAGCGCTTCCTCACCATGGCCGCCGGCACGCGCATCGCGAGCAGCCGCGACGAGCTGGCGCACCGCCGCACGGACACGTGGAGCCTCGACGTGCCGCACCCGTCCTACCTCATCACGCTCGTCGCCGGCGAGCTGGGAGAGGCCGACCTGCCCACGTCCAACATTCCGCTGCCCGTGGTGGGCGACCCGGCCGCGCTGGCCGCCGCCGCGCAGAACTTCCAGCCCACCGCCGACATGCTGGCCATGCTGGCCGACTGGGCGGGCCGCCCCTATCCCTACCCCAAGTACGCGCAGTCCCTCGTGCGCGAGTTCGTGGCGGGCGGCCAGGAGAACATCTCCGCCACCACGCTGACGCACGACACGCTGCACGCCGAGCAGGACGCGCCGCAGCTCGAGACGGGGGCGCACGGCACCGAGCCGCTCGCCGTGCACGAGGCGGCGCACCAGTGGTTCGGCGACCTGCTCACCTGCCGGGACTGGAGCCAGCTCTGGCTCAACGAGGGCTTCGCCACCTACACCGAGCTGCTCTGGGCGCGCCGCACCCTCGGCGAGGACGCCGCGCGCGCCGTGGCCCTCGGCTGGGAGCGCCAGATGGTCGACTTCCAGCAGAGCCACCCGCGTCCCGTCGTGTGGAGCGACTACGCCGACCCCGACGACCTCTTCGAGACGCCCTGCTACGAGGGCGCGGCCACGCGCCTGGTTCTGCTCTCCGAGCTGCTGGGCGCCGACGTGCTGCGGCGCGGCGTGCAGCTCTACGTGGCCCGCCACGCGCCGGGCGACGTGACCACCGCCGACCTGCGCGCCGCGCTGCAGGAGGCCTCGGGCCTCGACCTGGGCACCTTCTTCACCGAGTGGATCGAGGGCACCGGCTTCCCGCAGTTCGAGGTGCGCATCGGCGCCGGCGCCCCGCCGGTGCTCGTCGCGCGCCAGGTGCAGGCGGGCGAGGGGCAGCGGTCCGTCTTCCACCTGCCGGTCGAGGTGTCCTGGTCCACCGGCGGCGTCGAGCACGAGGCGCATCTCGACGTGGACGAGGCGCGTGAGGAGCTGCCGCTGTCTGGCGACGGACCGCTGGACTGGGTGCGCTTCGACAGCCGCACCGCGGTGCCGGGCCGCATCGACCTGCTGCAGCCCGAGGCCGCCTGGCGCAGCCAGCTCCTCGCCGCGCACGACGGACTCACGCGACTGGTGGCCGCGCAGTGGTTCGCGCCCGAGCCGCACGTCTTCAGCGGCAACACCGGCACGCCCGAGCTGCAGGCCGAGTCGCTGGACGCCCTGGAGCGCGCCGCGCGCGGCGACGCCTTCGTCGACGTGCGCAGCACCGCGCTGGCCGCGCTGGCCGCGCGGGCGCAGGCCGCGGACCCCGACATCGCCCGCACGCTGGTCGAGCTGGCCCGCGACCCCGACGCCCGCGTGCGCGCCGTCGCCGCGCAGGGCCTGGGCGTACGCGACGGCGACGACGTGCTCGTCACGCTTCTCATGCTGGCCCGCGACGCCAACGGCGACGTGGCGGCTGCGGCGCTGGACGCGCTCGTCGACCGCGAGCTGCC
>DASUFI010000316.1:0-5603 GCA_036274635.1 Planctomycetota bacterium
CCGTGGCCCGCAGCCTCGGCTTCAAGCTGCTGCGCGCGGACGGCGCCGCGCGCCGCGGTCGCTTTCGCACCACGCACGGCGAGGTGGAGACGCCGGCCTTCATGCCCGTGGGCACGCAGGGTGCGGTCAAGGCCGTGCTGCCGCGCGACGTCGCCGCGACCGGCGCGCAGGTGCTGCTGGCCAACACCTACCACCTCAGCCTCGAGGACCGCACCGAGCTGGTGGAGCGCGCGGGGGGCCTGCACGCCTTCATGGCCTGGGAGCGCACGGTGCTCACCGACAGCGGGGGCTTCCAGGTCTTCAGCCTGCCGGGCCGCGAGGTGAGCGAGGACGGCGTCACCTTCCCGGGCGAGAAGGGCGGGCCGCGCCTCATGCTCGACCCCGAGGGCTCCATGGACATCCAGCGCCGCCTCGGCGCGGACATCGTCATGGCCTTCGACGAGTGCGTGGCGCACGACGCCGCGCGCCGCTACGTGGAGGCCAGCGTCGAGCGCACCGCGCGCTGGGCGCGCCGCTGTCGCGACGCGACGCTGGCCGAGCACCAGTCGCTCTTCGGCATCGTGCAGGGCGGCCTGTTCGACGACCTGCGCCGGCGCTCGGCCGCGCAGATCGCCGAGCTGGACTTCGACGGCACGGCCATCGGCGGCGTCTCGGTGGGCGAGGGCCACGAGCGCATGGTGCAGGTGGTGGCCTCGACGGCGCCGCTCCTGCGCGAGGACCGGCCGCGCTACCTCATGGGCGTGGGGCTGCCCGAGGACATCCTGGCCGCCATCGAGCTGGGCATGGACATGTTCGACTGCGTCATCCCCACGCGCTACGCCCGGGGCGGCACCCTCTTCACGCGCCGGGGCACCCTGCGCATCGGGGACAAGGCCTTCAGGCACGACGATTCGCCCGTGGACGCCCGCTGCAAGTGCATGGCCTGCGCGTCCTTCCCGCGCCTGGTGCTGCGGCATCTGCATTACGCCCACGAACCGGTGTTCGAGACGCTCGCCAGCGTGCACAATCTGCACTTCTACCAGGACCTGGTGGCCGAGGCGCGCCACGAGATCGAGCGCGGGCGCTTCGGCGACTGGAAGAAGGCCTGGTTGCGACGGTATGGGGGCCAGGAGTGAAAGATCGGGCGGCCGCCTCCCAAGCAGGGGCCGCGAGGAGGTGTCCATGATGCGAGCGACGGTGGTCCTGGCGGGACTCATCGGCCTCTCGGGCTGCGGTTTCGACGTGACGCAGTTCGGCGGCCACGATTACACGGAGCACCATGGCGTGCTCGTGGTGGACGGCACGCAGCTGCCCAACAAGCGCTGGGTGGCCGTGGACGTGCCCGTGGGCACGGGCTCGCTGGAGCTCAGCAGCGCGACGGCGGACATCGTGCTGTCCGGCTCGCCCGATGGGGCATCGCACCTCGAGGTGCAGCTCTACACCGAGGTCGAGGGCGACGGCACCGTCAAGCTGGACGGCGGCAAGCTGGTCACGTCGTCGGCCGCCAACCGGCTGGTCGTCATCAACGGCGCGCGCGGCACGCTGGCCAAGGGCATGCATCTGGAGCTGGCGAGCGGCACGGGCGACCTGCGGCTCGAGGGCCTGCCGGAGCTGAGCGAGGTGCGCCTGGAGAACGGCACGGGCGACGTGCGCCTGACGCAGTGCGGCACGGGCGACGTCGTGGTCGTCACGGGCACGGGCGAGATCCACCTCGACGGCCTGAAGGGCGGCAAGCTGGAGGTGAAGTCCGGCACCGGCGAGGCCAGCCTGGCGTCGTGCGCCGTCTCGATGATGAAGCTCGAGACGGGCACCGGCGACGTGACGCTGAGCGAGTGCAGCTCGAGCCGCACGGACGTGAAGTCCGGCACCGGGGACGTCACGCTCGAAGGGCAGAACGTCCTCGGGACGACCAGCTATGACTTGGGGACGGGCAAGGTCCGCAACCGCTGAGGGATCCCCGGGGGCCTTGACGGCTGGCATCATCATGATATGATGCGCTGATGGCCAATGCGGAGACGGGCACGGTCCTGGACGCCCTGAGGGTTCTCGGGGATCCCACGCGCCTGCGCATCCTGGCCCTGCTGGCGCAGGCCGAGCTGGCCGTGGGCGAGCTGGCGCGGGCGCTGGGGATGAGCCAGAGCCGCGTGAGCAACCACCTCAAGCTCCTGCGCGAGGCGGACCTGCTCGAGGAGCGGCGCGAGGGCTCGTTCAGCTTCTGCCGTCTCCACGTGCCGGAGGGCGCGCCCGGCGACCTGTGGCGCGCGCTCTCGCCCGGCCTCGAGTCGCTGGAGGAGCGCAAGGCGGACAACCGCCGGCTGGCGGCCGTGCTGGCCGATCGCGCCGACAGCCGCTCCTTCTTCGACCGCATCGCCGGCGACTGGGACCTCATCGGCAGCGACTTCGCGCGCGGCACGGGCCGCCTGGAGGCGCTCTCCTGCCTCGTGCCGTCCGAGCTGGTGGTGGCCGACGTGGGCTGCGGAACGGGCTTCCTGGCGCGCGCCCTGGGGCGCCGCGCCTCGCGGGTCATCTGCATCGACACCTCGGGCGCCATGCTGGACAAGGCGCGCGAGAACCTGCGCGACGTGCCGGCGGCGCTGGAGTTCCGCCCCGGCGCCATGGAGGCGCTGCCGCTGCGCGACGGCGAGGTGGACGCGGCCTTCGCGCACATGGTGCTGCACCACCTCGCGGACGTGGCCACGGGCCTGCGCGAGATGGCGCGCGGCGTGAAGCCCGGCGGCCAGGTGGTGTGCGTGGACCTGCTGCCGCACCACGAGAGCTGGATGCACGACACCATGGCCGACACGCGCCTCGGGCTGGACCCGGCGGCGCTGCACAACGATTTCCGGGCTGCGGGCCTCGTGGACGTGGAGCGGGAGATGCTGGACGACGCCTACGTCGTCGAGCACCCCTCCGGCCGCAAGATCAGCCTGCCGCTCTTCCTCATGCGCGGCCGCCGACCGGCCGCTCGCTAGACACCCCCAGGAGCTTTCCCGTGGCGATGAAGACCGCTGTGAAGAAGAAGCCGGCCGCCGGCGAGACCGACTTCAAGGTGAAGGACATGTCGCTGGCCGAGTGGGGCCGCAAGGAGATCATGCTGGCCGAGAAGGAGATGCCCGGCCTCATGGCGCTGCGCGCCAAGCACGGCAAGGCGCAGCCGCTCAAGGGCGCGCGCGTCGCCGGCTGCCTGCACATGACCATCCAGACCGCGGTGCTCATCGAGACGCTGATCAAGCTCGGCGCGCAGGTGCGCTGGAGCAGCTGCAACATCTTCAGCACCCAGGACCACGCGGCCGCGGCCATCGCGGCGGCCGGCATCCCGGTCTTCGCCTGGAAGGGCGAGAGTGAGGCCGAATACAACTGGTGCATCGAGCGCACCATCGAGTGGCCCGACGGCAAGGGCCCCAACATGATCCTCGACGACGGCGGCGACCTCACCGCCCTCATGCACACCGAGCGCTACAAGCACCTGCTCGCCGACGTGCGCGGCATCAGCGAGGAGACCACCACGGGCGTGCACGCCCTGATGCGCATGCTGGCGCTCGGCAAGCTCGAGGTCCCGGCCATCAACGTCAACGACTCGGTCACCAAGAGCAAGTTCGACAACCTCTACGGCTGCCGCGAGAGCCTCGCGGACGGCATCAAGCGCGCCACCGACATCATGGTGGCGGGCAAGGTCGTCGTGGTGGCCGGCTACGGCGACGTGGGCAAGGGCTGCGCCCGCAGCATGCGCGGCTTCGGCGCGCGCGTGGTGGTCACCGAGATCGACCCCATCAACGCCCTGCAGGCCGCGATGGAGGGCTTCGAGGTCACGACCATGGACGAGGCCGTGCGCGAGGGCGACATCTTCGTCACCGCCACCGGCTGCTGCGACATCGTGACCATCGAGCACATGCGCCGCATGAAGGACGAGGCCATCGTCTGCAACATCGGCCACTTCGACATCGAGATCGACGTGGCGGCGCTCAACCGCGAGCCGGGCATCAGGAAGGTCGAGATCAAGCCGCAGGTGGACCACTACACTTTCAAGGACGGCCACTCGATCACGCTGCTGGCCGAGGGCCGCCTGGTGAACCTCGGCTGCGCCACGGGCCATCCCTCCTTCGTGATGAGCAACTCCTTCAGCAACCAGGTCCTGGCGCAGATCGAGCTCTTCAACAACCGCGCCCGCTACGCGGTGGGCGTGTACACGCTGCCGAAGAAGCTGGACGAGGAGGTCGCGCGGCTGCACCTCGACAAGCTGGGCGTGAAGCTCACGCGGCTCAGCGAACGGCAGTCCAAGTACCTGGACGTCAGCCCGGACGGGCCGTTCAAGCCCGAGCATTACCGCTACTGAGCGGTCGGCGGCTGCGAGGCTGCCGACTCCACTGGCGATCCGGCGGCCGCAAGGCCGCCCGGCCGACTGCAAGCGCAGCGCCGGCGTCCGGTCCCCGCGGGCCGGGCGCTGGCGGGGTCCCCACGAAGGGAGTTGCGGCGGGCGGAGCCCGCCGCAAACCCGTCGAGGGAGATCCCGAATGGATCTCCCGGCGCGGGGCGGTACGCCGCCCCGCGCCGCATGAAATCAAAGGGCTCTCGTTCTCGCGCGCGCCAGCATGCTGACCTATTCCCTTCTGACGAGCCTCGGCGCTCGTGTACCCTCGTCGCCCGAGAGGAGCTTCCGTGGTCAGCAACGAACAGGTCCTGTCCGCGCTGCGCGCCGTGCAGGACCCCGATCTGCACAAGGACGTCGTGACGCTGGGCTTCGTGAAGGACCTCGCGGTGCGCGACGGCAAGGTCTCGCTGCGCCTCGAGCTCACCACGCCCGCCTGCCCGGTCAAGGACGAGCTCAAGGCCCAGGCCGAGCGCGTCGTGCGCGCGCTGCCCGGCGTGCGCGAGGTCGAGGTGTCGCTGTCGGCCTCCGTCAAGGCGCCGCGGCCCGCGGGCGCCATCCTCCCCGGCGTGAAGAACGTCGTGGCCGTGGCCAGCGGCAAGGGCGGCGTGGGCAAGAGCACCGTGGCGGCCAACATCGCGCTGGCGCTGGCGGACGACGGCGCCGCGGTCGGCCTGCTCGACGCCGACATCTACGGCCCTTCCATGCCCACCATGTTCGGCACGCGCGCGCGGCCGCAGCCGGCGGGCGAGAAGTCCATCCACCCGGTCTACGCGCAGGGCCTCAAACTCATGTCCATCGGCTTCCTGGTGGACCCGGACACGCCCATGGTCTGGCGTGGGCCGATGGTGCACGGCGCGCTGTCGCAGTTCCTCGAGCAGGTCGAGTGGGGGCAGCTGGACTACCTCATCGTGGACATGCCGCCGGGCACGGGCGACGCGCAGCTCACGCTGACGCAGCGCGCGCCGCTGGCCGGCGCGGTCATCGTGACCACGCCGCAGGAGGTCAGCCTCGTGGACGCGCGCAAGGGCCTGAAGATGTTCGAGCAGGTCAAGGTGCCGCTGCTCGGCCTGGTGGAGAACATGGCCTTCTTCGCCTGCGACGGCTGCGGCAAGGAGCACGACCTGTTCCGCCGCGGCGGGGGGCGGCGCACGGCCGAGGCGCTGGGCGTGCCCTTCCTGGGCGAGGTGCCGCTCGAGCCGGAGGTGGTGCTGGCGGGCGACGAGGGCGTGCCCATCGTGCGGCGCGCGCCGCAGTC
>DASUFI010000317.1:0-11407 GCA_036274635.1 Planctomycetota bacterium
ATGAAGTACTTCAGGTTGAAGAACCAGCGCAGCAGCATCTTCATGGGCAGCGTGCCCATGAAGAGCAGCAGCACGACCATGATCGAGAAGCGCGCGAAGCCCAGCTCGTGGAAGAATTTCTTCAGCACGGTCTTGGCGAGCAGCGCGGGCAGCAGCAGGAAGTAGCCCAGCAGGAACACCAGCCCGGGCAGCTCGCGTATGAGCGGGTTCTCCGGCAGCCGCGTGTGCAGCCACTTGGCCCAGAAGTACTCGCTCAGGTTCACGTTGACCAGCGGCTCGATCTTGTGCGGGTCCCAGTACTCGAAGGGCCCGAAGAAGTTCCAGTTGGGGCCGCGCAGGAAGGTGCCCAGGATGACCAGCGTGACCCACAGCACGAGGAAGCCGAACAGGAACATCGAGATCGCGAACGGCCGCTCCTTGAAGGTGAAGTAGCCGTTGCCGCGCGGGTTGGTGTCGATGTACGGGATGACCATGAGCCCGAGCAGGATGAAGGTGGGCAGGATCACGCCCGCGTACCACGGGTCGTAGTACACCAGCATTTCCTGCAGCCCGAGGAAGTACCACGGCGCCTTGGCCGGGTTGGGCGCGCGCGTGCCGGAGGCCGGCTCCTCGATGGGCGCCTCGACCAGGATGCCCCAGAAGATGAACACGGCCGAGAGCAGCACGGTGGTGATGAACTCGGGGAAGACCAGGTCCGGCCACACGAGCACCTTCTTGTTCGCGTCGGCCGCCTCCATCGGCGGCTCGCCGCGCTCGATGCGCATGTCGTTCACGCACGCCTGGCGCAGCCCGAGGTACAGGCAGCCCATGATCGAGAAGATCATGATCACGATGGGCATGTTGTCGCCCTTCGTGATGATGAGCTTGAAGTCGTGGTTCTGCGCGCCCACCACGAAGAAGCCGGCCGTCAGCGCGGCGATCGTGGCCATGACGGCCGGCCGCGTGATGAAGCGCATCTTCCAGATGAGCAGCGTGAACCCCAGCGTCGCCAGCGAGATGAAGATGGCCGGCGCGGCCAGGGCGTTGAACAGGTCGTAGAAGGCTTGCACGCGTCGCTCCCCGAAGGCCTACATCGGTCCCGAGATGCCGCCGTCCTTGCGGACACGCCAGAAGTGCACGGCCATGAGCAGGCCCGCGATGAGCGGCACCGCCACGCAGTGCAGCACGTAGAAGCGCAGCAGCGCGCCCGCGCCCACGAAGCGCCCGCCCAACAACCCGAAGCGCACGTCGCTGGCGGGCGTGACGAGGTTCACGTCGTTGACCACCAGCAGGCTGGCCCCCGGCCCCTCGTGCCCGAGGAAGGGTGAGGCGCGCGCCATGTTGCTGCCCACCGTGATGGCCCAGATCGCGAGCTGGTCCCACGGCAGCAGGTAGCCGGTGAAGGAGAGCAGCATCGTGAGCAGCAGCAGGATGACGCCGATGTTCCAGTTGAACTCGCGCGGCGGCTTGTAGCTGCCTGTCAGGAACACGCGCAGCATGTGCAGCCAGACGGCCAGCACCATCATGTGCGCGCCCCAGCGGTGCAGCTCGCGCATGATGCCCAGCGGCACGTGCTCGCGCAGCGCGATGATGTCGTTGTAGGCGTACTCGATCGTCGGGCGGTAATAGAACATCAGCAGCACGCCCGTGATCGTCTCGAGCAGGAACAGGAAGAAGGTGATCCCGCCCATGCACCACGTGAACGAGAGCTTGATCCCGCTCTTGCGCGCCTTCACCGGGTGCAGGTGCAGGAAGACGTTGCTCAGCGCCGCCAGCGCGCGGTTGCGCGGCGTGTCGGGATAGCCGTGCCGGAAGATCGACTTCCAGAGCTGCGTGTCGGCGATCTTCTGCTTCAGACCCACGTGTCGCTCCTCCGCATGGTGCTGGCCCTGCGGCTCAGACCTTCAGGAAGGCCTCGTTCGAGATCCACTGCTTCTTTTCCCACTGGTACTTCTGGCTCTTGTCCACCAGCACCTGCCCGTCGTCCGCGAGCACGATACGGAAGCGCTCCAGCGGGCGCGGCGCGGGGCCCTCGAAGTTGATGCCCGACATGCGGAAGCCGCTGCCGTGGCACGGGCACTTGAACTTGTTGTCCGCCGCCAGCCAGTTGGGGATGCACCCGAGGTGCGTGCAGGTGGTGGACAGGGCGTAAATGCCGTCCATGCCCGTGCGGTCGCTGGCGGGGTCGGAGAGCACGTGCACCAGCCAGGCGCCGTTGGTCTCCTTGTAGCGCTCGTCCACGCCCAGGGCGATGTCGCGCGGGTAGCCGGCCTTGAAGGAGCTCGGCGGCTCGAAGAGCACGTTGGGGAACAGGAAGCGCACGCAGCCCAGCAGCCCGGCGCCAGCGCCCGTCGCGAAGAGCACCCAGCCGGCCGCGACCGAGCCGAGGAAGCCGCGGCGTGTCGGGGCGGTGCCCCGCCCCGGGTTCTGCGCGCCGATCGCGCGCTGGCTGGCTTCGGTCGTGGCCATCAGGAGTTCTCCGGGGATTCGCCGCGGTCGTGCAGCGCGCCGAGCGCGGCGGATCGTACTTTGAGGGAGGGGTCGTCGGCCTCGAGCGCGCGCAGCAGCGGCCCGAGGGCCGGGTCGCGGCTCTTGCCGGCGGCGCGGCAGGCCGACACCAGGAACTGCTCCACGACCGTGGCGCGCGCGGCGGCGCGGCTGTCCTCGTCGCGCAGCGCGGCGTCGGGGCCGTCCAGGCTGGCATCGCCGTCGTAGTTGGCGCGCACCAGCAGCGCCGGCAGCCCCGGCGCGGAGCGCGCGTCGCCCGCGTCGGCCAGCGCCAGGATGGCGTTGCGCTGCAGGACTCCGTCGCCCTGCCCGAGCTGGTCCGCGACCGCGTCGGCCGCGGCGCCGTCGCCGCCCGCCGCGAGCCGGCCCAGCGCCGCCAGCGCGATGAAGCGCTCCTCGTCGCTGCCGTCCCGCAGCACGCCCGCCAGCGCCTCGCGCGCGGCTGGGTCGCGCATCTCGGCCAGGGCGGCCAGCGCGGAGAGCCGCACGGTGCCGTCCTCGTCGGACAGCGCCGAGAGGGCGATGGCCGTGAGCTCCGGCGCGCGCTTCCACTGCAGCACCGCCAGCAGCCACTGGCGCGTGAGCGCCGCCTGCTCGCGCTCGGCAGCGCCGACGCCGGGCGGCGGCGGCGTGCCAAACTCGGCCCACAGGGCGGCCAGCTCGGAGGCCGGCACGGCATCCAGGTTCAGGCTGCCGCGGCGCAGGCCATCGGCCAGCTCGTGCATGGCCTGCCAGCGACCATGCGGGCCGGCGGCGGAGCGGATCTCGGCCAGCACCTCGCGCGCGTCGTCCGGCGAGCCCCCCACCAGCAGCCGCAGCCCGAGCCAGGCCGCCGTGAGCGTGGCCACCAGGATGAGCGGGAAGACGAAGAACTGCGGCAGGGCCGAGAGGAAGCCGCCCGGGACGTGCTGCGCCGGCTCCTCGTCCAGCGGCAGGCCGAGCTCCGGCGCCCGTCCCTCCTCCGGAAACGGCGACGCGGGAGCGACGGGCTGCTCGTCGATCGTCGCGCGGGTCGAGGGGTCCAAGGGGCCGAGTTTCCGGGGACGGGCGGAATCAGCGCGGAGCATAAGGAATCGCGGACGCCTCGGAAAGTGCGTGGAGCGGCCCGTGCCTTTCGCGGAGCGACCGGACCGCTCCACGCCCTTTCCGAGGCTGTCCAAGCGCACATGTCGGCGGCCGCGATCCGTTGACAAGCGGTCGCGAGGATCAGGTCAGGAGCGCGGCTGGGGACAAGCTGCCAGCCGACCCGAGTCATGGGTGCCCCGCCGGCGACGCGGCCGGCAACTCGCCAGCCGGCGCCATCACCTGCCCGTCCACGGCGCTCATCATCACTCTGCCCACTTGGCATCGGCTCGCAGGAACGGTACGCAGGCCCACCATGCTGCTCGCCCACACCCTGCTGCAGGCCGCCGGCTCCGCGGCCGGCCCGGTCGAGCGGCACCTGACGGAGCTGGCGGCGAGCCTGCAGGCCTGGCCCGAGGCCGTGCGCGGCGTGGTGCTGGCGGTGGCCACCTTCATCAGCGAGGACCTGACGACCATCTTCGCCGGGCTGCTCGTGGCGCGCGGCAAGCTCGACTTCACCTCCGCGCTCATCGCGTGCACGGCGGGCATCTGGGTCGGCGACGGCGGCCTGTGGGCGCTGGGGCGGCTCTTCGGACGTCCGGCGCTGCGCCTGCCGCTCATGCGGCGCTGGATCCCGCCCGAGAGCGTGGCGCGCGCCGAGCGCTGGTTCGCGCACCGCGGGCTGCGCGTGGTCATCGTCTCGCGCTTCCTGCCGGGCAGCCGCGTGGCGGCCTTCTTCACCGCCGGCATGCTCGGGGCGCGCGCCTCGTGGTTCCTCGGCTGGGCGCTGCTGGCGGCGCTGGTGTGGACGCCCATGCTCCTGGGCGCGGCCGTCATCGCGGCGCCGCAGATCGAGCAGGGCATCTCGAACCTGCTGCAGCTGCAGGGCGGCTGGCGCTTCGTCGCGCCGGTGCTCTCCTTCGTCGTGCTCGTCTGCGTGCTGCGCGGGCTCGAGCTGGCCAGCGACTGGCGCGCCCGCCGGCTGTGGCGCGCGAAATGGGTGCGGCGTCTGCGCTGGGAGTTCTGGCCGCGGTGGCTGCTGTGCGCGCCGTGCCTGCCCTGGTATCTGCTGCTGGCCGCGCGGCACCGGTCGCTCACGCTGCCCGCCCTCGCCAACCCGGGGCTGCAAGCGCATGAGGACAGCAAGGCCCTTGTCCTGCAGGCGCTGGTGGCGGGGCGGGCCGAGGCGCAGGTCTTCGTGGCGCGCACGTGCCGGCTGCAGACGGCGCTGGACGGCGGCACGCCCGAAGCGGCCGCCGCCGAGGCGCGCTGGCTGGACCTGTCGGCGTGGATGGCGCGAGAGGCCCTCGACTTCCCGCTCGTCCTGAAGCCCGACGTCGGCCGGCGCGGCCACGGCGCGCGACTCGTGAGCACCGAGGCCGAGGCCCGCAGCTACCTGCGCGCGATGCCGTTCGCGGCCGTTGCCCAGGAGTACGCGCCCGGACCGCACGAGCTGGGCATCGTCTGGGTGCGCGCGCCGGGCGAGGCGCAGGGCCGCATCCTGTCCGTCACCGAGAAGGTCTTCCCCGAGGTCGTGGGCGACGGCGAGCACGACCTGCACGACCTCATCCTGCTGCACCCGCGCGCCGTGCTGCAGCACCGCCTCTTCCTCCGCGGCCACGCCGAGCAGCTCGACTGGATCCCTGGCCTCGGCGCGCAGGTGCCGCTGGTCACCGCCGGCCACGACTCGCAGGGGGCGATCTTCAAGGACGACACGCGCCTGGCCGGCGACGCGCTGCGCGCGCGCCTCGACGCGCTCGTGCCGCCCGACGCGGGCCTGTGCCTCGGCCGCTTCGAGCTGCGCGTGCCGGATCTCGCGGCCCTGCAGCGCGGCGAGGGCTTCCGCATCGTGGAGTTCGGCAGCGTGGCGGCCGAGGCCACGCCCCTCGACGACCCGCAGCTCGGGCCGTGGCGCGGGCTCCGGCTCGCGTGGCGCACGCTCATCGCGCAGTGGCGCCTGCTGTTCGAGATCGGCGCCGCGAACCGCGCCGCGGGCCACCGCGCGGCGGGCGCCGGCACTCTCTGGCGGCGCTGGCGCGAGTCCCGACGCCTCCGCAAGTGGCACCCGCCCGCGGACTGAGCCATGCGGGCGCCGCGCCACCCGCCTTGGTATTTCCGCGCGCCGCCCTACGATGCGCCGCGGCCGGCCATCGCCGGCCAGGGATCGGGTCCCCCACGGACCCCTGCTTGCTCACGGGAGGTTGCATGAAGCTCTCCAGGTACCTGGCCGTTCCGATGCTGGCCGTCGCGCTCACCGGTTGCGCCATGGCCAGCTCGCCGGTCACCGGCTTCTTCTACATGGACGTGAAGGGTCCGGCCGGCGTCACCGACAATGCCGCCTCCACCAAGGTGGGCCGCGCGACCTGCAAGTCGTACCTGGGCATCTGCGGCACCGGCGACGCGAGCATCGAGGCCGCCGCCAAGTCGGCCGGCATCACGAAGGTCCACCACGTGGACTTCGAGAGCTACTCGATCCTCGGCGTCTACGCGACGTTCACGACGGTCGTGTACGGCGAGTGAACTCGCGGCCCCGTGCGGCGGGGACGCGCGCCTGCGCGTCCTCGCCGCGGGGCGCAGCTGCATCAGGGCGAGACAGGCTGATCCACAGCCGCCGGCTCCTCCGGCTTGACGGGTGGCGGCCACTCGCCGTCGTCTTGTGACGGGTCGGCCCCGAAGATGCCGGCCACGAAGTCGAGCACCTCTCCGACGCGCAGCTCCACATCCAGGCCGACGAACACGAAGGCTGTCGCGCGCAGCGTCAGCCAGTCCGCACGACGCGGTGCATCCGTGGTGTAGACCGGGCCCTGTCCGCCATTGAAGGCGCTGTCGAGCCTGAAGTGGTGACTTCCCGAGACGCGGGGAACGCCCTCGGTACGCTCGTTGTGGGAGTTCATGACGATGACTCCGAAGTCGGAGACGACCTCCTTCCAGTGCCCGAAATAGCGGTCGCCCCACCCCCACGCGTTCGCGTGGTAGGCGCCGAAGCCCAAACCGATGAAGGTCGTCACCTCGACGTGGGCGTCGAAGCCCACGCCCGCCATCACGTGCCCGCGGACGATGTCCCCGAAGTCGCGGAAGCGCGCCCTGGAATACTCGTCGGCGTTGCAGCCAGCCAGCATGACGGCGAGCACCAGCAACGCTGGATGCGCGGCCCATCGACGGAATCGCCTCAAGCCGGTGCCTCCGTGGGGATTGTCCAGGACACTCATGCGCCAAGCAGCTGCGCCACCGGCCAGCCGCCTCGTGCCCTCAGCCTTCGATCACCACTCCAGGCCCGAACCTCAGCGCCAGCAGCCCCACCACCACCGCCCAGATGAGGCTCAGCATCGTCCCCACCAGGATGTACTCGGCCATCTTCTGATCCTGCGTGTCCTTGATCTCCGGGTAGCGCAGCAGGCCCTTGGCCGCGAGGATCAGGCCGATGGCGCCGTAGTCGGCGGCGAGGACGAAGGTGAGCACGAGGCAGCGCTCGAGCATGCCGATGGTGGCGCCGCCGTCGCGCAGTCCCTTGCGGCGGAAGGCGTCGATGGCGACCTGGTCGTCGACCGAGACGAGGCGCCTCAGCGCGAAGTCGACGACGAACCGGCCCCCGAGGATGGCCACCGCGTAGGCCAGCAGGAGCCACAGGTCGTGGCGGTTCACGACCGGCCCCCGGCGGCGCGGGCGAGGAAGCGGTCGCGGGCCTCCATGAGCGCGAGCACCTCCTTGCCATGCGCGCCGGCCACGCTCTTGTGCAGCGTGGGCTGCGCGATGCCCAGCGCCGCCGCGGCCGCCGCCTCGCTGCCGTGGTCGAGGAAGGCCATGACACAGGCGAACTGCCGCCCAGTCCAGTCGTCCCTCACGGCGTGCTGCAGGCGCTCCATGGCGTTGACCAGATCGTCCACGCCGGCATCGCCCGAGGCCAGCACCGCGCCCGGCCCGCGCCGCTTCTTCGCGGCCAGGATGGCGGCGCGCGAGCGCTGGAAGCAGGGTCCGTCCATCAACGACGTGCGCTCGCGGAGCTCCGTGCTGACGGTCCCCCAGCCCAGCCCCGAGCGGACGCGCAGCGGGTGCAGTGCCCGCCGCACCGCGAAGTCCACCGCGAAGGCCGCGACCAGCGTGCGCGCCAGCCCCTGCCACTCGTCGCCCAGCGTGATGGCCAGCGGCACCACCAGGCGCTCGCCGTGCTCGGCGTTCACGCGCGCCAGGCCGGCCTCGAGGCGCAGCTGCACCGCGCGCCGGTCCGCCTCGCGCTGGGAGTCGACGAGGTCGCCGGTGAGGCAGGCGTAGAGCGTGGAGCGGGCGGTGGCCATGGGCGGATAGCTATCATAGGCTATTTTATTAACTATAGCCTTTTTCGTGGATTTTCTCATCGCCTCTTGAGGCTATGAATCGCCGCCATAGCCTCCGGCCGGACGAGCGCGCCGGCCGCGCGCTCCTGCCGCCGGACGCACGGCCGGGGCCGGTCACCCTGCTACCCTCGGCCCATGCCCGCCGCCCTGGCCGTGCGCAACCTGGTGAAGTCCTACGGCAGCGTGCGCGCCGTCCGGGACGCGTCCTTCGAGGTGCCCCAGGGCTCGATCTGCGGCCTGCTCGGCCCCAACGGCTCGGGCAAGACCACCACCCTCGCCTGCGCCCTCGGCCTGCTGCCCTTTGACAGCGGCGCCATCGACGTGCTGGGCGTGCCGGCGCACCGCATCCACGAGACGGGCGGCCGCGTGGCCGTGGTCTTCGACGGGGCCACGCTGGTCGACGGCCTCAGCTGCCGCCAGAACCTCCAGTACGCGCGCCGCACCCTGGGCCACTCCGGCGGCCGCAGCGACGACGAGGCCCTGCAGCTCACCGGCATCGCCGAGCTGGCCGGTCGCCATGCGGGCGGGCTCTCGCTGGGCCAGCGCCGGCGCCTCTCCATCGCGCGCGCCCTCATCGGCCGGCCCGAGCTGCTGGTGCTCGACGAGCCGCTCTCGGGCCTCGACACCGTGGGCGTGCGCGCCATGCTGCAGCTCTTCACGCGCCTGCACGAGCAGGGACTCACCCTGCTGGTCTCCAGCCACCGCCTGCCGGAGATGGAGACCATCCTCACGCGGGCGGCCATCATCATGGGCGGCCAGCTCCTGCGCGACGCCAGCCTGGACGAGCTGCTCCAGGGCCAGCGCCTGCGGCTGCGGGTGCGCGCCGCGCCGGCACCCGACGCCGTCGCCGCCCTCGCGCGTCTGCCGGGCGTCACCCTGCTCGAGCGCCGCCCCGACGACGAGCTCGTCGTGCTGCCGGGCGCCACCTCCCCCGCCGCGGTGAACGCCGCGCTGGTGGCCGCGGGCTGCGCCGTCTCGGCCCTCGTGCCCGAGCGCAGCACGCTGCTCTCCGTGTTCGAGTCGCTGGTGGACGAGCAGCGGGCCCAGGGCGTCGAGGTGCCGGTGTGAAGGGCACGCTGCGCGTCCTCTCGGCCGAGTGGTACCGCGCGCGGCACTCGCGCGTGCTGGCCGTCGGCGCCTTCTTCCTCGCGGCCGTCGCCGCCCTGCGCGTCGTGGCCGCGTGGCTCGCCGACCGCGCCAACTACGCCGCCGCCGTGCAGCGCGCCCTCTCCCAGTCGCGGCCCGCGCCGCCGCCGCCCGGCCCCGGAAACGCCTGGTCGCCCTTCGTGGACGGCTGGCTGGCCGGCCTCACCGTGGCCACGCTGCTGCTGCTCATCGCCTCGGCGCGCTCGCTCGCCGGCGATCGCGAGGCCGGCCTGCTGCGCGTCGCGCGCACGCGCAGCGCCTCGCGCACTGCGCTGGTGCTGGGCCGCGCGCTGCTGGGCATCCTGCTCGTCCTCGGCGCGCTGGCCGTCACCGGCCTCGGGTCCTTCGCGGTCTCCAGCGCCCTCTACGTCTTCGGCCCCATCACCGAGGGCGGCTTCACGATCTACGCCCAGGACGAGCTGCGCGCCGAGCTGCTCTCGGCGCTGCTGGCCACCGTCGCCCCGCTGCTCGCCACGTGGGTCTTCGGCCTGTGCATCTCGTCCCTCGCGCGCGGCGGCACCGGCGCCGTCTCGGCCGCGCTGGCCATCTACCTCGGCTTCGACCTCTTCAAGGAGGTGCTCGGGCCGCGGCAGTACTGGGTGTTCGCGGCCTTCAACCCGTCCTTCGTGGACAAGTCCTGCCTGCACGAGATGTCCGGCATCGCGCGCGGGATGTCCGACGCCGGCTACAGCCAGGCGCTCTACGCGCAGAACCTGTGGCTGCCGTGGCCGTGGGCGGCGGGGATGTTGCTGGTGGCTTGCCTGGTGATGGGGAGGCGGGCGCTGTGACGCGTGGCGTCAGGCCCCCGTGGGAGCGCCGAGTTTCGACTGTGGCGTAACGCCGAGCGCCTCGCCCCGACAGGCTTCCCGGGAATCCCTCCCGCCGGAGCCATGACCTTGAAGTCTCGTGCTCGACATCGAATCGAGCGGAATCGCCGCTCGCACTGTCCGCCTGGGCGACCGCCTGCTAGTCTTCGCCGCGTGGACCCGGAACTCGATCGCTGGCTGGCCAAGTTGCTGAAGCTGCCCACCGAGGTCCGAGCGGCGCTCGCAGGAGCGCTCCTCGACAGCCTGGAAGAGCACGTCGATCCCGACGTCGAGGCCGCCTGGGCGGCCGAGATCTCACGTCGGGTACGTGAAGTGGACGACGGTCGAGCCCGACTCGAGCCCTGGCACGAAGTCCGCAAGCGTCTGCTCGACGACTGAAGTGCCTTCCACCATCGTCCGAGTCCACTCGGCGGCCTCCGCCGAGATGGAAGAGGCCATCCGCTGGTACTCAGCCTCGAGTCCTTACGCCGCCGCCGGCTTCAAGCGTGAGATCACGGAAGCGATGCAAGCCGTCCTGCTCCATCCAGAGAGGGGGCGCCAGATCGAAGGTGAAATGCGCAGAGTCGTGCTGCGTCGCTTTCCGTTCTCGATCATCTACCGCATGCGGGCCGAAGAGATCCTCATCGTCGCACTTGCGCATGCATCACGCCTGCCGGGGTATTGGGCAATTCGCACAGCAGGTCCTCCGTCGTAGCGCCGCTCCGAGGCTGAGCAGTCGACGGGCCGCGCGCAGTCGGGCGGTCGGCAATGCGGCCCGGTCAGGACCTCAGTAGCAGGCGTACATGACGCCGGTGCGCTCCAGGTCCGATCCGAGAAGAGACGCCCGCACTTGCCAGGTGTCGATCTCGTAGCAAGCTCCCCGGTCCGTGACGCAGCTGACGATCGTGACGAAGTCACTGCCGTCTTCGGACGGATCGTGCCGGAGACGGAGCGCGGGCCCATGCGCCAGCTCGAGTGCCTGCGACGCGACGAAGGCAAGCCGCTCGCTCTGCAGGGACTCCATCAGGCGCTCGGCCGAGACGCCCTCGACCTCGCAAACGAACCTGACCTTCTCCTCCGGCGGATCACGATCCCAACGCTCTCCCTCGATGACCCTGCGAGCGACAGCCTCCACGGCGGCATCGAGCGATGGCCGCGACTGCCCGCAGGCCAGCGCGACCGCGCAAGCCGGAAAGACGAACAGAACGGCGATGGCCTTCATCGTGAATTCGTTGCGTGATCGAGTCATCGAGCGTCGCGGCACCGCACAGCAACCGCCTGGGCCTTGCCCTCCATGCGCTGAATCCGCCCAACGCCGGCCAGCGATCCGACCGCCCTCAGCCCCCGAACCCCCGCACCGCCTCGATCACCGCCGCCTGCTGCGCCTCCGGCATCTCCGGATAGATCGGCAGGCTCAGGATCTCGTCCACCGCCCGCTCCGCCTCGCGCGGCGGCGACGGCACCCGCGCGTGCTCGCGCACGGCCTGCATCTGCGACAGGGCCCGCGGATAGTGGACCAGCGTGGGCAGGCCGGCCTCGGCGAGGTGCGCGCGCAGGGCGTCGCGGCGACGGCTG
>DASUFI010000318.1:0-24408 GCA_036274635.1 Planctomycetota bacterium
GATGACCCACCTTGACCACCTGAACCGCTGCGCCCTTGTCATCGATCGCGTAGACGATTCTGAAAGACCCGACGCGGACTCGGTAGAGGTCATCGGGGCCGGCCAGCTTCTCGCAGCCGGGCGCGCGAGGCTCGACCCCAAGCTCGCGGATGCGTTCGACCAAGCGCGCGCGATCCTTCTTCTGGTCGACGGTCTCGAGTTCCTTGGCGGCGCTGCGCTTGATGAAAACGCTATAACTTGCCACGCCGCCTCAGCGCCTTGACGAACTGCTCGAAGTCCTGGCTCTTCTCGGAGCGGCGCTTCGCGGCGGCATCGAGGTCCTCGGCATCTTCGGCCAAGGCCTGCCTGAGGGCCTCGTTCACCATGTCCGAGATCGACATGTCTGCTGCGGCAGCCTTGAGGCGAAGTGCTCGATGGATGTCGAGCTGGAGGTAGATCGTGGCGCGTCTGAGGGTAGTCATGGACCGCAGGATAGCGCCTTGACGTTCTGACGTCAAGACGTCCCGGGGCGGTGGCTGCCGCCCCGGAGCCCCCATCAGCCGTTGTGCGACTCCGGCTAACGCCCCTGCCGCTCAGCAGTCCGGCCGCGCACGATTGCGCGGCGTGGCGATGCGCGTAACCTGCGGCCGGTCTGCTGCACCGGCGAGTTAGCCGGCTCATCGCAGCGCTCGAGCCATGGCCAGATACTCCTGCTCATGATCTTTGCCTGCCACCGGCAACAAGTCATCCTGGGAGAATGCGCGACCGCCTGTGAAGGTGTTATGCCACGACCGATCCGTTGACACGAACACAGGGCCCGGGCCATCCGGGAACTGATCCGCCGTGATGTCAACGATCGTCGCTGCATGCTCGAGCCAGAAGTGCGTTGCCTGCCCTGCTGATCTTGCCGCTCTAGGCCTGGATCGTTTGCCACTCCACTGAAGCCGACAACGCGCTCCTTCTCGATGAGCCACTGCAATAGGAGAAGGGACGCCACCTTGCACCAGCCGTCAGGAAATCTATTCGGGAGATTCACATACTTCCCGGCCCGTCCGCTGGATAGGTACTCTCGGACCTGAGTGGCTCTCGTTCTGAGCATCGCCTCGGCGATCATCGCGCCCTCCTAGTGCCCAGCATCAGCGGCGGCGCGCAGCGCCGTCCGCTGCATGCTGTTGTTAGGCGCAGGACGACCTCGATTCTACTTGTATTCCCGTCGCGGTCCAAAGAGGGGCTTCTCGTCCACCTGCGCGCTACTCCCAGATTCCACGCAACGCCTCTCGGAGCTGGGGCCCATCCGTTAGCCGGATCGGCTCATACAGGGCGCCAACCTGAAGAACCGGCTGGAGCCGATCCAGACACTCGTCACTCGTGAGACCTTCACACAACGGACGGCACTCTCGCACCAGGGCTGCGGCGATTTCCTTGGTGAGGAGGCCTGGCACATACGGAATCTCCTCCTTCCCCAAGAGGTCGCTTGCGGCACCGATCCTGTCCTCCGGTGATCCGTCGAACCCCGCGGCACGCAGGAACTCACCTGCTGCGACCCGATCCAGGTCATCCTTCTTCACACGCGCAGCGATTTCGCGTAAGCCATCTATCCCTCGGGAGCCAAGGATGCGCTGCGTGACAATGTAGCCCACGCCCCTGACTTCAGTCTCACGCGTGCGCATTCCGTCGGCTCCTAGGGAGTCTGCGGTCAAGGCATTCTCCCATGAGAGCGGGGGGGCCGTCGCGACGAGTTGTAGACTTGTCCGCAATCCTGGGCTCCCGAGCATGAGTGTCACCGGTAGCGAACCGTTTGCGGCCGCAATACCGATCCCGCGGGCCGCGTGAAGGTGCGCGGCAGCTTCTGGTACGAGGTCTGCGGCGATCGCGTCGCACAGGCCTTCCTCGATCGCGGGCGGAAGGCCATCCAAGTCGCTTCCGCGGAGCAGGTGCACGAGTTCGTGCGCCAAGAAGAACGACTGGTCGGGCTCTCGCGCAGTCCGCAACAGAATCCTCCCGGACTGGCGCGACGTCATACCGCCCGACTCGTTGTCGGCGGGCAACTCTGCCATGACCCAGATTTCCGGTCTCACGGCCGCCGAGCCGCCGATGCGTTGACGCACGAGCGGCACGAAATGATCCAGTTGCGTACCCACCGACGAGGCCCGATTCTCGTCGTCAGCATACACTACGCCATAGGAGGCTTGGACGCACCGAGCCGGCCGAGTTGCTGCGCAGCCTGCGAACGCCGTCAGTGCGCACATCGCGTAAGCGAGCCGACGTACCTCGATTGCGATCCTCATGCTGAACATTTGTCTAGGCCGCTTCGATGGCCCAAGCCTCCCACAGCGAGACGCCTAGAAGCCCACGGTCGCCACGACAGGCTGGTCGAACCCGCTAGCGTCCTGGGTCACGACCACTTCATTGCCATTAGCGGCAGCGGAGGCCGGCAGGACGGACGTCAGCGTCACCCAGCCATTCCCCGGGGTCGTTGCCGTCACGTTGAGACCACTCGCCTTGTCCGCGAGGACCACGCCGTTGACGGTGATCGTGAAGTCGCGGAACCGGAGCGGCAGCGACGACTGCACGACGATGTCCGTGCCGTCCGAAGCGACATCGATGAACGCCTGGACGTACGTGTTCGACGGCAGCGCGGTCCCGGGCCCGCCCTGCTCCACGCTGGCCGCCTTGGCAGCCGCGTTGGCCTCCGAGAGGGCGTCCACCCTGATCCGCGTGGCCCGGAAGACCTCACCCAGCGTGAACTGCATGGGTGCCTTCTCGAACAGGAAGTCGGACGCCCCAATGGGTACGCCGCCCTCCTCCTGGTCGCAGTCCCGGTCGTCGATCACCCACCTCGACGCTCCCGTCGGCGTGAACCCAGCGTCGGTGCCCTGCCCGTCGTAGCTGCCGACCTCGTTGCCGTTGGCGTCGTAGAACTTCAACGTCCAGCACCTGTCCGGCGGCGCGTTGACCTTCCAAGTCTGCTGCGGGGCGGGCGACTCGAACTCCACGCCGGACCCACCGGGTCCAGTCCACTTGCCCTTGGTGACGGGCCCCGCCAGCGTGCACGCCCCCACGGTCGCCGCGACGGCGAGCAGAGCCACGACAATCGGCTTCGTCCTGAACATTTGGCTTCGTCCAAAGAATGTGCGTGAGCACACCCGCGGAGGACAGCAAGCACCGTACCAGGCCGTCCAGTTCTTTGTGCAACCGGGATGCCCGCATCGATCCATGGATCCAAGAGTTACGCCAATGGGAGCGGGCAATCCCCCACAGCGCGTGCTGAATTCCTCGTGTCGAAGATGAGCGCCTAACGCCGCAGTTCAGCGGCGGCGCGCTGCCATATGAAGCGCGGTGCACGTGCATAATGAAATGGCGCACGTGCGCCGCGCCGCGATCTGGTTCGCACCGTCCGCTGCAACTGCTTGTTAGCCGGCACCTGCGTCAACGCTCGCCTCAAGGACCGCGACACGAATCTGCTCCCGCGTGCACACCCATTGGAGCGCGGAATCAACCGCACCGCAGAGAATAGTGACGTGCTTGGGGCGCACGCGATACTGATGCCTGAACAGATGACGAGCAACTATTGCCTGGCCAATCGCCGAACGATTTAGCGATGGCTTGACCTCGATCAGCTCCAGGGACCGTCGGCGTTTGAGAAACGACGCCCAAATCGGTCGCGAGAACCGGTACACGACAGCCTGCCCCTTTCCGCGGGCGAGAACGCCATCGATTCTTCGGGTGCCACATTCGTCGGACCAGGCGCCCCTTCCACCGGCACCACCAATTGGAACCTCGACGATCAGCGTTCCGCCCATCCGCCTCCAGTACGCATGGAGAAGGCGATCTTCTATCGTGCGCGGACGCCAGGGTTGAGGTTTCTTGCGCATGCTTTCAGGTGCAGATGCCATCGACGTGACGGCTAACGACAATGCCGCTCAGCTGCCGGCCGCCGACGGTTGCGCGACGCGGCCGAGCGCGCCGCGCGGCGGCCGGTCTGCTGCAGCGGCCAGTTAGGTGGGGCATCACTGAGGCTCCAAGCGTACGCGCGCGACTTGTCGCGGCGGTTGGGAGTCGTCGGAGTACTCAGTGGCGGTTCCGACCCACGTGTTCGAAGGGCCGGCGCTCAGCGTGGCCGTAACGCTCCAGCCGATGTCGACCACAAGCACCAATTCGAGAGTTCCGTCTTTTGACTCGCGCCACATCGGCGCGGGGCCCGCCAGATCTGCGGCCGGCTCGGCCTTGATGACGCGCCACCCCTCTTTCACCAGGGCGGTCTTCGAGGTCAACGTGATGTATTGGGGGAGCTGCTGATTTGGGTTGCCTTCGGGATCGACTGTGAGCCGGTATCGGACGGGAGCTGGAGACTCAGGAGCGCCTGCGGTTACCGGCTTGTCGGTTCCTGGGGCGCATCCGAACAACAATGCCGCGAAGCCTCCGATTGTCACGCGGCAGCAGAACTTTAGGCGCCACCTCCTAACGACGCTGCCGCTCAGCAGAGGGCCGCGCCCGCAGACGCAAAGTGGCAGGGTACTTGGAGCGCGGCCGGTCTGCTGCAGCGGCGAGTTAGGCATCGGTCTGCTCCGCAGGTGCGACGCGCCACTCGAACTGGCCCTTGAAGTCGTGGAAGCACGTCGGGCAGATCCAGTGGTACTCATCGAGCGTGCAGTAGCCTGCATGGAGAATGTCGGGTCCAGGCTCGACTGCAAACTTCGTCCAGCAGAAGCTGCAATGATCGTGGTCCCAGTTGGGGTTCTTGTTGTATTGGCGATAGGCGCAGAATCGCAGCTGCGCTCCCTTCAAGAACCGATCCTGCCCTTGCAGGCGCCAATCTGATGACTCAACCATTTGTCGAATGCCTAACGAAGTTGCCGCTCAGCAGTCCGGCCGCATACGCAGCCGCAACGCGACCGAGCGCGCCGCGTGCGGCCGGTCTGCTGCAGCGGCGAGTTATGCGGAGTGCGGTAGACATCACCCGTTGATCTCGTCGATGAACTCGTCTCTTTCCAATGCACCTTCGATTGCGGCGTCGAGGCGAGACAGCAACTGAGTGAGTGACTCGCCTTGGTTGCGGACGAGCATCGCGAGGCACCGGTTGTCGTCATCGGCCGCAATCGCTGCACAGGGCACAGGGCCAACCCGCCCGAGCGTGATCTCGCCGTTGCCATCCAGAAGGTAGTCAATGTTCCTGAACTTCACGCACGGCTCCTGTCCTGCCGCATAACGACTCTGCCGCTCAGCAGTCCGGCCGCGCACGGTTGCGCAGCGCGGCGGTGCGCGCCGGCCGCGGCCGGTCTGCTGCAGCGGCGAGTTATGCGGGGACGAGTGCGACTTCGCGCTTGGCGATCAGCCATTGCTCGCCCCCTTCTCGTAGTACCGATCGCGATAGCCGTCGCTTGCAACGATCCTCAGCGTGTCCTCGCATTCTTCTGGCCGGTCGAAGAAGTACCGGGGCAGCTCGGGAGACCACCGATCAACGGCGGCTTCGCCCTGCAGCTCGCGCAAGGCGTCGCAGTAGAGTTTCGTCGCGTCGTGCAGAGCCTGGAAGAAAAGGGAGTACAAGCGTTCGTCCGAGGCAGCAGGAGATGGCGACGCCTTGCGCAATGCTGCGACCGCCGAGCACACGGCGCGGATTACGTTGCCTGACTTCTCCTCTCGCCATCCCGCGGAAACCATTAGCTACTCCGCATAACGACACTGCCGCTCAGCAGTCCGGCCGCGCACAGTTGCGCGGCGAGGCGGAGCGCGTGACCTGCGGCCGGTCTGCTGCAGCGGCGAGTTAGGCCTTGTGCCACTCGATGATCTCCTGGGCGACCAACGACGCAAACCGCCCTGCCTGCGCGCCCGGGGTCTTGGCGAGCTCGTCGAGCAGCCCGTGGAGAACAGGCAGCGCGAGGAAGTCGGGCACCACATGCCACAGCGGATTTCCGCCTTGGCTCGGAAAGCCAACGCGCTCCGGCTCGCCGTTCCAGCGCTCGCCGAGTGCCCACTCTCCGTCGTACTTGCCCGTGATGACCGAGTACTTGCCGTTGTCGAACAGCACGGTCTGCTCGCTCCAGCGCTGCGGCATGACGGAACTTGCTGATGGCATCTGTTTACTCCAACTCCATAGGCCTAACGCCCCTGCCGCTCAGCAGTCCGGCCGCGCACGCTGACGCAGGACGAAAGCGCGCGCCAGCCGCGGCCGGTCTGCTGCAGCGGCGAGTTAGGCGAAGGGCCTTCATGGTTTCGAACCACTAAGCCGCCGCATGCGCAAGGTGGCGATCAGTGCCATGCCGACGCCCACGAACTCGAGCGCAACAACTACAACCTTGACTGCGCCGGGAGTCGGGCGTGATGAACCGAAGGACTCCGCCATCATGACCGCGGACATGGCAAGCATGAGGCTAAGGCCCGCAGCCCCCATCGGCGACGCCCACAGTGACTTTCCCGAAACCTTCATAGGCGGAGATCCTCTCGCCTAACTTCCAATTCTCTTGTTCCTCGTAGCCCTCGCCCGCCCGCGTAGCCCGCCACAATGTCGCGCCTCGTCGAACCGCGCCGGTCGCCTGAACCGGCCGCCGCTCCACGACTTGCGCTCGTCGCCGCGCTGCCCTCCATGCGCGATACGCTGCGAAACGCGGCCATGTATCGCCACCCGCCGCTCATCGCGTCCCTCCCGTTCCCCCACCAGGTAGCAAATCCATCGGGCTCCTCACGCCCGCCGGTCCGCGGTTCAGCACGTGCGTGTAGATCATCGTCGTGCTCACGTCCCGGTGCCCGAGCAGGGTCTGCACCGTCCGGATGTCGTATCCCGCCTCGAGCAGGTGCGTCGCGAACGAGTGCCGCAGCGTGTGGCACGAGGCGCGCTTGCCCAGCCGGGCGCGAAGCACCGCCG
This sequence comes from Planctomycetota bacterium, assembly GCA_036274635.1. Taxonomy (GTDB): domain Bacteria; phylum Planctomycetota; class B15-G4; order B15-G4; family B15-G4; genus DASUFI01. Next base: position 6,842 of record DASUFI010000318.1, read on the forward strand.
TGCGCACCGCCCGCTGCATGACCGTCTCGTGCAGGTGGTGGCGCCGCACGTGGCCGGACTCGGGCTCGTGGTAGGTGCGGGCGGCCGGGAACACCCACTGCCAGGCCCATTCGCGGCCCGCCGCGGGGTACTTCCGCGCCAGCGCGTGCGGCAGCTCCACCCAGCCCGCGCCGAGGTGGAGGTCGCGCTCGTGCTGCCGGCGCGCGAGGGCGAGCTGCTGCTGCAGCGCCGGCACGGCCGCGGCGGGCAGCAGCGTGACGCGATCGGTGTCGCCCTTGCCCGAGCGCACCACGAGCTGGTGGCCGGCGAAGTCCACGTCCTTGACCCGCAGCCGGAGCGCCTCGAGCAGGCGCAGGCCGCCGCCGTAGAGCAGCGTGGCCACCAGGCGCGGCGGGCCGTCGAGAGTCGCGAGCAGCGCCGCCACCTCCTCGCGCGAGAGGACGACCGGCAGGCGCGCGGGCCGGCGGGCGCGGACCAGATCGTCCAGCCACGGCAGGTCCTGGCCGAGGACGTCGCGGTAGAGGAAGAGCAACGCCGCCAGCGCCTGGTTCTGGGTGGACGCCGCCACGCGTCGCTCGGTGGCCAGGGCCGAGAGGAAGGCCGTGACCTCGGCGGCGCCCAGCCCGCGCGGCGGGCGGCGGCCGTTGGCGAGGACGAAGCGCCGGATCCAGCCGAGGTAGGCCCGTTCGGTCCGGCGGCTGAAGCGGCGTAGACTCATCGCCGACCGCACCGCGTCCACCAGCCGCGGCCCGGCCGCAACGGGTGCGCCGTACGGCACGCGCTCCTCGCACACGGCCACGGCCGACAACGACATCCCGAACCTCCTGCCGGAGCGCCGGGCGCTCCTTCCCGCGAGCGGCAATAGGCTAAGGGGGCTTCGGCGAAATGCGCAAGGACCGGCGACGACGGAGCCGCTCGGGCACGATGCGCCGCGCGGGAGACCCTCGCCCGACTCGGCTCCTGCTGGTCTTCGCGGAGTCGTTTCCGCCCGCCCCCGGCGACCGACTCACGCCGAGGCTCCGCGGGCTCTCGGACCGCCCACACCGGTCGAGGCCGCGGCCGCCCGCTCGCCGGCCTCCGTCGTGTCCTGGTGCACCGCCTCCGCGATCACCCGGCGGGTCACCTCGTCCAGGTACCGCACCAGGACGGCGTGCAGCTCGCAGAACTCCGGCCATAGCGTCCCGTCCACGAAGGTCCGGCACCCTCGCAGCATGACCGTGTTGGCGCGCTGCCCGCGGAGCCGGTAGGGCTCCAGCCCGTACCGCCGCGCCAGCGCCAGGAACAGGACCCGCGCCCACTGGTCCGGCAGCTTGAAGCGGAACTCCTGCGGCGGCTCTGTCCGCTCGAGCTCCCGCAGGCGCGCGCGGAGGCGGTCGATGGCTGCGCCCGCGGCCAGCCGCTCGCCGTCGGTGCCAGGCCGCGCGAAGAGCGCCTCGAGCTTGCGGAGCTTCTCGGCCAGGTCGTGCTCGGCGGGCATCGTGCTCCTGCGGGCGAGGACGCCGCGCGGCCGCGACGTTGCCTTCCGGTCCCACGATACGGTATGAGCCCTGCAGAGCGGTGAGGTCGGTTGGCCGCTCCCCGCGTCCTTCGGGAACGCTTCCGATTTCCGGCACCCACGGAGTCGCCCATGGACGCGACCGCCACGCCTGAGGAAGAGCCTCGGTCCTCGCGTGCCAAGCCCCGGAAGAAGGTCGCGGCCCCGATCCGGGCTGGCCCGACCCGCATGCAGCTCGAGCAGCTCATGCGGGGCATGTTCGGTCCCGCCGCACGGCCCGGGAGCAAGGCAGACCGCAAGGCTCGGGCGCAGGACCTCTACCATGAGGCGATGCGGACACGCAGTGCCGAGCGGGCGAAGGCGCTGCTGGAGAAGGCCGTCGCGCTCGATCCCGCCTGCGTGGACGCGCTGGCGGTGATGGTCGGCCTCTCGGACGGCAGCCTCGAGTGGCGGATCGCCGGGATGCGCACGGTGGTGGAGGTGGGCGAGAAGGATCTCGGCGCGCGGTTCTTCAAGGAGAACCGCGGCCATTTCTGGGGCCTGCTCGAGACCCGTCCGTACATGCGCGCGCGGCAGCGGCTGGCCGAGCTGCTGCTCGAGGCGGGCCGCCGCGACGAGGCGCTGGCCGAGTACGAGGCTCTGCTCGACCTCAACCCGAACGACAACCAGGGGATCCGCGACCTCCTGCTCGGCCAGTACCTCTTCACCGGGAGGCTGGACCGTGCCGCGAAGCTGCTGAAGGCCTACGACGACGACGCGAGCGCCGTGTTCACGTGGGGCCGCGTGCTCGAGCGGCACCTCGCCGGAGATCCCGACGGGGCCGCCAAGGCCCTGCAGGACGCCCGCGAGTTCAACCCGCGGGCCGAGAAGTACCTCAGCGGCCGCAGGGTCTCGCCGCGGGTGCGGGGCGACTCGTACATCGTCGGCGACGAGAGCGAGGCGGCCTTCTGCGTCGACGTGCTGGGCGAAGCGTGGAAGCGGAATCCGCAGGCGGTGGCATGGCTGCGCGCGCAAGGCAAGCGGGGGTAAGGGCAGGGCTCACGGGTCGGTGAGGGATCCGCGGTAGCCTGTCCCCCTCATCTCGTTTCGGCCGGTGACGACGCCTTGATGCCCGCCTTGCCCGCCTGCGCCCTCGGGCTCCTCGCCACGTTGCCCGCCGCGGCCCAGCTCTCGCTGCCCGACCTCGCCGTCCGCATGGAATCCGCCCGCGGCACGCTCGCGCCCGCCGAGGCACGTGCCGATGCTGCCGCCCCCGACCTCGAGCTGACCGGCCGCATCGACGCCGCCACCGGCTCGTTCGCGATGCGCATCCTCATCCGCCGCGCCCCCTTCGCCTGGCGCGAAGAGCTGACGTGGCACGGCGCGCCAGCGCCTGCCGGCGGCGAGGCCGCCGCGCCGTCTGCGGCCGCCGAGCTCCCCCCGCCGCTCGGCCACGCCCAGCACACCGTCTTCCTCAGCGACGGCAAGCGCTGCTGGAACCTGGCCGACGAGATCGGTCCCGCCGGGCCCGTCGGAGGCCTGGCCGCGATCGAGCTGCTCGACACCGTCAACCTGTTCCGCCTGCTGCTCGACCCGGCCGCGACGCTCGCGGGCGTGGCGGACCGGCCGCGGCTCGTGACGGACGAGCTGCACCACGCGGTGGACGAGCCCCACGTCGACCTCTTCTTCGCCTGGCCGCACGGCACGGCATGGGTGGCTTCCGTCCTGCTGCACAGCGGTCGGCTAGTGAACCTCGCCGACTCCACCGGCGTCACGCGCCGCTGGTTCCGCGCGCTGGAGTGGCGGCCGCTGGGCGACGGCCTGCTGCTCCCGACGCGACTGGAGACGGGAGCCGGCGAGCAGGTGCTTTCGGTCCTGCGCCTCGAGGCCGCGCGTGGCGGGCTGCGTCACGCGGACGCGCTGTTCGCGGGCGATCCGGCGCCGCCGCTGCCCGAGCGCCTCGACGCGACGCGGCTGCTGGTGACGGGCCAGCCGGTGCCGGGGGCGGCGGCCTTCATCTTCCCGGACGTGGCCGTGCACGGCGCGGCCTCCGCGGGTGCGGTCTGGACCGCCTTCGACACCGGCTCCCCCGAGGTCTACGTCCACCCGGAGCTGGCCGACAAGGTCGGCCTCCTGACAGTGGGCGCCTACACGTCCTTCGGCGTCGTCGGCCAGAGCAGCTCGAGGCTGCGCTGGATCGATCGGCTGGACCTCGGCCGCTACTCGCTGCTGCAGTTGCCGGCGCCCGACCCGCCGCTGCCGCCCTTCAACGAGCTGCCCGCCGGCCACCCGCTCGGCGCCATCGTCGGCGGGCCCCGGCTGCTGGAGCTGTCGCCTGTCCTCGACCTGCGCGCGGGCCGGCTTCTGCTGCGCGGCCCGCCCGTCCGGCCGCTGTCCGAGCTCGCCGGCCGGCCAGCAGCGCAGGTGCCTCTGAGTCTGGATGACGACCGGCACCTGCAGCTCGAGGCGATCGTCGGCGGCGTGCCCGTGCGCGCGGTGCTCGACACCGGCCTGCCCTTCGCGCTGCGCCTCGCGCGCGCCGACCTGCCGCGGCTGGGCTTGCCGGACGACGACGACGTCTGGCGGGCGCGCGGCGCCGTGCCCTGGCGCAGCACGTCCGTGGGCGGCCACGCCGGGGACGACCTGCTCGTGCGCCTGGACGGCGACGTGTCGCTGGGTTGGGTCGCGCTGCGCCAGCCGTGGGTCGTCATCGCCGGGCGCGGCAGCGAGGGGGCGGTCGCGCTGCCGACCCTCGTCGGCGCGGGCGCGCTGTCGGCGCTCGAACAGGTGGGCCTGGACGGCTCGCGCATGCTGCTGGAGCTGCTGCCGCCGGAGGCGTTGCCGGCCGCCAAGGGCGGCGCGCCGCCGGCGTTCGTGGTGCCTTCACCCGGACGCTTCCTCGGCTTCATCCTCAATTCGCCGGACCTCGGCGCAGGGTCGCTGCCTCACGACTGCCCGCACGTGATCTCGGTCGTCGCCGGCACGCCGGCCGCGGCGGCGGGCTTGCGGGAAGGCGACATGCTGGCGCAGGCCGGCGGCGCCGACTGCGAGGCGCAGGCGCCGATGGACTTGTGGCCGCGGCTGCACGCGCTGCCGGCGGGACCGATCGAGCTGCGCGTGTGGCGCAAGGCCGTGGCCGAGGAGGTCGTGCTGCGCATCGAGCCCTGACGCGGAGGGGGGTGTTGCCAAGGTACGGCACCATGACAATCCGCCACCCGCCGGTGGACTTTCATGGCAGCCAGCCCTCGCGACCGCCGGCCCGTCAGCCGCCGGCCGGCGCCTTGACCGCCTCCGCCCGCGCCGCGTCCCCGCGATTCTGCTCGCTGCCGAGCTTCGTCCACGCCCCGTCCGCCTTCTTCAGCAGCGCGGCCTCATCGTCCAGCCAGCTCTTGCGGGGCTCGTACTTCCATGGGTCGGCCACGAAGAGCTCCTTGTGCTCATCGCTTGCGAAGCGGTAGGTAATGCAGCCCAGCACGGCGGCGCCCTTCTCGCTACCCTCGGCGGGCTTGCCGCCGCCTTCGGGGAAGCAGGCGACGGGCTCGTAGCCTTGGAGCGCGAGCTTGATGCCCGCCTCGTCCGCGACGTTTCACAGCGCGGGGGAGCGGTGCCAGTCGGGCTGGGCGGGCGTCGCGGCCGCGGGCGTCCCGGCCGACTGGTGCGCGCGCAGGCTGGCGGCGAGGGGCGGGACGAGCAGGGAGAGGAGCACGACGGACTTCATCGGAGGACCTCGGGATCGGACACGACCGCACGGGGCTCGCACGCGGGTCGGATGCGGGTCGCGGCCCCGACGTGTCGGGGCGCCTCAGCTCCCGGCCTGCTGCGCGCTGTCTGGCTGCTGCTCTTGCTCCTCCGTCGTCCCATCCCACAGCTCGCGCCACTCCGTTCCCGCGCCATTCGCCGCGCGCGCCTGCGCGTCGTCCAGCGCCGGACGGCTCACCACCACCTCCTCCAGCGCCGTCTCGCTCAGCACCTTCCCGCATGCCTCGATGCAAGCCGCCGCATCGATGTGCTGATACGCGTAAACCTGATCCGGCCGCCCGCACTTGCTGAACTTGCGCACCGCCAGCGCCTCCTGCCGCACGCCGACGATGCTGCCGATGTTGTCCAGCAGCCCCGCCTCCCCATCGTGCACCGACACAACGGGCACGCGCCGACCGGCCAGCGTGATCAGCTCCGGCGCCTCGTCCACCACGCCGCGCGGCGCGAGCTGCAAGTTGCCGTCAAGCCCCAGCCCATGCCGCAGGTGCGCGAAGTCGTTCTGCGCCGCGAGGTTCCCCAGCAGCAGCTCCGGGCTGCTGACCGCGATGACGTTGGCATAGATTCCCTGCGGCCGCAGCTTGTCGGAGGCCTCCAGCGCCTCGGTCGCCACCGCCCCCATGCAGAAAACGTTCACCACATTCACGCCCGGCTCGTAGTCCGGCTGACCGCGGAAGTCCACCAGCCAGTAGGCGCCGGAGAGGCAGTCCTTGCGCGCCTGCTCGAGGATGGTCTCGTCGTCGAGCGGGTCGCTCTGCAGGTCGGCGGGATTGGTGCGGAAGCGCGGGTGGCGGCGCAGGCGGCGCAGCTGCTCCTTCTGCTCGATGCCGCGCGTCACGGCGCGGATGAGGACGCCGCGGCGGCCTTCGTTCTCGTCGTCGAAGTGGCGCTTGATCGACTCGCACAGGATCCAGTCCACCTCGAGCGCGAAGATCGGCTCCCACGTGATGAGGTTGGGGATCTGGATGTCGCTCTTCCAGGAGTGCTGCGCGCCCTCGGACGAGAGCGTCACGCCGCTGGGCGTGCCCAGGATCACGAACTCGGCGCCCCAGTAGAGGTCGTAGTAGAGCTGGTCGAGCGCCCGTTTGATGAAGAAGTCGTACACGGTCATGATCGGGAAGAACGGGATGCCCGCGTGGTGGCCCATCATCCCGAAGGCGCCCACGGCGGACATGCAGTTGGCTTCGGCGATCTCGAAGCGGATGTGGCGCGAGAAGGCCTCGGTGGTGGGCAGCAGCTGGGGGCGCTTGCGCGAGAAGCCCAGACGCTTCTCGACGTCGGCCACCTCGTCCTCGTCCTCGGTGTGGGTGCCGTAGACCTTCTGGTCCATGACCGAGGAGATCTGGGTGGAGGTGCCCACGTCGGGGGACATGGTGAGGATGAGGTCGGCGGTGGCTTCCCAGCGCTTCTCGCGCTCGGTCAGCTCGGGGATGTCGGCGCCGCGGCCGGCGCGGCGCAGCTCGGCGTGGGTGCCGATGCGGGCGAGCTTGGCGGCCAGCTGGCCCCACATCCACTGCGTGTGGGCGCGCGGGAACTTGCGCATGTCGATCTCGAGCGTGCGCGGCACGCCGCCGGCGGCCTTGATGCGCGCGCGCACGGCCTCGCGGTTGCGGCGCCGGTCGGCGCGGCTCTTCTCGATGCCCGCGCGCATCCACGCGCCGCGCTTGGCCAGGAACTTGCCCTCCTCGGTGTCCGGCGCGAAGGGCGCGAAGGGCCGCTCGAGCGTGAGGCCCTCGGTGCCCAGCAGGCCGACGACCTCATCCTCCTTGGGCAGCTCGCTGTGGTTGCCGGGCGCGGCGTACATGTCCAGGCCCCAGCCCTTGACGGTGTGCGCCACGATGAGCGTCGGACGCCGCGTGTCCACCTTGCTGGCCTCGTAGGCCGCCTGCAGCTCGCGCGTGTCGTGGCCACCGAGGTCGGTGATCAGCGTCTCCAGCTCGGCGTCCTTGATCTTGTCCAGCAGGCCCTTGAGCTTGGGCTCGTGGGAGATGAGCCCGCGGCGCGTCTCGTCCATGTCGCGCATGAGCAGGTGCATCTGCAGCTCGTAGTCCGAGAAGCCCTCCTCGAAGACCTGCTTCAGGTGCTCGCCGCCCGGGCGGCGGAAGGCTTCGAGGCGCCGCCGTCCGTGGCGCACCTGGATGACCTCCCAGCCGTTGGCGGAGGCCTGGGCCTCGATGCGGTGCGCGTCCGTGCCGTGCAGGCCGCGCTTGTTGGGCATGCGCGCGCCGTCGAGGTTCTGGCGGTTGTAGTCCACGATCCAGGTCACGTTCCCGAGCTCGCGCTCGGCCACGTCGGGCATGGCCTCCATGAGGCTGCCCTCGCGGAACTCGCTGTCGCCCATCATCGACCAGAAGTGCATGTCGGAGGGCACCTCGGGCACCTCGACGCTGTGGTCGTGCGCGTAGCGGTAGGCCAGCGCCGTGTACACCGACACCACCGGCGGGATGCCCACCGAGCCGGACGGGAAGAAGTGATAGGCGTCCGGGTCGCTGCGCGCGTGGTAGCTCTGCAGCACCGGCTCGCCGTGCTCGCTGAAGGCGCGCAGCTTGAAGAGCACCGCCTCGATCTCCTCCGGCTTGAACCAGGTGAAGTCGGGGTGGTTGAAGATGCCCAGCATCCCGCACAGCACGTGATCGATCGGCGCCGCGTGCGGCTTGCAGGCCACGAAGTCCTGCACGCCGCGCACGCCGCAGTGCAGCGCCGCGAGGATGTGCGCGCTGCTGCTGCAGGCTGCCGGGTGCCCGCCCACCTTGGGGTCCGTCGGCCGCGCCTCGGGCCGGTGGTTGGCGATGTGGATCATCGCCGTGGTCTGCACCATCGCGCGCCGGGCGATGCGGTCGAGGACGCTCACCCCAGCAGGCCCTTGATCACCTCGCGCTCCTGCTTCAGCTCGTTCACCGTCGCGCCCACCTTCTGCTTGGCGAAGTCCGAGAGCGGCAGGCCCTGCACGATGCTCCACTTGCCGGTCGCGTCGATGCGCAGCGGGAAGCTGCTGATGAGCCCCTCCTCGACGTCATAGCTGCCGTCGCTGCACACGGCCATCGACGTCCAGTCGCCCGCGGGCGTGGGCCGCTGCAGGTCGCGCACGTGGTCCACCAGCGCCGCCGCCGCCGAGAAGGCCGACGACAGCCCGCGCGCCGCGATGATGGCCGCGCCACGCTGCTGCACGGTCTTGATGAACTCGCCCTGCAGCCAGGCCTTGTCCGTGATGACGCTGGTGGCCGGCTTGCCGCCGATCTTCGCGTTCTCGAAGTCCGGGAACTGGGTGCTGCTGTGGTTGCCCCAGATGGCCACGTTGCTCACCGCCGTGTTGTGCACGCCGGCCTTGCCCGCCAGCTGCGCCTTGGAGCGGTTCTCGTCGAGGCGCGTCATGGCGAAGAAGCTCGTGCGCGGCCGGTCCTTGGCGTTGCGCATCAGAATCAGCGCGTTCGTGTTGCACGGGTTGCCCACCACCACCGCGCGGCAGTCGCTGGCCGCGTGCTCGTTGATGGCCCGCCCCTGCCCCGTGAAGATCGGCCCGTTCTCCTTGATGAGGTCGTTGCGCTCCATGCCCGGGCCGCGCGGCTTGCTGCCCACCAGCAGGGCCCAGTTCACGTCCTTGAAGCCCTCCGTCAGGTCGCTGGTGAGCACCATGCCTTGCAGCAGCGGGAAGGCGCAGTCCTCCAGCTCCATGGCCACGCCCTTGAGCGCCGCCATGGGCTTCTCGGCCGGGATCTCGATCAGGTTCAGGTAGACGGGCGTGTCCGCCCCGAACATCTGGCCGCTCGCGATGCGCGGCAGCAGGGCGTAACCGATCTGGCCTGCGGCGCCGGTCACGGCGACGCGGATGGGCTTCTTGCTCACGGAATCTGGCGCTCCTGGGGTGAAGCGGACATTGTGCCGCTTTCGGGCGCGCCGATCGACACCCCCGGCAGGGGCCGGGAAGGGGCGGGAAGCGCGTGGGAATCAGCCGCCGGCGGGTGCGGGCACGGCGCCGGACGCGCGCTTCTGGAGCTCGGCTCGCAGCGTGGCCTCCTCGATACCCAGCTCCGCCGCCCTGTCGAGCAGTATGGTCAGCTGGGAATCACTGGTCCCGCTCATGGCCAGCGCGGCACGGACCAGCGAGATGCGGGCCCCCGGGGTGTCGAGCACGCCGACGACCAGTTCCGCGATCTGGTGCGCGACGTCCACTTGGCCCGCGGCCAATGCGCAGCCGTACATCGGCGTGAGGTGCTGGAGCATGCTCTCGTTGTAGTGGGAGACCATCGCGGCGGACATCTCGCTCCACTTCTCATCGGTCCAGTCCTTCAGGTGCGACTGGGCTTCGAGCCATGCGTTGGCGCGTGCCACGAGATCGCCGCCGGCGCGTGCCGCCTCTGCGAACCGTCGACGCGCCACGAGTTGGTCGAGCACGTCGTCCTGCACACGCTCCGCGACTTCCGCGTCCAGTCGTTTGAGGTCAACGGCTCCTTTCGCGTCGTGATGGGCGTCGTACCAGGCGACGATGCGATCGGTCTGATCGAGCTTGCGGCACAGACTCGTCCATTCGATCCAGTCGACCCAGCGAATCGGGTCCGCGTTGTCAAAGCTCTGCTGTGCCGCGTCGAGCAGACCCGCCATGGCCTTGGCTGCCGGCGGATGCCGCCTGGCCAGTTCCTGCATGTCGCTCAGCAGGAAGGAGTGTCGCACGCCCATCCAGCCTGGCGCCTCGCGCGTGTCCTTCCAGACCGAGAGAAACTTCTCGAGCGCATCGTCGAGCTTGCCCCGTTTCACAAGCTCGTTCGCCGCGTCGTATCGAGCGTGCAGCTCGTCGGGCGCGGGATCGGGTGCCGACCGCGCAAGACGCGGCTCGGGCATGGCTTTGCCCGCCAGCACGGCGTCGCCCCACGCGATCACATCCTCCGCCAAGAGGAAGCCCGTGTACCGGTTCAGCTCCTTCCCGTCTTGCAGGAACATCACCGTCGGGATGGCGTGGATCGCGAACTTCTGCGCGAGATCCTGCGACGTATCGACATCCACCTGGATCGCCACCGCGTGCTCGGCCACCCATGCGCGCAACGTCGCGTCCGGCCAGGTCTGCTGGTTCATCTCCCTGCAGGGCCGGCACCAGCTCGCCGTGAAGTCGACGAGCAGCAGCTTGCCGCCCTCCTTCGCCTTTGCTGAGGCCGCCGCGAAGTCCAGGTCGGAGAAGACCGTGTCAGCCCGCGCCGGGGCGAGCCAGGACAGGAAGAACACGATAAGCAGGGGAGCGATTCGCACGACCGTCCTCGAGGGATGAGTCCGCCAACCAGCCTCTCATGCGTCGTTCTTCGACCCCGCCGGCCACCGACCCGCCCCGGCTGGGAGCTCGCGGCCGGCGTGGCCCACCCTCGATGCCGCCGCTACCTCGGCGCGTCGCCCGGCGCCGCCAGCCTCGCCCTCAGCTCCGCCACGTCACCGCCCTTGGCCGCGGCCTCGTCCAGCCAGACGGACAGCGCCGCGGGATGCGCGGCGCCGAGGTCCAGCACCTGCGTCACCAGGGCCACGCGGCTGGGCGCGTCGTCGAGCGTGGCCAGCAGGTCGGCCGCCACGCCTGCGGCCTGGTCCGCGCGGCCATCGATCAGCGCCGCCGCGTGCAGCTTCGCCAGGCCCTCGCGGAGCTCGTCGTCCTGCATCTGGCGCATCTCGGCGCGCATCTCCTCGGGCATCATGTCGAGCATGCCAGCCATCGCCTTGTACTGCTGGACGTCGAGCTTCGAGCGATCGCGCACGTCGGGATAGAGCCGCGCCGCGTCGCGGGGCCGCCCGGCCTTGAGGAGCGCGTCGAACACGTCGCCGATCACGAGGCCCTCGGCCTTGGGCCCGGGATCACCGCCGAAGAGACGACCCTGCTCGTCGCGCCGCGCCTCGTACCACGCCGCGACCCGAGGCTGGAGCTCGAACGCGTCGCACAGCCGAGTCCACTCGCGCCAGGCGAGCATGTCCGGCACCGGCGCGGCCTCCACCTTCTTCTGCGCGTCGTCGACGAGCGCCGTGAAGGCTTCGCGCGCGGGAGGGTACTGCTGCGCCAGCTGGGCCATCTCGCTCAGCATGAAGGACAGCACGCCCCCGTACTTGGGCGTCTTGCGCGTGTTGGGCCACAGCCACAGGAAGTGCTGCAGCGCGACCTCGTTCTCGCCGCGCATCATCGCGCCGCGCGCCGCCTCGAGGCGCTTGTCCACGTCGTCGCTCTGCAGCAGCGTCTTGGCGTCGGCCGCGCCGTCGCTCGTTTCGCTCTTGCCCGCCAGCACGGCGTCGCCCCAGGGCACGAAGTCCGCCGCGCTGCGGAAGCCCGTGTGCCGATCCAGCTCCTTCCCGTCCTTGAGGAAGACCACCGTCGGGATCGCCTGGATGCCGAACTTCTGCGCGAGGTCCTGGTGCTTGTCGATGTCCACCTGGATCGCGACCGCGTGCGCCGTCACCCAGTCGATCACCTTCGGATCCGGCCAGGTCTGCTTCTCCATCATCTTGCAGGGCGGGCACCACGTGGCGGTGAAGTCGACCAGCAGCAGCTTGCCGGCCTCGGTGGCCTTGGCGGTGGCGGCGTCGAAATCGAGGTCGGAGAAGGGGGCGTCGGCGGCGAAGGCCTGGCCAGCAAGGAGCAGCGCGACGAGCAGGGTGTGCACGCGGGACATGGGCGGGCCCTCCGCTGTATGGATGCATCGGTCGGACTCCAAGATACGCCCGCTGCCCGCGGGAGTGCAGGCGGGGCGCCCACGCATCGGCGCATACGGGCCTGGGTACTAGTTCTGCGCGTCCGCAGCCGCTGGTTGTGCCAGCAGCGCGCGCAGAACCGCGACCTCAGCACCCTGCGCAGCGGCCTCGTCGAGCCACGCGCCGAGCTGGGCGGGACGCGCCTCGGAGAGGGCAACCGCCTGCTTGACCAGCGTGAGTCGGCTGTCCGTGTCGTCCAAGACGCCGAGCAGGTCCGCCGCGACGCTCGCCGCCTGTTCCGTCTGGCCATCCGCGAGGGCTGCAGCGTAGAGCGCGGCGAGATCATCACGTAGCTTCCTGTCGCCCCGCTCGCGCATCTGGTCGGCGAAATCGCCGGGATGTGCCATGGCGATCGCGCGCACCTTCTGGAACTCGAGGACCTTCTGCTTCGATGCCGTCCGGACGTCCGCATAGAGACGCACGGCGTCGACAGGACGCCCGGCCTCGACGAGGACAGCGAAGACATCGCTCAGGATCAAGCCCTGCGGCATCGCCGCAGGATCGCCGCCGACGAGGTGTCCCTGCTTGTCGCGCGTCTCCTCGTACCACGTGACCATGCGCGCCCGGGCGTCGAACGCTCGGCACAGCCCCGACCATTCCATCCAGTCGAGGAAGGCCGGAACGTCGTGCTCCTCGACCTTGACCTGCACCTGATCCACGATGTGCCGGAACTCGACTCGTGCCGGCTCATAGACCTTTGCAAGCGCCGCCATGTCGAACAGCATGCTGGACGTGCGCACGCCGGCGTAGCGAGGTATCCCGCGCGTGTTCGGCCAGAGCCAGACATAGTGATGCAGCGCGACGTCGTAGTCGCGCTGCCCCAGTGCCTCCCCAGCCGCTTCGTAGCGTTTGTCGACGTCGTCGCTGTGCAGCAGGCCCAGAGTGTCCACCCGGAAGTGCCGCGTCTCCCGCTTGCCCGCCAGCACATCGTCACCCCACGCCACGAGCTCCGTCGCAGAACGAAAGCCCGCGTGCCGCTCGAGATCCATCCCGTTGCGCTGGAAGACCACCGTGGGCACGTCCTTGATTCCGAAGCTCCGAGCGACGTCCTGGTGTTTGTCGATGTCCACCTGGATCGCGACCGCGTGCTCGGCCACCCACGCGCGCACCTTCTCGTCCGCCCAGGTCTGCTTCTCCATCATCTGGCAGGGCGGACTCGATGTGGCCGTGAAGTCCAGCAGCAGCAGTTTGCCCGCGTACCGCGCCTTGGCCACAGCCGTGTCGTAGTCGAGGTCTACAAAGGGCGGGTCGGCGGCAAGAGTTGGCGCGGAGAGGAGGAGCGAGACGACGAGGGCGTGCAGGCGGTTGATAGCTGGAATCCCCCGGTTGCAGGCAGCAGCCGGGCACTACGATACGACCTTCAGCACGGGGCTGTCAGCCTCTGTCGCTCTTCCGGCGGCGCGCAGCGCGCGCTCGCACCACGCCATCCGGCATTGCTACATTCGCCCACGATCTGGAGCCCGCCGCGCATGCCGGAACCGCCGCCGCCCGCCGCCGCGAGAGTCTTCGCCCCGCTCGGCGAGGTTGAAGCCGGCGCCTCGCCAGCGAAGGGCGCTCACCCGGATCCCGCGGTCAATGGGCATCGAGACGCGCCGCGTCCCGATGAAGCCTGCGACACCCCGGAGTCCTGCTGTTGAACGGAGGTGACGCCGCTCCCCGCCGCGCGCCCCCCGCGCGGCCCGCCCGCGCGACGCCGCGCCCGGCGGCCGCGCCGACCACGCCCGACCGCTTTGCCGAGTCGCTCGCCCTGCACGGCCTGCCCGCGCTGCGCCGCGCCGAGACGCGCACCCTGCAGGTCAACATGGGCAAGCTGTGCAACCAGGCCTGCGCGCACTGCCACGTGGACGCCGGCCCGGCGCGCACCGAGCGCATGGAGGCGCGCACCGTGGAGCGCATCCTGTCCGTGCTGCGGCGCAGCGAGGCCATCGCCACCGTGGACATCACCGGCGGCGCGCCCGAGCTGAACCCGCACTTCCGCCGACTCGTGAACGGCGCGATGGCGGCCGGCAAGGACGTGCTGCTGCGCTGCAACCTCACCGTGCTGCTGCAGCCGGGCCAGCAGGACACCGCGCGTTTCCTCGCCGAGCGCGGAGTCACCGTCATCGCCTCGCTGCCTTGCTACACCGCCGAGAACGTGGATCGCCAGCGCGGCCCCGGCGTGTTCGAGGGCAGCATCAAGGTGCTGCGCGCGCTGAACGCCCTCGGCTACGGCGCGCTGCAGGGCGCCGAGGCGCCCGCCGAGCCGAACGAGGATGACGTCGAGGACGACGACCTCGAGCCCCCGCCGGTGCTGCGCCTGCACCTCGTCTACAACCCGCAGGGCCCGACGCTGCCGGGGCCGCAGGCGCAGCTCGAGCGCGACTACCGCGTCCGCCTCGCCGCCGACCACGGCGTGGTCTTCGACCACCTCTACGTGCTGGCCAACATGCCCATCCACCGCTTCGCCGACGACCTGCGCCGGCAGGGCGCGCTGGAGAGCTACGCCGACCTGCTGGCCGAGCGCTTCAACCCGCAGGCCGTGCCCGGCGTGATGTGCCGCGAGCTGGTCTCGGTGGACTGGGACGGCCGGCTGTCCGACTGCGACTTCAACCTGCAGCTCGGCCTGCCGCTGGGCGCTGCGGGCCCGCGCAGCATCTTCGATCTCGACGACCTGTCCGCGCTCGACCGCCGCCCGGTCCGCACCGCCGCGCACTGCCTCGGCTGCACCGCCGGGCAGGGCAGCTCGTGCGGGGGCGCGCTGGCCGGCTGAGGTGTCTTCCGGAGCGCGCCTCGCGCTGCTGGCCAAGCCGCCGCGGCGCGGCGCGTGCAAGGAGCGGCTCGCGGCGGCGCTGGGCGAGGGCCGCGCGGCCCGGCTGGCGCGCGCGATGCTGCTGGACACGTGGAGCGCGATCTCGGCCTGGGTCTCCAGCCAGCCCGACGTGGACCTCGTGCTGGCCATCGCCGGCGCGCCCGATGAGTATCCGCTGCTGCAGCCGACGCCCTCGGTGCTGCGCCAGGTCGAGGGCGACCTCGGGCGCCGCATGGCCACGCTGTGCGCCGGCGCTCTGGGGCAGCGCGGGCGCGTGCTGCTGCTGGGCACGGACAGCCCGGGCCTGCCCGTCACGCACATCGCCGGCGCGCTCGCGGCGCTGGCCGATGCCGACGTCGTGCTGGGCCCCGCGGCCGACGGCGGCTTCTGGTGCCTCGGCGTGCGCGGCGGACCGCAGTCGCTCAACGGCAACACCTGGCTGGATGGCCTCGCGTGGCACCAGCCCGACACGCTGGCGCAGGTCGAGGACCGCGCGCGCCGCATCGGACTGCGCGTCGCGCGTGCCGCGCCGTGGTGGGACGTGGACCGCGAGAGCGACCTGCCCTCGCTGCGCGCGCTGCTCGCCGCCGAGCCGGACCGCGCGCCCGAGACGGCGCTCGAGCTGGCGCGGCCCGACGGCGAGTCGCCGCTCTCGATCGTCATCCCCACGTTGCAGGAGTCCGTGCGCCTCGACGAGTGCCTGCGGGCCGTGCGCGAGCAGCCGGGGCCGCTCGAGGTCGTCGTGGCCGACGGCGGCAGCAGCGACCGCAGCCCCGAGCGCGCGGCGGCCAGCGGGGCGACGGTGCTGGTCACGGGCCCCGGCCGCGGCCGGCAGCTCGCGGCGGGCGCGCGCCTCGCCACCGGCGACGTGCTGCTCTTCCTGCACGTCGACGTGCGCCTGCCGTCCGGCGGCACGGACCTCGTGCGCGGGGCGCTGGCCGACCCGCGCGCCGAGGCCGGCGCCTTCGTGACCCGCACGGTGGCCGACCCCTCGCTGCGCAACCTCGCCGGCCCGCTGCTGCGCCTCGCCGACCTGCGCTCGCGCCTCACGCGCCACCCCTACGGCGACCAGGCGCTCTTCGTGCGGCGCGCGGCCTACGAGGCCGCCGGCGGCTTCCGCCCGCTGCCCATCTGCGAGGACTACGACCTCGCGCGCCGCCTCGCCGCGCGCGCGCCGCTCGCGCGCATCGGCACGCCCGTCACCGTGTCGGGCCGCCGCGTGCAAGGCCGGCCGGTGCGCGCGCTCTTCGTGAACCGCATGATCCCGCCGCTGTTCAGGCTGGGCGTCGATCCGGCGCTGCTGGCGCGAATGTACCGGCAGCCCTGACGCGGGCCGTCGCGCTCACTCCTTGGCGAGCACGTCCTTGCGCGCGCGCCACGATGCGAGCACCTTGGCCTGCTCCTCCTGCTGTCCCTGCAGCGCCAGCGCGCGCGAGAGCATGTAGAGCGCCTTGAGGTGCTGCGGGTGCTGCTCCAGCACGGCGTGCAGGGCCTCGGCGGCGACGGCGGCGTCGCGCTGCTCGAGGGCGTTCTCGGCGCGCAACAGCTGGGCCTCGGCATCGTGCGGCTCGGCGGCGAGGCGCTCGTCGAGCAGCGCCAAGGCCTCGGCGTCGCGCCCCTCGCGCAGGCAGCAGCGCACGATGGCGGCCGGCGCGCGCGGGTGGTCGGGCTGCAGCGCGAGCACCTCGCGGAAGCAGGCCTCGGCCTCGACGTCGCGCAGCTCTGCGCGGCGCACCTGGCCGAGGGCGTAGAGCATGGCGGCGCGCTGCCTGCCCTGCGCGCGGGCGAGCACGTCCTGCGCCAGCTCGTCGGCGCGCTCGGGGCGGTGCCACAGGGCCAGCGCCTCGACCAGCTCCACCTTCACGTCGTCGCGGTCGGGGGCGAGGGCGAGGGCCTGCTCGAGCATCGGGATGGCGCGCTCGACGAGGTCGGGGTCGTCGTCCAGCGTACGCGCGCGGGCCAGCGAGCGGTCCACCGTGAGCTTCGCGCGCAGGGTGGGCGGGGCCGTGGCCGGCAGCTGCGCGATGGCGGCGTCCGCGTCGCGCCAGCGCTGCAGCGCGAGCAGCGCCTCGACGCAGGCCGCGGCGAGGTCGGGGTTGTCGCCCAGCGCCGAGCGCGCCGAGGTGGCCCAGGCCAGCGCCGAGTCGGCCTGGCCGTGCGCCGTCGCGAGGCGCATGCGCGCGACGCCCAGCGGCGGCGGGCCCTCGCGCACCTCACCCAGCGCGGTGTTCGCGGCGGCCGCCTCGTCCGCACGGCCGGCGTCCAGCAGGGCCTGGATGCGCTCGCCGGCGACGCGCGGGTCGGCCAGCAGCGCGGCGGCGGCGCCGTCGAGGAGCGCCAGCGCCTCCTGCGCGTGGCCCGCGCGGCGGGCCTCGCGCGCGGCGCGTGCCAGGTCGGCGGCCTCGTCGCCCGGGGGTGCGAGCATGGGCAGCAGGGCGGCGAGCACGACCGCGATCACGGCCCGGCCTCCCCCGCGCCCTGCCGCAGGCGCGACGTGCCGGCGTGCAGGCCCTGGAACAGCTCGACCTTGCCGTCGGGCCAGCGCACGCGGGCGGTGAGGACGGCGTCGGCGGCCACGCCCACGACCAGCGCCGCGGGGTCCTCGGCCGAGAGGAAGCTGCTGCCCGCGCGCGCCTCACCGCTCCAGCTGCGCGTGCCGTCGGTCAGCGTGACGCGTGCGCCCGGGGCGTGCGCCGGCGGCAGCAGCAGGATGCGCCCCGCGCGCCCGACGCCGCGCGAGGCATTGAGCAGCAGGCGCGGCGGCCCGTCCAGCACGGCCACCACGAGGTCCGTGCGCCCGTCGCCGTCGAGGTCGCCCGCCGCGCAGCCGCGGTGCGC
>DASUFI010000319.1:0-6091 GCA_036274635.1 Planctomycetota bacterium
GCCCTCGCTCTGGAGAGCCGGAGCGCGTCTCAGTGCGGCGGCATGTAGCCCTGATCCGTCCACCGCTCGAACCGCTCCTGCGACTTGTCGGCGATGTCGGCGGGGTAGTCCTTCAGCCGGCGCGGGTCGTAGTAGGGCTCGAGCGGCAACAGGGTCAGGACCACCGGCTTCTCGCCCCCCTCCATGCGCCAGACGACGGCGCGGTAGCTGGTGCGGCGGCCGGTCTGCTGGTCGAGCACCAGGACCTTGATGGTGAAGACCTGGCTGTTCACCGCGAGCCGTGCGGCGAACTCGGTGAGCACGTCCGGGTCCACGTTGAGCGTGATGCCGAACTCTTCCGAGACCTTGGGGATCACGTCCTCGGGCTTCTCGAAGACGTACTTGGTCGGGTCGTCGTCGCCCTCGTCGCCGAAGAGGCTGTCCGCCTTGCCGCCGCTGTCGGAGCCCGAGTCGCTCGAGCCGCTGTCGGCGCCGCCCGCGGTCGGGGAGTCGAAGAGCGAGCCGACGTTGTCCAGCTTGCCCGCGGTGCGCAGCTCGTCGATGCGGTTGCGGAACTCCACGATGCGCTCGAGGAAGCTGGTGGGGATGTCGTCCGGCGCGAGGGCGCGCAGCACGGCCTGCGGCGCGGTGTTGGCGTTCACGAGGCCGTCGTTGGTGGGCTTGTAGTCCGCCGAGCCGTCGTCGCCGCCCGAGTCGTCGCCGCTGCTCCCGTCACCGGCGTCGCCGGTGTCCGAGCCCGGGGTCGAGCCGCCGGTGCTGCTGCCCGAGCCGGCGCCGGGCTTGTCGAAGAGGCTGCCCTTGGTGAAGGGGCTGCCGGAGAAGGGGTCCGTCTCGGGCGGCTTGGGCTTCAGCTCGACCTGGCTCCATACCGTGAGGTACTCCTCCAGCCCGGGGTGGAAGACGTCGTCCTCGACGAAGCCGTGCAGGTGCTCGGGCAGCAGGCCCTCGATGTCCAGCAGCTCGGGCAGCGTAAGCGGGTAGTTCTGCTCGTTCTCGTCGAGCACCGCGGTGGCCAGCGTGCCCTCCTCCTTGGCCTTGTCGTCGGCGTTGCTCTTCTTCAGCTTGGGTTTCGGGATGGGATCGAAGCTGCCGCGATCGCCCGAGACCCACTTGTCGAGCTTGTCGAGGATCTCGGTGGCGTCGGTCCAGGAGAGGTCGAGCGAGGTGCCTTCGAAGGCCTTGTCGAGCAGGTTGCGCACCATCTCGTGCTGCTTGGCGCGCTCGGTCTCGTCCGGCGTCCACAGGCCGAGCAGGTTGATCTTGCTGTCCTCGTCCACGACCTCGACCCACAGCGTGAAGTCGTTGCCCACGGGCGGCTGCAGCGCGACGCTGTCCTGCCAGTCGTCCAGCTTGCTGTCCGTGCGCGCGATGACGTCGGAGACGTCGGCGCCCGTGCCCTGGCCGCTGCTGTCGCCGCTGCCGTCCTCGCTGCTGTCGCCGCCGCTGCCGCCGCCGCTGTCGTCGGCGTGCGTGTCGCCGCTGCCATCGTCCTGGGAGCCGCCGCCGCCCAGGCCGAAGGGGCTGCCGCCGCCGCCGCCGCCGCCGCTGCTGTCCGAGCCTGCGCCGCCCTGGTCGCTCGACGCCTGCTCGATGTCCATGAGCAGCGCCGAGCGCGCCTGCTGGAAGGCCGCGTCCGCCACGTGCGCCATGCGCGCGTTCTCGACGGTGGCGCGCGCCTGGTCCAGCTCCACGGTGGCATCGAACTTCACCTGGAAGATGACCACGACCAGCACGAAGAGCACCAGCATGGCCAGCAGGATCGAGACGCCGCGCTCGCCGCGGCGCGTGTCGGACGACGTGGGGGTCGGAGGGCGTCGGGCGCGGGACGTGGGCATGGCTGAGCCTTGGACGACGCGCGGCGGGGCGTGTTCCCCGGGGCCGCGCGGGGTCGAAGATAGCAGTCGGCCGCGGCCGACGGGCCTCGCGCGCATCGAAACCCCCGGGGCGTGGCCTATGATCCGCCCCGATGGCCGACCTCACCATCGTCATCCCCGCCTACGACGAGGCGGACGGCATCGGCCCCGTGCTGATGGCGCTGGCGGAGGCCATGGCGGCCTCCGGCATCGCGCACGAGATCGTGGTCGTGGACGACGGCAGCACCGACGGCACGGGCCGCGCCGCGCAGGCCCTGCTGGGCAAGATCCCCGGGCTGCGCGTCATCGAGCACTCCGAGAACCGCGGCTACGGCGCCGCGCTCAAGACCGGCATCCTGGCCGCCACCTCCTCCGTCATCGGCATCACCGACGCCGACGGCACCTATCCCAACGAGCGCCTGCCCGACCTGCACCGCACGCTGCTCGCGCGCCGCGCCGACATGGTCGTGGGCGCGCGCACCGGCGCCAACGTGCACATCCCGCTCGTGCGCCGGCCGGCCAAGGCCGTGCTGCGGCTGCTGGCCAACTACATCACCGGCACGCAGATCCCGGACCTCAACTCCGGCCTGCGCGTCTTCCGCCGCGAGCCGGTGCTCGAGCGCTTCAACCTCATCTCCGACGGCTTCTCCTTCACCACCACCGTGACGCTGGCCCTGCTGGTGCGCCACCAGCCGGTGGTCTTCGTGCCCGTGGACTACGCCAAGCGCACGGGCTCCAGCAAGATCAAGCCCTTCCGCGACACGCTCAACTTCCTCGTGCTCATCCTGCGCGTCGCGATCTACTTCGAGCCGCTGCGCATCTTCCTGCCGGCGTCGGCCGTGCTCGGCCTCGGCGGCTTCGTCTACGGCGTGTACCAGGTCTTCCAGGGCAACCTGGGGCAGGGGCCGGAGCTGCTGATGCTGTCCGCGCTGAACATCCTGCTGGTCGGGCTCATTGCGGACATGATCTCGCGCAAGAACTGAGCGCGGGTCAGGCCGACGATGCCCGGCGGCATGGCGGGCTTGCTCAAACCGGACACGATCTCGCGCGACGACCGGGTGGCGTCACATCCGCACGAATTGCAGGCCGCACAAGAAAAAGCCAACCACGAGCCACCAGGCGGCCGCAACGCAGCTCAGTGCGATCGTCCCTCGCGCGCCGAGGCGCCGCGGCGGCCAGATGAAGATCAGCGGCAGGGCCGCGTAGGTGCCCAAGCCGAGGGCGCTGAGCGCACTCCCGGACAACGCCGTGTCGATGACGGCCATCGCTGGCAGCACCGGTCCGATGGCGACGAGAACCAGTCCTCCGAGCGCGGCTTCAGCGCCGTTGTGCGCGATGGCGGTCACGAACACAGCGGCCGCGACGATCAGCCAGCCCGTGAGGAAAGTCGCGAGCACCGGCCGTCGCCGCCGCCGCTTCGATGGCTGCAGGACCGTCACAGCGTGCTGAGCACCGCCAGCACCGCGATCGTCGCGCCCGCCAGCGCCAGCGTGAACACGGCGCCGGCCGCCATGTCCTTGGCCGCGCCGATGTCCGCGTGCTGCTCGGGGTGCAGCCGGTCGGCGAGGCGCTCGAGAGCGGAGTTCATCAGCTCGGCACCGAGGGAGAGCGCGCCCGTCAGGATGGCCAGCGCCCACCAGATCGGCGCCGGGCGCACGACCGCGAAGAGCGCGAGGCCCAGTCCGACGAAGAAGCACTGCGTGCGGAAGCTACCTTCCGTGCGCCAGCACTCGCGCAGGCCGGTGAGCGCCCAGCGCATGCGGTGGTGGAGGGGGTGGGATTTCACGGCGCCTTGCGAGAACCGGGACGGACAGGCGCTTCGAGGATACGAAGGATCCTTCGCGCACAGTACACCCGGTCGCGCTTGGCCGATGTGGTCTCGTCCACGATTCCGAGGCTCTCGAGGCGCTCGAGCACCCGCTGCGCCGTGGTGAAGGCGACGCCGAGTCGCTTCGCGATGCCTCTAGCGGTCCAGAATGGATTCTCCGCCAGCAGGTCGATGGCCTGCGGCGCGACGGTGGAACCGACCCTGACCACCTGCCGCCGCCATCCGCGCAGGACATCGTTGATCTCGGCCGTCCGGCGCAACGCATCATCGGATTGCTTCTCGACACCCGCGAGGAAGTACTCGATCCAAGCCTCCCATTCGCCGGCTTCCGTCACGCCGAGCAGCCGGTCGTAATACGTCTGCCGCGTCGCTTCGAAGTAGGCGCTCAAGTACAGGAGCGGGCTCGGCAGGACGTCGCGCTCGATGAGGAAGAGCGTGATGAGCAGTCGTCCCACACGGCCGTTGCCGTCCAGGAAGGGATGGATGGCCTCGAACTGGGAGTGCAGGAGCGCAGCCTGGACGAGCGGGGGCAGGGAGCGGTCATGCAGGAACTTCTCCCAGGCGCCGAGCGTGTCGGCGAGAGCGTCGGCCGGCGGGGGCACGTACTTTGCCGTCGCTGGCGTCGAACGGCTCGTGCCGATCCAGTTCTGGGAGCGACGAAACTCGCCTGGCGTGGCGGAATCACCGCGGACGCCGTGCATGAGCTTGGCATGCACGCCGCGGACGAGCCGCAACGAGAGCGGCAGCTTTTTCAGCAGCCGGATTCCGTGCTCGAGAGCCACGACGTAGTTGGCGACCTCGTGCAGATCCTCGGGGCTGCGATCGACGTGCGCGCCGGCCTCCACGGCGAGCAGTTCGCCCAGCGTCGCCTGCGTCCCCTCGATCTTGCTGGAGAGCACGGCCTCGCGCCGGATGAACGGCCGCAGCAGGATGTGCGGGTTCGGGAGGTCGCTGCCCTCTCCGGCCAGCCGCCCGATGGCGCGATCGGCCCTCGAAAGCTGCAGCAACAGGCCGGGCGACCAGCCAATCTGCGGCGGTAGCGGGAAGGGCACGAAGGCCCTGAAGCCGCCAGGACAGGCCACCAGCCTTCCAGGACGTCGAGCCATGGGCCTCCGTCGCTATTAGCGAATTGCTAACAGGGAGAGATCACTATTATCGCAAGCAGCCGTCCGTGATAATAGCGAGAAGGGACCTGGCGCCGGCGCCCCTTGACGAATCCGGCCGCCGCCTTGCAAGGAAACCGTCCCACGCTTTCAAAGCCGTCTCGAGCCTTGGAAGATTCTTTCAATGCTCGCCGACTGGCGGGTCAACCCCCGATGCCGAGCTCAGGCCCGCGTCGGCAAGGCTCGAGGCTCGAGCGGCCGCCTGCGCTTCACCGCCGCTACGCCCAGCGCCAGCACCCCCACCCCGCTCAGCACAAGCCCCCACTTCACGCTCGCCGGCTCGTAGCTGAACGTGACGACGCTCTTCCCCGCCGGCACCTGCACCGCGCGCATCCCGAAGAAGGCCGGCTCGATGGTCGCGTCGCGGCCATCCACGTCTGCGCGCCAGCCGGGGAAAACGGCGTCGGAGACGCACAGCCAGCCGGGCGCCGAGGCGCGCACGGCCCACTGCTGCCGCAGCACGGAGGTCTCCAGCGCGCGCGCCTCGCCGGCGAAGGGAGCATCGCCCGCGGGCGGCTGCACGTCGGTCTCGAGCAGCACGAGCGGCGGCGGGCCCTTCAGGTCCTGCCAGCGGCGCGCGAGCTCGGCGCCCAGGTTGCGCGCGACGTGCCGGCGCGCGACGGCCGGTACCAGCTCGCTGGCCGCGATCGCCTGCTCGAGGTAGGGCCGCACGTCCTGCGCCTCGCCGCAGACGAAGGCCGGCGCGTGCCAGGCGGTGACGCGCCACACGATGCAGTTCGGCACCTCGAAGGCCTTCTCCAGCCCGGCGCCGGCGGGCGGCGTCCAGTCGTTGGGCCCGAGGACGAAGCCCACGTCCAGCAGGCCGAAGAGCGGGTGCGCGACGTCCAGCGTCTCGAAAGCGCCGTAGCCGCGCTCGTCCGGCGCTCTCGGTCGCAGCAGCTCGCGCTCGAGGGCGACGCGCTCGACGCCCAGCGCGTCGTAGCCGCGCACGTCGCGCAGGTCGTAGACGCTGGCCGTCTCGGGCACCAGCGTGGCGGCGTCCACGCACCAGACGCGGAAGCGGCCGGGCTGCGCGGCGAGCCAGTCCGTCACACGGGTGGGCGGGTCGATCTCGCCCGGCGGCGAGCTCGGGTTGAAGCCGCGGCCGAAGGCATAGAGGTCCCCGCACACCACGAGCAGGGCCGCGACGCGCAGCGCCGTCGACGGGCGCGTGGAGCGGCGCGCCGCGGCGACCAGCGGCAGCAGCACCGCGCAGGCCCCCAGGATCAGCCAGCGCGGCTGCAGCG
>DASUFI010000320.1:0-2639 GCA_036274635.1 Planctomycetota bacterium
GGATGTGCCGCCGCGCCAGCTCCTTGAGATTCGCCTCGCTGCAGTAGCCGTTGTCGGCCGAGAGCTCGCGTGCCTGCCGTCCCGTGTTGACCTTGATCTGCGCCACCATCGGCCGCAGCTGCGGCGCGTCGTTCTGCTCGGCGACCACCTCGCGCGCGACGATGACCTGGCTCTCGGCGTCCACGGCCGCCTGGCAGTTGTAGGCCTGCTCGAAGCGCCCTTTGGTATGCATCATCTTGCTGTCGGGATCGGTGAAGTTGCGCTGGGCCTTGGCGTCGGGTGTCGGCGACGTCTTGCGCTCGCCCTCGCGCTCGGCTTTCTCTGCGGCCTCCCGAGCCTGCTTTTTCAGCGCGGCCTTGGCCTCCCGGATCTTGGCGGTGCGCTTCTGCTTGTCGGTCACCCAGTCGGGCAGCTCCTGGCCGCGCCGGTCCTTGCCGTCCTGCGCGTCCTCGGCTTCGTCGATGGCCGCGGACTTCTCAAACCACGCGCGCACGTCCGCTTCCAGGCGCCGCAGCTCCTCGTCCATCCGGCCGTAGCTCATGGCCTTGTGCCGGCTCGCGTTGGCCTGGATCTTGGTGCCGTCCAGCGCCACGTGCCCGAGGCGCACCAGCCCGGCCTCGGCGCACAGCGCGAGCACCTGCACGAAGAGGTCCTTCAGCGCCGCCAGGTGCCGCTTGCGAAAGTCGCTGATCGTCCGGAAGTCCGGCGCGCAGCGCGCGGTCACGGCCATGACGTCCACGCGCTCGAGGCACGCCTTGGCCATCTGCCGCGCGCTGGGCACGCCCTGGCTGTAGGCGTACAGCAGCAGCGCCGTCATCATCACCGGGTGGTAGGGCGGCTGTCCGCGCTCCTCCCGGTAGACGTCGAGGATGGCCGACAGGTCCAGCTCCTGCCGCACCAGCTCGCGGATGAAGTGCGCCGGATGCTCGGCCGGCACCAGCTCGAGGACTGACGGCGGTAGCAGCCAGCGCTGCTCGACGTCCCACGGACGGTAGGTCTTGGCCATGCCGGCATCCTGCCGGCCAATGCGCCCGCTTCAATTCCCTGCCGCAGGATTACTCGGACACGCTCCTAGCGCGCCTGCTCCGAGATGAAGTCCGAAAGCACGCGGCTGTTGGCGGCGTCCATCTGCGTGAAGAACACGGCCACGAGGTGGCCGCCCGCCTTGGACTTCTCGCAGCGCACGACCGCGCCACCCGCCTTGAAGGGCTGCTTGCCGCCCTTCATCGGGAGCTGCATGGTGATCTCGAGCACGGTCATCTCGTCGAAGGACTTGGGCGAGACGCACGAGAGGCCGGACATCGAGAGGTCGCGCAGCAGCGCCGGGCCCTCCTTGCCGACGCCCAGCTCGACCTTCCCCTCCACGACGTAGCGCGGATGGAGGCGACGTTCCTTGGGGCGGTGGGGCTCGACCATGTCCGGCTCGCAACATTGGGGGGGCGGCTGACGTAATCCTGCGCCGCACGCCCCGACAAGCTACGGGCGCGACTCCGCGCAATCCAGTGCGGGCCCGCCCGCGGCGCCGGTGCCGGCGCCGCCAGGGAGCGAAAGGTACGATGTCTGCCAGCACGGCGCCTCGAGGGCGCCGAAGAGAGGAACACGATCATGGCCAGCTTCAACAAGGTCCTGCTCATGGGCAACCTGACGCGCGACCCGGAGGTGCGCAGCACCCCGGGGGGACAGAGCGTCACCGCGCTCGGCATAGCCACCAACCGCACCTTCACCGCCGGCGGCCGCGACGGCCAGGGCGGCGAGAAGCGCGAGGAAGTCACCTTCGTCGACGTCGATTTCTGGGGCCGCTCGGGCGAGCTCATCGCCCAGTACCTGCACAAGGGCGATCCCATCTTCGTCGAGGGCCGCCTGCACTTCCGCCAGTGGGACGACAAGGAGGGCAACAAGCGCAGCAAGCTCTCGGTCACCGGCGAGAACTTCCAGTTCATCGGCGGCCGGCGCGGCGAGGGTGGTCCGGGCCCCGGCGGCGGCCGCGGCGCGCCCCTGCGCGAGTCCTCGGGCGAGGCCGGTCCCCAGGGCGGCGGCGAGATGGAGGCGGGATTCGACGAGGTCCCGTTCTGACGGTGCGAGTCCTGCTGTTCGCCGGGCTGGCCGAGGCGCTCGGTCGCCCGGAGCTGGAGCTGCCCGATCGCGACGCGCCGGCCACCGTCGGCGCGCTGGAGAGCCGGCTGCGCGAGGCGCACGCGGCGCTGGCCGGCCGGCTCTTCCGCGTGGCCGTCAACCGGCGCTACGCGCTGGCGGCGGACGCGCTCGCGCCCGGCGACGAGATCGCCTTGATCCCGCCGGTGTCGGGCGGCTGAGGCGCGCGTGATCGCCGTGCAGAGCCAGCCCATCGACGTCGCGCGGGTGCTCGCCGCCGTGGAGGGCCCGGGCGAGGGCGGCGTGGTGCTGTTCCTCGGCCGCGTGCGCGACGAGGCGCGCGGGCGGCCGGTGCGGCAGCTCGACTACGACGCCTACGAAGGCATGGCGCTCTCCGAGCTGGAGCAACTCGAGCGCGAGGCCCTGGCGGCGCACGGCGCGGCGCGCGTCGCGCTGGTGCATCGCACCGGGCGGCTGACGGTGGGCGACCTGGCGGTGGCCATCGCGGTGGCCGCGCCGCACCGCGCGCAGGCCTTCGACGCCTGCCG
>DASUFI010000321.1:0-11411 GCA_036274635.1 Planctomycetota bacterium
TGCGAGCCGCGACGTCCTCACCATCTCGGGCATCATGGCGGCCAGTGTACGCCTCGCCTCGTACGTGCGCGCGTCCCGGCGAAGCGCATCGCCGACCGCCTCAGCCGATGCGCGCCCCATGCTCCCGCAGCAGCTCGCGCAGCAGAGACCGATGGCAGCGCGACTCGTCTTGGCAGTAGCAGCCCACCGAGAAGTTCGTGCCGTGCGACAGGGCCGCGAGCAGGTCGAGCAGCCGGCTGTTCGCGGGACGCGCCATCTCGGCGCGGTAGCGGCGCGCAAAGGCCTTCCACGCGCGCGGGGACTCGGCGCGCAGGGCCCGCTTGACCGTCGCCGCGGCGGGCGCGAGTTCCGGCACCCAGACGTCGTACCAGTTGCCCGACGCGAACCGCGAGCGCGGCACGCCGCGCGGCGGGCGCCGCACCGTGCCGAGGCGCAGTCCCTCGCGCGGGTGGCGCCGCGTGCCCAGGCGAACGATACGCACGACCATCGCGGCTCCCTGCGCCTCACGCGCCGAGTGGACGCACGATCTCCCACGAGTGCCCGAAGGGATCGAGCACGCGTCCCATGCGGAAGCCGTGCATCTCGGCCACCTCATGGACCGCCTGCGCCCCCGCGGCGACGGCGCGCGCGAAGGCGGCATCCGGATCCGCCACGGTGAGGATCATGCGCACGGTGCCGCCGCCCAGCGACTCGGGGCTGAAGTTCCCGTGCGGAGGCGACTCGTCCGCCACCCAGAACTCCGCGCCCTCCACGGCCAGCCGGCACACGACCTCGCCCGCGGGGTCCTCGATGCGGAAGACCTCCACCGCTCCCAGCGCGGCCTTGTAGAAGTCGACCGCGCGCTGGCCCCTCCGCACCGACAGCATCGGCGCGAGGGAGCACGTGATCGACGGACGCACGCCGGCGCTCGGGGCCATGGCTCTCTCCGTGGGGAGCCGGTCACTCTACGCCGCGGATGGCGGCTGCGCGCCGGTCGCGGCCAGGCAATGCGCGGGC
The DNA here is from genome assembly GCA_036274635.1 of Planctomycetota bacterium. GTDB lineage: Bacteria > Planctomycetota > B15-G4 > B15-G4 > B15-G4 > DASUFI01. The sequence continues at coordinate 997 of DASUFI010000321.1, forward strand.
CCGGCCGTCAGCACGAGCTGGCGGCCGGGCCCGGTTCGCGCTCGAGCGTCGCCGGTCAGGTCGGTGCCGAGCCGGCGCGCCGGATGAGGCGCACCAGCACGATGAGCACGACCGCGCCGACCGTGGACACGAGGATGGCCCAGCCGAGGCCGCCGCCCGTGGACACGCCGAGCTGCCGGAAGAGCCAGCCGCCGAAGAGCGCGCCCAGCACGCCGACGACGATGTCGCCGATGACGCCGTAGCCGCCGCCCTTGACGAGCACGCCGGCCAGCCAGCCGGCGATGAGGCCGATCAGGATGAACCAGAGGAAGTCAGTTCCATTGCCGCTCATCGGTGGACTCCGAAGGGCCTGGTGTGGGGCCCGCAGGGGGCCGAGCTGCATGGAGCGCGGCGCCCCGCCAGCCCGGGCGGCTCGAAGGGACGAGCCGTGCCGGACAATGAGCAACTGACGTGCCAGCACGACTTCCGCCAAGGGAAGTTGCGAAGGGCGCGCTGGACGCGGCCGGAACCGGCCCTCCGCCGCAAGTTGCACAAACTGCACTGGCGCTCGCGCCTCGCCCGCCGCGCTACTCCGGCCTCGACTCGTCGATCCGCGCGCTGCCCCGCCGCGTCACGGCGCCTCGCTCACGAAGTGCGCCTTCACCTTGCGCGCCTTGTCCAGCGTGACCTCGCACACCGGCTCGACGCCGTCGCCTGCGCCCGACCAGTGCGAGAACACGAAGCCCGGCTGCGCGACCGCCGTGAGCGTCACGACCGTGCCGGGGTACAGCTTCGCGGACTCCTTCGAGGTGCTCTCCAGGCCGCCCGGCGCGACGCTGACGGTGCCGGATTCCGGCGGCGCCACGGCCACCGTGAGCTTGGCCCCCTTCAGGATCGCCGCGTCCACGCGCGGCAGCTCGTTCAGCCCGCGGCGCAGCGCGAGGTGCAGGATGTCGTTGGCGTCGACGGCCATCGACCACGGGGTGCCGACCTTGCCCTTGATCAGGTACGGCAGCCAGAGGCTCCCGTCCCGCGAGGCGAGGAAGGCGCGCGTGACCGCGGCCTCGCCCTTCACGAAGGTGAGCTCGGCCGCCAGCTGCAGCCGCCCCGCGGAGTCCGCCAGCAGCACGGGCGAGTCGCCGACCGCGTGCACCTCGTCGGGCAGCCCCACGCCGAAGAAGCTCGACGACGTGATCAAGGCCTCGTGCTCCCAGCCGCCGGGGCCCAGCCACGCGTGCCGCAGCTCGAGGTTCAGCTCGGAGTTGTAGGCGACGTGCGGCACGCCTGCCGCGTCGAAGGCCAGGCTGCCGCTGCGGCCGGTGTCGATCACGTCGGCGTCCCAGCCCGCCCCGTCGCGCACGCCGAAGACCAGCTGCGTGCTCGCCGCCTGCACGCTGAAGGTGGCGTACACCTTGCCGTCGCGCAGCACGAGCGAGCTGCGGCCGAAGTACAGGCCGCCGCTCGCGATGGTCTCGCCCTCCCAGCCCGTCGGCGTCTGCACCAGGTAGCGGACGTCCTGGGTCACGCCGGAGCCCTCGATGTCGAGGATGTGCACGCTGCCGGCGTCGTCGAGGACGAGGGACACCGCCGAGCCGCCGTCCTCGAGCGTCTCGATCTGCCAGCCGCCGCCGTCGTCGTGCGCGTAGCGCAGGATCGACGTCGGGCCCTGCTGCACCCCGTAGGCCAGGTGCAGTCCGCCCTCCGCATCGAAGGCCAGCGCGACGTCCGGCAGGATGAAGGCCTCGTCGTCGATCACTTCCGACGTCCAGGTCTTGCCGTCATTCACCGCGTGCGTGAGGCCCGACGCCGACGGTGCGCGGTTCACGTAGGCCACGTGCGTCCGGCCCTCGGCATCGAGGGCGATGGCCGCGCTCAGCCCCTTGCCCAGCGCCTTGTGCTTCCACTTCAGCGCGGAGGGCGGCTGCCACTCGGCCCCGAGCGTCGTCGCAGGCGCCAGAGCCGCGCCCGCCGCCGCCGCCGCCTGGGCCGCCGCGCGCCCGGCGGGCAGCACCGCGACGACCAGCACGGCCGCGAGCAGGGGGCCGGCGGCGCTGCGCGCTTGCATCACGCGACCAAGTTACCACCGTGCCGTGCCCGGGTGTTGCCCCGGTGACGTGGCGACGCGCGAAACGGCGCTGTCAGGCCTTGCGCGCCGCGTAGATCTGCACATCGCCCTTCACGCTGCGCAGCAGGCTGCCGAGGCCTGGCAGGTTCAGCCAGCGATCCCGCCCGGGCGCGTCGATGTAGGTGTAGGTGTCGAAGGCCTCGACCCGGAAGCCCACGCTCTCGATGAGCGCGCGCAGCTCGCGCACCGAGTAGATCTTGATGTGCAGCGTCGGGGCGTTCCAGGTGCGCTTGATCTCGCGCAGCGCCTCCCGCTGCGGGGTGTCGCGCTCGAGCCAGTCGTTCAGGCGGCGGAAGCCCTTGCGGTGGAAGAGGAAGGCGTCGTTGTCCGTGTCCAGCACCAGCCGCCCGCCCGGCCGCAGCACGCGGTGGACCTCCTGCATCATCTGCTGCCCGAGATCCTCGGCCAAGTGCTCGATGATGTCGTTCACCAGCACCACGTCGAAGGACGCCGACCGCAACGGCACCCGCGTCGCGTCGGCGCGCAGCACGCCCAGCTGCGGCAGCCGCTCGCGGCAGATCTCCAGCGCCGTGCCCGAGAAGTCGAGGCCCGCGACCCACGCGCCCCGCCGCGCGGCCTCGCCGCCGAAGAAGCCGACGCCGCAGCCCAGGTCCAGCACCCGCCGCCCCTGCACCTCGCCCATGAAGCGCATCACGTTGGCCACGCGCTGGCGGTAGACCCCGCGCTCGTAGCGCACGACGTGGCCCTCGAAGTACTTGCGGTCGTACTGGTCCGCGTCGAAGGCGGACTTGTCGTGCTCGAGCAGGGTCATCGACGGGATCCGGGGGCGGCGCGGCGGGGAAGGGTAGCCCAGCGGCGCGCAGGGCGACAAGGCGCGGCCGGGGGCAAGATGCGCGACGGTGGTCGCGCGACTCCGCACTGAAGCTGCACGGAAGCAGTGCATATGCAGTGCTTCAGTGCGCGCGCCGCGACCGACTCCTCGTCCGCGTGCCGGATGCGGCGCCGGCCGGCCTCAGGCCGCCAGCGTGACCGCGGCGCGCCGCGGAAACCGCACGTGGTACAGCTTCACGAGCTGCTCGAGGAAGTCGGCGCCGCTGTAGTCGAGGATGAGGTAGCCGAGCATGTCGACGCGCGTCGAGTCGTCGAGGTCCTTGCGGCCGTCGATGATCTTGAGGGCGTCGCCGATGTCCTGCTTGTCGTCGTCGGAGAGGTCCTGCATGGCGGCCAGCAGCTCGGAGACGAAGAAGCCGAAGGCGTGGTGGTAATCCACGCTCACCAGCTGCTCGGACACCTTGCGCAGGCGGACGTTGGCGCGCTCGCGGTCGATGTCGCGGGCGATGGCGGCCAGCAGCTTCTCGAAGAACTGGCCGGGGCCGGTCTCGGTGACCGTGCCGTCGGCGCCCTTGAAGCCGGTGATCTTGGTGCGGGAGATCGTGCGGGCCACGAAGCCGGCCAGGAAGATCTGGGTGAGCAGGGTGACGGTGTTCTGCGGCTCGTCGAGGTAGCGCAGGCCCAGCAGGACGAGGCCGGCGGACAGGCCGCTGAGGAGCAGGAAGGCCACGCCGGGAGAGCAGGTGACGGCGCGGCCGGGCGCCTCCTTGAAGCGGCCCATGAGCTCGGCGGCCGCGGCCAGGGCCGAGAGCACGCCGGCGATCACGCACCAGCCCGCCGTCGCGGAGACCAGCCAGTCAGACATCGGGGTTCCTCCGAGCACGGGCCGCGGGGCCGGTGACTACATGACTTCGACTTGCGCGCGGCCGACGGCCGTCAGCGCGACGAGGTGGTTGCCGCCGTCCGCGCGCTGCAGCAGGTCGAGGCAGCCGGCCTTGACCAGCGCGATCACGGGATCCACGCAGCTCTCCATGGCGCGCCCCAGCAGGGTGGCCATCTCGGAGACGAGCAGCGGCTTGCGGGGCGCGAGCTTGAAGAGCCGCAGGAGCTCGGCCGCGCCGGGTGGCATGGCCTCGTCGAGCACGGCCTGGGACTGCGGGCCGTCCGTGGAGCGGAACTGCGCGCGGGCCAGGAAGGCGATGTCGAACTTGCGCTTGCGGTCGTTCATGGCGGCATACCCCCGGGCGCCTATCGGTCGCCGCGGGATCCCGACTTCAGCCCTCGACCAACCTTTTCACCAGGGCCCGGACGGCGGCCTCGTCGGGCAGGGCATCGGGCGGTCCGGAGGGCTGCAGGCCGGCGGCGGCGGCGAGGGCCTGCACCACGAGGGCGGCCCGCCGCTGGGTGCGGACGGGGGCGGAAGGGGACAGCCAGGTGAGCAGCTCGGGCAGGTCGCGGCCGAGGGCCGGGACCACCGAGCGGTCGCCGAGGCGCAGGAGCATGGCGGCGGCGAGCAGGCGCGTGGCGGGGTCGGAGGCCAGCAGCTCGCGCTGGTACTTGGCTTGCAGGCCGTCAAGGACGTCGAAGTCCTCGAACTCGGCGTTGGCGGGCGCCACCACGCGCCAGGTGGGGTCGCCGTAGAGCACATGGGCGGCCCAGAAGAGCGACTCCTCGCCGTGCGCGGCGCTGATGGCCTCGCGCGCGGCGGCCTGCGCGGCGCCGATGGTGTCGCCCGCGGCGAGGCGGCGGTAGACGGCGGCGGCGCAGATGCGCGCGACCTCGTCGCGCACCTCCCACAGCGTGCCGATGACGTGGCGGCTGCCGCCGAGGAGCAGCGCGGAGGCCACGCCCGCGAGGCCCGCGGCGGTGGGCCCGGCGCCGGCGGCGAAGCGCTGAGCCTCGTCGCTGGACGTGCAGCCGTTGAGGAAGACGAGGCCGGGGAAGTCGACGCGGCCGCGCAGCTGGTCGAGCAGGCTGGCGGTGAGCTCGCCGTCGCGCAGGCGCAGGCCGCCCGCGCCGCCCGCGCCGCCGCCCTCGGCGTGGCCCGCGAAGTGCAGGATGTCGTGGCGGCCGAGCTCGTCGCGCACGGTGCGCAGCGAGACGTCCCCCACCAGCATGGTCACGCGCCCGAAGGGCGAGATGCCCTCGAGCAGCGCGCCCAGCTCCTCGGCCTCGCGCCGCGCGCCGGGCCGGTCGCCGGTGGGGTCGGCCACGATGAGCACCGCCAGCGGCGCCTGCATGGCGCGCTGCAGCGACACGCCGCCCTCCTGCTCGGACACCAGCCGCCCGATGCGGAAGCGCCGCCCCAGGAACTGGTCCCCGTCGTGCAGCAGCTCCCACGGGATGCCCAGCAGCGGCCGGTCGAGGTGCAGCACCAGGTTGCGAGCCGTCACCTCCTGCAGCTTCTCCTTGAGGAAGCCCGGCAGCAGGTCGAGGTAGATGGCCTGCCCCGCCTGCACCAGCTGCGGCAGCAGGCCCGGCGTCCCGGCGTTGGCGCGCGCCAGCAGCCCCAGCACCTCGCGCGCGCGGTCCGCCACCAGCGCGCTGTGGAAGGGGCAGGTGCGCGAGGTCTTGATCGTGCTCTCGAGCGCCGAGCCCTCCTTGAAGGGCGTGACGCGGATGGAATCCGCGCTCTGCAGCAGCACTTGCAGCGTGAACTTGGGCTCGTTGCCGGGCACGGGGACGATTCTCCCCATGCGGCGGCGGGCGTCCAGCAGAGTAGGCGATTCGCGCAGCGAGTCGCGTCGGTGGCCAGCCCGCTAGACCTTGACCGTCCTGCGCTGGGCAAGCCACGCGACGATGGTCACAGCGACCGCGGCGACCAGGAGCCAGGCCGTGAGATGGCCGGTGACCCACCCGCCGAATACGATGACATCGACGCCAACCCAGCCAATCAGGTCGGGCCATCGGCGCCGAGCCTCGGCGACGGGGGGCGATGTCTTCACGTTGGCCGCGCCCCGCTACGGCAGCAGCGAGAACGCCGCGTCGGGCTGCGCTTGCAGGCCCGGCACGGTCTCGAGCGTGCCGCGGTCCGCGCGCCAGACGTGCACCGCGCCGCTCGGGTCGCCGAGCAGCACGACCACGCCCGACATGCCCGCGGGCGCGGAGACGAGGCGCGAGACGGGCACGGCCAGCGGCTGCGGTGTGGTCAGGCCGAGCGTGCCGCCCAGCGGCTGCAGGCGCGTGAGCGCGCGGCGGCCGTCGGGCGTGGCGGTGAGCAGCAGCGCGCCGCCCCCGCTGGAGGCCGCGGCGTCGAGCACCTCGCCCGCGGCGAGGATGCGCTTGAAGGGCACGCCGTCGCGCAGCAGCTCGACCCAGCCGTCGGCGGCGGGCACCACGAGCGCGCGGCCCTCGCCCAGCGCGACGAGGCGCACCGGGTCGACCTGCAGCGGCAGCGTGGAGAGTGAGCCGGTGTCGAGGTCGAGCGTGGTGATCGAGCCGCCGTGGCCCGCGGCGCCGCGCGTGGCGACGAGCAGGTGGCGGCCGTCGAGCAGCAGGTCGGCCACGGCGCCGTCGCCGGGCAGGCCCACGGGCAGCAGCGCGCGCGCCTCGCGAGCGAGCAGGTCGATCTCGCGCACGACCAGGTCGTCCTCGGCCACGAAGGCCGTCAGGCCGTCGGGCGAGAGCGCCACGCGGCGGCCGGCCACGGCCTGCGCCATGGGCTCGAGGCGCAGCGCGCCCTCGTCGGGGAAGAGCAGGTTGCCGGCGCCGGGGAAGGGCTGACCTCCGGGGCGCACGAGCAGGAAGGCGGCGCCCGCGGGGCCGCCGGCGAGCACGTCGGTGGCGGGGTCGAAGGCGCGCGAGGTGAGCGGCGCGCCGGCCCAGTCGCGCGCGGCCAGCGTCTGCAGCAGGCCGCCGTCGCGCAGCACCACGCCCTGCAGCCCGTCGGACGAGAGCGCCATGCCGCGCAGCCCGCCCTGCGCCGGGATGAAGGGATGGAGAAGCGCGCCGTCCAGCAGCGAGAGGCGCGCGAGGCCCTGGTCGGTGGGCAGCACCAGCAGGGGCGGCTGCACGCGCAGCTCCAGCGCCGCGAGGCGCCGGCCGCCGACCTCGATCACCTCGAGCTGCACCGACTTGTCCACGTCGCCCGGGTCGTCGAGCGGCACCTCGAGCAGGATGCGACCGCGCGCGTCGGCGCGCCACACGCTGGCGATGCTGGCGAGCGCGCCGGGATCGGACTCGGGCGGCATCACGAGCTGCGGCGAGGTGGACGCGGACAGCTCCTCGATCACCGAGATCGGCGCGTTCACGGCGTCGAGCAGCCGCAGCGCCACGTCCTCGCCCGGCGCGAGGCCGGTAACCACCAGGACCAGCTCGCCACCCGCGAGCGGGAAGCCGTGCTGGATGGCGACCGGCGCCTCCTGCGCCAGCGCCGCCGCCGGCAGCAGCGCCGCGGTCAGCAGGGCACCGCACAGGCTTGGCCGGAGGCTTCCCATCAGGCGCAGTCTACCACCGGGTTTGGGGGACTGTTGGCTATCGGCCTTGCTCCAGGCCCAGCTTGTGCGGCCGCCCGTCCGCATCGGCCACGTCCGTGGCCAGGCGCCCGACGAAGTCGACCATCTTGGCGATCTTGGCGCGGTCGATCTTCTCCAGGTCGTCGGTGGGCTTGTGGTAGTCCTCGTGCAGGCCGCTGAAGAAGAAGACCACGGGGATGCCCTTCTCCGCGAAGTTGTAGTGGTCGCTGCGGAAGTAGTAGTTGTCGACGCGGTCATCGCTGGCGGCGGGCGCATTCCATGTCACGCGCAGCCCCGACTGCGGCGCCAGCTCCACGGCGCGCTCCACCAGCGAGTTCCACGCCTCGTGCGTGGGTGAGGGCGTCGCGCCCACGGCGTCCGGGTCGTTGCGACCGACCATGTCCACGTTGATGTCGCCCACGGCATCCGCCAGCGGCAGCGTCGGGTGCTCGGTCCACCATTCGCTGCCCCACAGGCCCTTCTCCTCGCCCGACACGGAGAGGAACACGATCGAGCGCCGCGGTGGCGGGCGCTTGGCCAGCTCCTCGGCCGTGACGAGCAGCGTGGTCGTGCCGCTGGCGTTGTCGTCGGCGCCGTTGTTCACGCGGCCGTCGGCCGAGATGCCGATGTGGTCCATGTGCGCGGTGACCAGCACGTACTCGCGCCCGAGCGCCGGGTCGCTGCCCGGGATGCGCCCGAGCACGTTGTAGCTGTGCGTCGCCTCGGACGTCACCGGCGCGACCAGGTGCAGCTTGACGCCAGGCAGCGACTGGCCCGGCGGCGGCGCGTAAGGCTTGGTCGCCTTCGGGCCGGGCGCGGGCAGCGCGTACGTCGCGCGCACGGTCGCCAGGTTCAGGCCCGCCGCGGCGAACAGCGTCTCGCCGGCCGAGCTCTTCAGCCCGATCTGCGGCCAGGCGCTCGGCGTCCCGTCCTGCGCGGCCGCCATGGACAGGCTGGGGTGATCGATCGCGTCGACCATGCCCGAGAAGGCGTTGCGCGCTCCGGCCGCGGCGTCGTCGTAGACGGTGATCAGCCCCAGCGCGCCGTGCGCCTGCGCGGCCTCGCGCTTGGCGCGCCAGTTGGCGGCCGTGCGCATCGGATCGTCGCGCTCGCGGCCGCCGGGCCCCTCGAGCACGACCACCAGTCGCCCGCCCACGTCGAGGCCGGCGTACTCGTCCAGCCCCGCCGCCTCGCTCACGAGCCCGTGCCCCGCGAAGACCGCCTCGGCATCCAGGTCGAAGCCCGCCGAGGTGTAGCCACGCAGCGCCCAGTCCTCGCCCAGCTTCAGCTCGCGGCTGCCGCTGGCGGCCGTGAGCGTGAGCTTCGTGGCGTCCTTCTGCAGCCGGTTGGTCTCCAGCGGATAGGACTGCAGATACGCGCCGTCCTCGCCCGCCGGCTCCAGGCCCGCCTCGCGCATCGCGGACGCGACGTACTGGCCGGTGATCAGGCCTTGCATCGTCCCGGTCTCGCGGCCGCCGAGATCGTCGCTGGCGAGGAACTGCAGGTGCGACTCGATCAGCCGCTCGACGACGGGGTTGGGCGCCGGCGCGGGCGGCGCCGGTGCCACGGGCGCAGGCGCAGCCGCCGGCGGCGCAACGGGCGCCGGCGCAACGGGCGCGGCCACCGGCGCGGGCGGCGGGGCGGGATGCGGCGCGGCCGCCGAGGGCGCGGCGCACGAGAGCAGCACGATCAGGCCGGGCCACATGCGCAGCATCAGTTCTCCTTCGCGCCGGAAGCCGGCGGCAACAGCTCGATACGCAGCACCTCGCCGTCTGCAAGGTAGACCAGCGAGGCCCCCGACCCCACGAAGTGCGGCCCCTGCCACGGGACGCCGCCGCGCCGCGAGCCGACGGACACGGTGCTCACCGCCTCGTCGAAGTCCAGCACGAACAGCTCCTCCTCGAAGGGGTCGCTGCCATCCTCGTCGAATTGCGCCTGGCAGTAGGCCATGAAGCGGCCGTCCTGCGACAGGGCCACGCCGTAGTGGTGCGTGTAGCTGATGCTCACGCCCCACCGGCCGCCGCCGAAGAGGTGGGTCTGGTAGATCTGCAGCCAGCCGTCGAGGTTCCAGCCGGGCGCGACCAGCCGCGTGTTCTGCTCGGTGTCGCGGAAGGCCGCGGACGGCGGCACGCGCCGCGAGATCCCCAGGTTGCCCTCGGCCATCAGGCCCATCTGCCCGTCGGCCAGCGAGAGCGTCCACAGCCCGTCCACCTTGCCGGGCACGATGAGCGCGCGGCCATCGGGCCGGAACAGCGCGCCAGGGCGATCGCAGCCTTCGGCCAGGCTCCGGCGCGCCGCTCCCGATTCGTCCCAGCGCCACGCTTCCCAGCCCTGCGGCGTGCGCACCGCCAGGGCCGGGCTGCTCGCTGCGCACACGATGTCCTGCGCTGAGGTGCCGGCGGGCAGCCGCGCCGGCCCCGCGGCGTCGTGCAACGGCAGGAGGTGCGGGCCACTGCCTCCATTGTTCCCCGCGCCGTCCGCCAGGATCAGCAGCTCGCGCCCGCCGTCCGCAGGCGCTGCCGCGAGCACCGCGCGGTGCCCATCGGCCACGCCCACGAGGCTCGCACCCGGCGCCGGAACCCGCAGCGCCGCGGCGTCCGAGCCCACGCGCGGCCAGCGCACCAGCTCGTCGGCCTGCATCACGAAGGCGCCGCCATCCGCCGTCAGCGCCGGCCACCCCACCACCGACGAGATCTCCACCCCGTCCTGCGGCCCACGCGAGCGCGCATCGTAGAGCCGCCAGACACCCTCCGCCTCGCGCACCAGGAACCCGTCCACCCCATCACTCGCCACCAGCTCCAGCCCCGGCCCCAACCGGAACTGCACTTCCCGCTTGCTCATCAGCCAGTGCACCACCCAGACCAGCACCGCCAACGCAACCAACGGAACGAGCAACCGACGCAGCGTCTGCATGGGAGCCGCTCAGCCTAACCCCTCCGCCCAACGATCCCCAGCCGCCCGCGCCCCCGCCGCCTCGCCCATGCGCATACAGGGCAGCAGCCAGCGCACGTCGTCGCCCCCGTGCACGCATCGCGACCGGCCGGCAGCAGCCGGCCCGCCTGCCG
>DASUFI010000322.1:0-6340 GCA_036274635.1 Planctomycetota bacterium
CAGCGTCGTGCTGGTGACGTTCCCGGCGGCCATGCTGCTGCTGGGGCTGCTCTGGGCGCTCGGCCGCCGCGCCAAGCCGCGTCCCGCGCCGGCGCCGGCTCCGGGAGGCCCGTGATGCTGCGCCGCCTGCTGATCCTCGCCGCGCTGCTGGTGGCGCTGGTGGCCGTGGACCGCAGCCAGCGCGACGCGGCCGCCGAGCGTCGGCAGGACGCGCTGCGCGTGCGCGCCTTCGTGCCGGCCGCGCAGCGCGAGGGCAAGTCCGTGGCCGTGGTGCGCGTGCAGGACGGCGACGGGTCGGTGCACCTGTACGGCCGCGAGGCGGGGCTGTGGCGCTGCCTCGACTACCGCGCCGCGCCGGCGCTCGGCGACAAGCTGGAGCCGCTCATCACGGGACTGTTCGAGGCGCAGGGCGTGGTGCTCAGCGAGAAGCCGCAGCAGCCGCACGACTACGGCCTCGACGTGCCCTCCATGCGCACGATCTCGCTGCACGGTGCCGGATGGACGCCCAAGGATCCCACCGGCGACCAGGTGGTGGCCATCGACGTGGGCGCGGCCGTGGTGGGGGCCGACGGCTGCTACGCCCGCGTCCGCGGCGAGCAGGCCATCTGGACCATCGACGTGGACCCGGGCGCGATCACGGGCCGCGAGCCGTCGGCGCGGCCGTCGCTCATCGACCCGGCGCTCGTGCCGGCCGCCTGGCCGGGCGTGGCGCCGCGCCTGCAGGGCATCCGCGTCGCGCGCGCCGGCCAGCCGGCCTACCAGCTCGAGATGCGCGCCCGCGAGGTCTCGCCCGAGGAGGCCATGCAGGGCGTGCCGGGCTTCGAGTGGATCCTGAAGCGCGAGGGCGGCGCGGAGGAGAAGACGGCCTTCGCGCCGGCGGTCGGCTACTCGAGCCACGTGATGAGCGTGCCATGGGCGGAGGTCGTGGACTCGTCGCTCGCGCCCACTCTGGGCTTCGACGCGCCGCGGGCGGAGGTGACGCTGACCGGCGGCGGCGGCGACCCGTGCCGCCTGGTGCTGGGCGGCCGCACGGCCTCGGGCCGGCTGGCCGTGCTCAACAGCGTCAGCCGGCTCGTGTACGAGATGGATCCAGCCGAGGAGGCGCTGCTGTTCCCCGCGCCCGAGGCCTTCGCCGAGGGCGCCACCGTCAACCCGTGGGACACGCGCAGCGCGACGCCGGCCGCGCCCTCGCTCAGCATCCCTCCGCGCTGACTTGCCGCTCGCTGCCGCCGGCCTTACAAAGCAGGGCGTGATCCCCCCGGCGCAGCAGCGGCCATGGCACGTGCGGGGCCTGCTCGTCGCCGCGGCCTGCCTGCTGGCGGCGGGCTGCGGGCAGGGCCACGCCGCCGCGCCGGCGCCCGCGCCGCCCGCTGTGGCCATCCGCTACGACCGCGACGTGCGCCCGATCCTGGCCGAGCGCTGCTTCATCTGCCACGGGCAGGACGCGGCCAAGCGCCAGGACAAGCTGCGCCTCGACGTGGCGGAGGGCGGCGACGGCCTGCGCGGCGCGCACGACGTCGTCACGCCGGGCCACGTGCAGGACAGCGAGCTGTGGCGCCGCATCAGCAGCACCGACCCCGAGGTGCGCATGCCGGCCAGGGACAGCGGCAAGCCGCCGCTGTCCGAGGCGCAGCAGTCCGTGCTGCGCGCGTGGATGGAGCAGGGCGCGCCCTACGAGCCGCACTGGGCCTTCGTGCCGCCGGCGCGCCCGCCCGTGCCGGCCGTGGCCGACGCCGCCTGGCCCAGCAACGACGTGGACCGCTTCCTGCTCGCGCGCCTCGAGTCGGCGGGCCTCGTGCCCAGCCCCGACGCGGACCGCGCCACCCTGCTGCGGCGCGCCTTCCTCGACCTCACCGGCCTGCCGCCCACGCCCGAGGAGCTGGACGCCTTCCTCGCCGACGCGCGCCCCGACGCCTACGAGCGCTGGGTCGACACGCTGCTGTCCGAGGAGCCCTACCTCTCGCGCCACGCCGAGCGCCTGGCGGTGCCGTGGCTGGACGCGGCGCGCTACGCGGACACCTGCGGCATCCACACCGACGCAGGCCGCTCGCTGTGGCCCTGGCGCGACTGGGTGCTGGGCGCCTTCCGCGACAACATGAGCTTCGACGAATTCGTGACCGACCAGCTCGCGGGCGACCTGCTGCCCGACGCCACGCAGGCGCAGAAGGTGGCCAGCGGCTTCCACCGGAACCACGTGACCACGGACGAGGGCGGCGCGATCCCCGAGGAGTACCTGGCCGAGTACGCCGCCGAGCGCACGGCCGTCACGGGCTCGGTCTTCCTCGGCCTCACGCTGGGCTGCGCGCGCTGCCACGACCACAAGTACGACCCGCTGACGCAGCAGGACTTCTACTCGATGTTCGCGTTCTTCGACTCGATCGACGAGCCCGGACTGTACAGCCAGGAGTCGGACCCGCAGCGCGCGCACGAGCCCTTCATGAGCGTCCCCACGGACGCGCAGCGCGAGCACCTGCGCGAGCTGAGCCAGCTGCTGGAGGGCGCGCGCGCCGAGCTGGCCCAGCCCGCGCCCGGGGACGACGCGCAGCACGCGGCCTTCCTCGCCAGCCTGCCGGTCGAGCTGGGCCTGCACTGGAACGGCCTGCTGCCCGTGGACGCGCGCTCCACCGGCGGCGCGACGCTCACGCCCCAGCCGGACGGCTCGGTGCTGGCCTCGGGCGAGAACCCGCCGCAGGACGAGCACGTGCTGCTGCTGCGCACCGAGGCCACGGACATGCGTCTGCTGCTGCTCGAGGCGCTGCGCGATCCGTCTTTGTCGCTCGGCCGCGTCGGGCGCGCGCCCAACGGCAACGGCGTGCTCTCGGGCATCACGCTGGAGGCCGCGCCGCTCACGGTGCCGGCGGCCTTCGTGCCCGTGCCGCTCATCTGGGCCTGGGCCGACCACGAGCAGCAGGACGGCGACCATGGCGTCACGGGCGCGCTGCGCGCGGGCGACGCCACGGGCTGGGCCGTGGACGCGCACCGCCGCGACGACGACCGCGCCGCGCTCTTCCTCGCGGACGCGCCCTTCGGATTCCCCGGCGGCACGCTGCTGCGCGTCACGCTCGAGTACCGCTCGCAGTACGAGCGGCACACGCTCGGGCGCGTGCGCTTCGCCGCGGCGTCGCTGGACGACGCCGCGCTGGCGCGGCTGCCCGTGGCGCAGAGCAGCTGGTACCGCGTCGGGCCGTTCCCCGCGCCGGGCCCGGCGGAGGCCTACGATCTCGCGGCCGGCCCCGAGGCGGACACGCTGCTCGACCTGTCGCGGAACTTCGGCGCAGGCAACCAGTACTGGACCTTCGAGCCCGAGCTGCTGGACGGCCAGCCGCACAAGCTGCCCGACGGCACCGGAGTCACCTACGTGGGCCGGCGACTGTACGCGCCCTCGGCGCGCAGCCTGCCGCTCAGCCTCGGCAGCGACGACGGCCTCATCCTGTACCTCGACGGTGTGCCGGTGCTGCAGCGCCGCGTGGACCGCAGCCTCTCGCCCGACCAGGACGCCTTCACGCTCGAGCTGACGCGGGGCCCGCACGTGCTGGTGGCCAAGGTGGTCAACACCGGCGGCTCGTCCGGCTTCTTCTACCGCGCGATGCCCTGCGAGGACGAGCTCGCGGGCGACCTCGGCCTCGCGCTGCTGCCCGACGAGGCGCGCGACGAGCCGCGTGCGCTGCGCCTGCGCGAGGCCTGGCGTCTGGCCTTCTCGCCCGAGCACCGCGAGCGCGCCATGAAGGTGCGCGGCATCGAGGAGCAGCTGGCCGAGGTGGAGCGCGGCGTGCCGCGCACCATGGTCATGCGCGAGCGCGAGACGCCCCGCGACACCTTCGTGCTGGTGCGCGGCCAGTACGACCACCCCGACTCGACGCGTCCCGTGACGCGCGCCGTGCCCGCCGCGCTGGGGCACCTGCCCGACGGCGCGCCGCAGGATCGCCGCGGCCTCGCGCAGTGGCTGCTCGCGCCCGACAACCCGCTCGTGGCGCGCGTGGCCGTCAACCGCCTGTGGGAGCTGGTCTTCGGCACGGGCCTCGTGCGCACCAGCGAGGACTTCGGCATGCAGGGCGAGTGGCCCAGCCACCCCGAGCTGCTGGACTGGCTGGCCATGGAGCTGCGCGACAGCGGCTGGGACCTGCGCCACGTGCTGAAGCTGCTGGTCACCTCGCACGCCTACCGCCAGGACAGCCGCGTGCGCACCGACCTGGCGGAGATCGACCCCGACGACCGCCTGCTCGCTTGGATGCCGCGCCGCCGCCTCGCCGCCGAGCAGATCCGCGACCAGGCCCTGTACGTGGGCGGCCTGCTGGTGGAGAAGCTGGGCGGGCCGTCGGTGAAGCCCTACCAGCCGTCGGGCCTGTGGGAGGAGGTCGCGATGCCGGCCAGCAACACGCGCGTCTTCGTGCGCGGCGAGGGCGACGAGCTGTGGCGCCGCAGCCTGTACACCTACTGGAAGCGCGCCTGCCCGCCGCCGTCGCTGATGACCTTCGACGCGCCCACGCGCGAGACCTGCACGGTGCGGCGCATCACCACGAACACGCCGCTGCAGGCGCTGGTGCTGTGGAACGACGAGCAGTTCGTGGAGGCCGCGCGCGGCCTCGCGACGCGCACGCTGCACGAGGCCGGCGACGACGGCGCGCGCCTGGGCCTGGCCTTCCGCCGCTGCACCGGCCGGCCGCCCACGCCCGACGAGGCCCGAGAGATCACGGCCGCCCTCGCCGACCTGCGCGCGCGCTATGCCGGCGAGCCCGCCGCCGCCGACGGCGTGCTCGCGCTGGGCGCCTCGCCCGTGGCCGCCGACGTGGCCGCTCCCGAGCTGGCCGCCTGGACGCTGCTGTGCAGCGCCTTCCTCGACCTGGATGCCACCCTGTGCCGCAGCTGAGCGACGTGCCCGATCCGCGCCGCCAGCAGGGTCTGGCGCTCACGCGCCGGCGCTTCCTCTCGCGCGGCGCCGCCTCGGCCGGCGCGGCGCTGGGCGTGGCGGCGCTGCACGCGCTGCTGGGCGGCCCCGCGCGCGCCGCGGGCGGGCCGGACGCCGCGGGCCGCACCGTGCCGCTGCAATTCCGGCCGCGCGCGCGGCGCGTGATCTACCTGCACATGGAGGGCGCGCCCAGCCACCTCGACCTGTGGGACTACAAGCCCGGCCTGCGCGCGCGCTTCAACGAGGACCTGCCCGACTCCATCCGCCAGGGCCAGCGGCTCACGGGCATGACCAGCGGGCAGACGCGGTTTCCGGTGGCGCCCTCGATCTTCCGCTTCAGCCGCCACGCCAACGCCGAGGACGGCGCGTGGATCAGCGAGCTCATGCCGTACACGGCGGGCGTCGCGCGCGAGCTGTGCTTCGTGCGCTCGCTGCACACCGACGCCATCAACCACGAGCCCGGCATCACCTTCTTCCAGACCGGCCACCAGCAGCCGGGACGGCCGAGCTTCGGCTCGTGGGTCAGCTACGGCCTCGGGTCCGCGAACGCGAACCTGCCCACCTTCGCGGTGCTCATCACGCAGGGCACCGGCAACATGCAGGCACTCTCGGCGCGCTTCTGGGGCAGCGGCTTCCTCCCGAGCGAGCACCAGGGCTGCAAGCTGCGCTCGGGCAGCGACCCGGTGCTCTACCTGCACGACCCGCCGGGCGTGCGGCCCGAAGACCGGCGGCGCCTGCTCGACCTCACCACGGCGCTGGACGAAGAGGAGTACAGGCGCACGCTCGACCCCGAGATCCATGCGCGCGTCGCGCAGTTCGAGATGGCGCACCGCATGCAGATGTCCGTGCCCGAGCTGACGGACTTCTCGGACGAGGACCAGGAGACGCTGGCCCTCTACGGCCCCGACGTGCGCAGGCCCGGCAGCTTTGCCGCCAACTGCCTGCTGGCGCGCCGGCTGTGCGAGCGCGGCGTGCGCTTCGTGCAGCTCTACATGCGCGGCTGGGACGCGCACAACAACCTGCCGGCCGAGATCCGCAGCCAGAGCGCCGCCGTGGACCAGCCGCAGGCCGCGCTGGTCACCGACCTGCGCCGCCGCGGCCTGCTGGACGACACGCTCGTGCTGTGGAGCGGCGAGTTCGGGCGCACGGTCTACAGCCAGGGCGACCTCTCGTCCACCAACTACGGCCGCGACCACCACCCGCGCTGCTTCACCTGCTGGATGGCGGGCGGAGGCATCCGGCCGGGCATCAGCTACGGCCGCACCGACGATTACGGCTACAACATCATCGAGAACCCGGTCTCCGTGCACGACCTGCACGCGACCCTGCTGTACCTGCTGGGCTTCGATCACACGCAGCTCGTCTACCGCTACCAGGGCCGCGACTTCCGGCTGACCGACGTGTTCGGCGAGGTGCGCAAGGAGCTCATCGCGT
>DASUFI010000323.1:0-51003 GCA_036274635.1 Planctomycetota bacterium
GGCATGAAGCCCAGCTCGAACAGGGTCGCGGCGCCGGGCTCCACGACCAGGTTCTGGTCGCCCACGCGCCGCGGCGCGCCGCAGGAGCTGCCGTCGCCGAGCAGCAGCTGGCAGCGCTCGGCCGGCACGCGCAGCGTGGCGTGGCCCACGTTCTGCAGCCGGAACAGCACGCGTACCTCGCCGTTGCCCTCGTCGCCGACCCACTGGCCCGGCACCGAGACGGCCAGCTGCGCGAGCGGCGCGCCATCCTCGCCGGTGATCGAGAGGTCCGCCGTCGGCGGCAGCCACTTGCCCTTGTAGCCGGGGACGGCGCAGGCGGAAAGCAGCAGCGTGAGCAGCAGCAGGCTGGAGCGAGGCGTCATGTCCTCATTGTGCCACGCGACCGCTCGGCGGCCGCACGCCGCACGCCACGAGCAATGCGTGCACGTGGTCCTCGATCTGGTCGCGCACGCGAGCGAACTCCGTCGGAGCCAGCGCCTCGGGATCGGGGATCCCGCGCGCGACGGCAAGGGCGTCGCACTAGCCCGGCGGCACCGGCCGCGAGCCGGGCGCGTACTTGATCACGCGCACCTTCTCCGACGTGACCAGGCCTTCGCTCACCATCTCGTCCAGGATGGGCAGCAGCTTCTCGACGTGCTCTTCGGTATCCACGATCTCGATGACGACGGGCAGGTCCTCGGACAGCCGCAGCAGGTGCGTGGTGTGCAGCACGCTGCGCGCGCCGAAGCCCGCGACGCCGTGGAAGACCGTGGCGCCGGCGAAGCCCTCGCGCCGCAGGCGCTCGAGCAGCGCCGTGGCCAGCGGCTGGCCGTGCCATTTGTCGAACTCGCCGATGAAGACGCGGACGAGCAGCTGTTCACCCGTGAGGACGCGCATGGTCTTCCACCTTTCCGTCAGGTTCCGACGAGGGCCTTCGCGGCGCTGAAGCCCAGCGCGCAGGCGAGCAGGCAGCCCAGCACCGTGGCCGAGACGTACAAGAGCGCCGTGCCCCACGAGCCCTCCTGCACGAGGCGCAGCGTCTCGAAGCTGAAGGTCGAGTAGGTCGTGAAGCCGCCCAGCACGCCGACCGCCAGCGCCACCCGCAGCGTGGGCGACAGCAGCTCGGTGGCGAGCCCGACGTGCATGACGCCGCCGATGAGGAACGACCCGAGGCCGTTGATCAGCAGGGTGCCCCAGGGGAAGGCCGGCCCCAGGACCTGCGGGATCCAGCCGCTCAGCCAGTAGCGCGCCGCCGTGCCGGCCGCGCCGCCGAGGCACACCCACATCAGCCGTGAATCCATGGCCCTCCGATCGTTGGTGAGGGCGCGCGCGGATCCTGCGCCGCCCCCGAGCGTGCACAGGAGTCATCGGCTGCGCGGCGCAGCGGTTCAAGAGCACGTCGAAGAAGTGCCCGAATGACTTCTTCGATGGGCTCTTCGGCGGACTCCACCGCCGTCGGACTGTCGGCGCGTCAGCATAGCAGGTGGCCGCGACGGACCGGCAGGGCGCCGACGCTCAGCGGGCATCGAGCCGAGCCGCCGCGCGCGCCGCCTCCACCTGCGCGTTGACCGAGATCCCGCGGCGCCAGTTGCCCAGCAGCGTCAGCCCCGGCGTGAGCGCCAGCCGCTCGTCGACGCGCGCGAGGCGCTCGGGGTGCCGGAGGTCGTAGCGCGGCAGCACCGCGCGGTGCCGCACAACGTGCGCCCAGAGCGGCTCCCCTGCGAGTCCCAGCAGCGGCGCGACGCCCTCGGACAGCTCCGCCAGGAGCTCGTCGTCGGGCCACTCCACGAGTCGCGGCCGCCGCGCGCCGCCCAGCAATGTGCGCAGCAGCACCATGCCCGCGGGCGCGCAGTCGGGCTCGATGCTGCTGCTGAAGAGCGTCCCCAGGTGCATGCGGCCTTCCGCCGAGGGGACGAGGTAGCCGAAGCCGTCGAGCGCGTGAGCCACCTGCTCGCGTCGCCACGCGTGGCTGATGGACACGACCGACTCGGCCTGCATGTCCTGCAGCTCGGCCGCCAGCTCGGGCGCCGCGTCCTGCAGCAGCCGCCCGGCGGCGGCGACGGGCGTCGCAACCACCACGCGCCGCGCGCGCAGCTCCGCGGGCGGCGGCGGGTCGCGGTCCGCCACGGGCTGAACCGCGGCGCGCCAGCCGTCGCCTTCGCGCCGGAGCGCGACGACGCGCGTGTCCAGGCGCAGCCGTGGACCGATACGCGCCGCCAGCGCATCCGTCAGCGCGCCGAGGCCGCCCGCCAGCGTGAACAGGCCCGGCGGCCCGCGCCGCCGCGGCGCGCCGCTCGCCCGCGACGCCTTCGCGCGCGCCTTCAGCCCCGCGAGCAGGCTGCCGTGCTCCTCCACCAGCGCCACCAGCTTCGGGAAGGCCGCGCGCGCCGAGAGCTGCGCCGGGTCTCCCGCGTAGACCCCCGTCACGAACGGATCCACGAGGCGCTGCAGCACCTGCTCGCCCAAGCGGTGCCGCACGAAGTCCGCCACCGAGCCGTCGAGGCCACCGGCGCGCGGGCGCCACGGCTCGGTGAGCGCGCGGAGCTTGCCCGCCGGCGAGAGCAGCGGCGAACTGAGGAAGGCGCCCGGCGAGAGCGGCAGCGGCACGAGGCGGCCGCGCCAACACACGAAGCGCTTGGCGCTGGCCGCCGCCGCGGGCAGGGGCGACAGGCCCAGCTCGCCCAGCAGCGTCAGCGTCTCGGGCGCGTCGTCCTGCAGCGCCTCGGGGCCCCACTCAAAGCGCACTGGGCCCGCGCCGGGGAGGTCCGTGAGGCTGGTGCGCACCAGGCCGCCGGCGCGCGGCGCGGCATCCAGCACGATCAGGTCTGCGGCCGCGCCGCGCGCGTGCGCGTAGCACAAGCCGGCGATGCCGGCGCCGATGACCAGCGTGTCCACGGACTCGGGCACGCGGACCACGATGCGAAATGGCGCGCGCGGGCGCCACGGCGCGCGCCGCGCCCTCCCGCGCGGTACCGTGGCGCGCGGTGATCAAGTACCTCGGTTCCAAGCGCCGCCTGCTGCCGCTGCTGGTGGCGACGATCCGTTCGCTGCCCGACACGCGCAGCGCGCTCGACCTCTTCAGCGGCACGGCGCGCGTCGGGCACGCGCTGAAGGCCGAGGGCCTGCGCGTCCTGTGCAACGACCACAACGCCTACGCCGCCACGCTGGCGCGCGCCCACGTGCAGGCCGACCGCGAGGATGTCGGGCGCGACGCGGAGCGCCTGATCGCCGAGCTGGACGCGCTGCCCGGGCGGCCGGGCTGGTTCACCGAGACGTGGTGCGTGCAGAGCCGCTTCCTGCGCCCCGAGAACGGCGCGCGCCTCGAGGCCATCCGCGAGGAGATCGCGCGCAAGGCGCTGCCGCCCGAGCTGGAGGCGGTGCTGCTGGTCTCGCTCATGGAGGCCGCCGACCGCGTGGACAGCACGACCGGCGTGCAGATGGCCTACCTCAAGGACTGGGCGCCGCGCGCCCTTAACCGCCTCACGCTGCGGCTGCCCGCGCTGCTGCCCCGCGCGCGCCACGGCCGCTGCGAGGCGCACGAGCTGGACGCACAGGCGGCCGCCGCGCGGCTGGAGGCCGACGTCGCCTACCTCGACCCGCCCTACAACCAGCACAAGTATCTGGGCAACTACCACCTGTGGGAGACGCTCGTGCGCTGGGACCGCCCGGAAGTCTACGGGACGGCCCGCAAGCGCGCCGACTGCCGCGAGCGCAGCTCGGACTTCAACTCGCGCGGCCGCATCCGCGACGCGCTCGCGCGCCTGGTCGCCACGCTGCGCTGCCGGCACCTCGTGGTGTCCTTCAGCAACGAGGGCTTCCTCACGCGCGCCGAGATGGAGGCGCTGCTCGCTCCGCGCGGCCGGGTCACCGTGCTCGAGCGCGAGGGCCCGCGCTACGTCGGCGCGCAGATCGGCATCTACAATCCGCAGGGCGAGAAGGTGGGCCGCGTGTCGCACCTGCGCAATACGGAGTACGTGTTCGTGGTGACGGAAGGAGCGTGGAGCGAGGAGCAGGTGGTGGCGGCGGCGAGCGCCGGCTGAGGGAGCGCTACTCCACCGTCACCGTGATCTCGGGCGCCTTGCCGTCCCACTCCGCCACGCCCGGCTCGCGCCCCTCCGCGCAGCGACCGGCCACCACCGTCAGCCCGCCTTCCGGCAGCCCGAAGACGGTGATCTCGCCGCTGGGCCCCACGCGCCCGGCCACGTCGAGGCGCGCGGCCGTCTCGTCGCCGCGCGGGTCCCAGGCGGCCACGATGGGCTTCTCGGCGGCGTCCTGCAGCTCCACGCAGGCGATGCCGATGGGACCGCCGGCCGGGTCGCGCACGCGGACGAGCAGCTTGCGGCCCGCCTCCGCCTTGCGCTCGACCACCGGGTGCTCCTCATTGAATGCGCTGCCCTCGACCAGCAGCGCGCGCCAGCCCGGCGACCAGACCCACAGCCGGCCGCCCATGAGGCGCGGCGCGACGTGCGCGGTGAGCGTCTTGCCGGTGCGCTCCACGGCCAGCGGCACGTCGAGGTCGGAGCGCGCGTAGAGCTCGCGGGCCAGCAGTGGCGGCAGCACGCCCTTGGCCAGCGACGTCGGCGGCGTGAGCACGAGGCGCAGGTCCACGGCACGCGTCTCGACGAGCGGCAGCTCCTTGCCGACGAACGCGTCCTCGGGCACGGCCTCGCAGGTGGCCAGCGCGCGCCGCTTGCCATGGTTGGCATCGAGGACCAGCTCGTAGCGGCCGGGCGCCGGCACGCCAATGGTGAACTGCCCGCTGATCTCCGCGTCGCTGAAGGTGGGGTACAGCGCGTCCACGGGCGGCGCCACCTGGCCGTCGAGCGGGCGCAGGATGTCGACGTAGGCGTCCGCCAGCTCCGGCGGCACGCGCCCGGCCACGATGAAGCCCTGGGTGTCCCAGCTCCACGCGCCGTCGTCGCCGAGGTGCGCCCAGCGCGCGGCCGGGCCGCCGACGAGCAGCACGCGATCCGCGACGCCGCCCTCTGGCAGCGCGAAGGACACGCTGGTGTCGTCGTCGATGCCGTCGACGAGCGTGCCGTCGGCGCCGAGGGCCCAGAAGCGCGTGCCGCCGGGCCGCGCCAGCGCGTGGATCTCGGGCGGCACGGGGACGACGAGCGTCGACGAAGGAGCTGCGGGCGCGAGGCACAGCAGCGCGAGCAGCCAGGCGGGTCTCATGTCGGCGCGCGATCCGGGAGATGCTGTGCCATGAACCGCCGGGGCCGGCGACCTCCCCGCATCAGCGCACGCGATCGTCGCCGACCGAGGCCGGCCGTTCCACGTCAGCGGCTGTCCCACCTCGCCTGGGCGGCCCGCGCCAGGGGGCCGAGGTTCTCGCGGATGGAGCGCTGCGGATCCTCGTCCCCGATGAACCCAACCTCCTGGTTGCTGTCGTAGCCGAAGGCCGTCACGATCATCAGCGCCACGAAGTGCCCGAGGTGGTCGTTCACGACGAGGTAGGTGTCGCGGCCGGCCAGCCAGTGGACGTCGTCGCGCGGCGCCGCCTCGGGCATGGGCAGCGACGTCTTCAGCAGCCGTGACAGCGAGTAGAAGTCGGTCACGAGGCTCAGGCGCGTGTCGGGGCGCGTGTGGAAGGCGAGGTCGGTCTGGGTGTCGCCGTCGCGGCACTCGTAGTGGACGACGACGGTCGTGCTGCCCGCCGCATCGTCGGCGAAGGGTCCCGCCAGCAGGGCCACGCGCGAATAGGGGTAGGCCATGTCGGACCAGGTCGTCGGGGCGTCGATGTCCTGGTCGGTGCGCCGCATGCAGTCCAGGGCGCGCTGCGCGTCGCCGGGGCTGGGCTGGGCGCCGCGCGCGGGGAGTATGGCCAGCACCGCGCTCTGCGCGCAGGTCCACTCGAGGTCGTCGCGCTCCATGCCGGGGCCGAGCCAGTGGTCCTGGCACTCGCCCGTCGGCTCGCAGTCGTCGAAGAAGACGATCTTGCGCGGCTCGCTCAGCAGCTCGGACACGAGGGGCTGCAGGGCGTCGCACAGCTTCGGGCAGTGCTTGGCCCAGGCCTCCCAGCGCTCGTCCTGCTGGTCCTCGGACAGGCCGCCCAGGGCCGCGATGACGTCGCCGAGCGTGGCGAGGCCGTCCTCCCGGCCCTCGCCGCCGAAGTGCGCGGCGAGGCCGTCGAGGACGAGAGCCTTCAGGTCGGCCGCGTGGTCACTCTCGCGGGGCAAGGCGAGCACGTAGCGCTCGTCGAACTGGAACTCCGCCGGCGGCGGCGGCTCGCCGGGCTTCGCCGCGCAGCGGGCGCGGGCGCTGAGGTCCTTCGCGCCGGCGCGCCAGGGGACGACCGGCACGCTCACGCTCAGCGGCGCGGTCGGTGCATCGGACTCGTGCGGCGAGGCCGCCTGCGCGGCGGTGCGCGGCGCCTGCAGCCCGAGGCAGGCCGCCAGCACGAGCGCCGCGCCGGCGGCGCCGCTCGCGTCGTAGCGCGCGAGCGTATCGAGCGTGCACTCCATGCTGCCTCCGGGGAGCGCCCGCGGGCGCGCCCCTGACACGCAGGCTAGCGGAGTCCGCGCATCCTGCCTAGCGGCACCGGCGCCCGGCGGGTCAGACGGTGCGGCTGAAGCGCTTGCCCTCGCCGTCCTGCGCGTGGCCGCGCAGGTACTCGTCGAAGACCATGGCCATCTGGCGCAGGAAGAGGCGGCCGCGCGGCGTGACGTCGAGGCGCCGGGCCGTCAGCGTGCACAGGCCCTCCTCCGCGAAGTGCTGCAGCTCCTGCCACTCGGTGGCGAAGTGCGTGGCGAGGTCCGCGCGACCCGTCTGGCGCTGCAGCTCGTCGAGGTCCACCCGCATGCGGCACATGAGCGAGAGGATCGTGAGGCGCCGCAGCTCGTCCTCGGGCGAGCGCCGCAGGCCCTTGATGGTGGCCAGGTGTCCCGACCGCAGCGCGGGCTCGTAGTCCTTGGTCGTGCGGGCGTTCTGCAGGAAGGTGCCCGCGACGTCGCCGATGGCCGACATGCCGATGCCCAGCATCTCCGGCGCCGGCAGCGTGGCGTAGCCCATGAAGTTGCGGTGCAGCGTGCCGGCCTGCAGCGCCTCCCACAGGCTGTCGCCGCGCAGCGCGAAGTGGTCGAGGCCGATGACCTCGTAGCCCGCCGCGCCCAGGTGCTGCAGCGCGAGGCCGAAGAGCCGCGCCCGCGCGATGGCCTCGGGCAGGTGCGCGTGCGTCTCGAGGTACTTCTGCGCCGGCTTCATCCAGGGCACGTGCGCGTAGCCGAAGACCGCGAGCCGGTCCGGCCGCAGGCGCGCGATGCTCTCCAGCGTGCGCGTGAAGCCGGCCTCGCTCTGCTCGGGCAGGCCGTACATGAGGTCGACGTTGATGCCCTCGATGCCGCGCCGCCGGAAGTGCGCGATGAGGCGCTCGGTCTCGTCCAGCGTCTGGTCGCGCTTGACCATGGCCTGCACCACCGGGTCGAAGTCCTGCACGCCCATGCTCACGCGGTTGAAGCCGAGGTCGCACAGCAGGTCCGTCTGCTCGGGCGTGGTGACGTGCGGGTCCACCTCGAGCGAGCGCTCGGCGCCGGGCAGGAAGCGGAAGTGGCGCGCGATGGCCGCGTGCAGCCGCGCGATCTGCGCCGGCGACAGGAAGGTGGGCGTGCCGCCGCCCCAGTGCATCTGCATCAGGCCGCGCCGCTCGCCCAGCGCGCCGGCCACGATGTCCAGCTCGCGCTCCACCGCGTCGAGGTAGCTGTCCGCGCGATCCTGCCGCCCGCTGATCTCCACCGTGCAGCCGCAGTACAGGCACAGCCGCTCGCAGAAGGGCAGGTGCACGTAGAGCGAGAGGGGCTCGGCGGGGTGCTGCGCGGCCTGCGCGTAGGCGCCGAGCGCGTCGGACTCGGTGGCGTCCTTCCACTCGGGCGCGGTCGGGTAGCTGGTGTAGCGCGGACCCTGGCCCGAGAGGCGCAGCAGCGTGGCCTCGTCGACGCCGAGGATCTCGTGGATGTCGCTCACGGCGGGCCGAGGATAGCGCATCGATCCCTCGGCGCGCTTCGACGGCTCGGCCTTGTCACTCCCCGTGTCCCATCAGAGCGCGCTGCGGGTCGTACCATGGCGCCGTCCGGCAGCTCGCGGTGGGCACCAGCGGTCCACCCGACGTCAGATCCCGCGCTGGATCGCGGAGGTGTCCGATGAAGCTCGCGACCGCCTGTGCCTGCCTTGCCCTGATCGCCTGGCACCCCGGTGCTGTGCCGTTGCGTGTTGCGGGCGGCCTGGGTCCGCTCGACGCGACCGTGACGCACGACGGCCAGGTCGTCACCGTGAGCGTCGGCGCGCCACGCACGTTGAGGATCTCGGCGCAGCGCGAGGCGGGACTGCAGACCTTCGACCTGGATCTTGCCGCGCTGCCGGAGGATGCGCGCGTGGTCGCAGCCCAGCTCGGCGCCTTCGGCGATCACGGCCTCGCGGCGGCGCTGGCCATCGAGACCGCTGCGGGAACCGAGTACCGCTGGCTGTACACCTTCGGCGATCCGCTCCAGGGCCGCTTGCTCGCGCCGGGCCCCGACGCTCGGCCTTCGCCGGAGACGATCGACGATTGGACGCTGTCCGGCCCGCTGTTCACCTCGACGGGCACGCCCTACCGGCTGGTCGACATCCACAATCCCGGTGGCGACTCGCTCGAGCTCACCTTCCGGCGCGGCGAGCTGCAGGGCGTGCGGTCGAGCTCGGGCGAGTACGCGCTGGACGAGCGCGTGGTGCACGACGTCTGTCCCATGGGCTTCCGGCTGGGGATGCGCAGCACGGGCGTGGCGGTGAGCGTCGAGCGCGTCGTCGCCGTGAAGTGAGTCAGCCCACCTTCGCCCGCGCCTGCACGAACGAGTAGAAGAAGACCGCGTTCGGGTCGTGCCCCACGAGGTCCAGCTCCTCCTTCATGCCATCCACCGTCTCCTGCGAGACGCGCCCCGAGCGCAGCAGGTCCTCGCAGCCGGAGAGCAGCAGCTCCGTCCAGTACGCCAGGAACTCCGCGCGCTCGTTGCCGTGGCGGTTGTCGAGGTGGAAGTTGCGGACCTTCGTCGTGATGTCCTGGTAGCCCGTGCTCATCAGCAGGTTGCCGAGCTTCGCGCCGACGAAGGGGTCGCCGCCCACCTCCATCTGCAGATCGTTGTAGGCGCGCCAGTAGGCCAGCGTGTTGGGGCTGTAGGGGTCGATGAAGAAGGTGGCGTTCTGCACCTCGGTCACCGCGATGGGCGAGCCGGGGCGCAGCACGCGGCGCGTCTCGGAGAGCACCTGCATCGGGTTGCCGACGTGCTCGAGGATCCAGCACAGGAAGGCGCCGTCGAAGCGGTCCGCGCCGAAGTCGAGGCGCGTGGCGTCCATGCGCTGCAGGTCGAAGCGGCCCGTGGCCCAGCCGAGGGCCGCGAGGTGCTCCTGCGCCGCGGCGAGGTTGGCCTGCGAGGCGTCGATGCCCGTGACGTGCAGGTCCGGGAAGTGGCGCAGCAGGATCTCGGTCTGCGCGCCCACGCCGCAGCCCACCTCGATGAGCTGCCGGCAGCGCCGGAACGGCAGCTGGTCGTGCACCTTGTACGAGAGGAAGCGCGCCTGGCGACGCAGGCGCTCCTGCTCCTCGGGCGTGAAGCCGTGCAGGTAGCCGGTGGCGGACTTCTGGGCGGGCATGTGGCAGCTCCAGCCTGGCCACATCAAGCATGAGGCACGAGCCACCCTCCGCGCAATCGCGCCGGCAAGGGCGCCGCGGCTTGCACATCGCCAGACGACGTCTCACCATGGCGACCATGGACGCCCGGGTCGATCGAGTCCGCCTCCGGAACTTCAAGAGCATCGCCGCTTGCGATGTTCGACTTGGCCGGCTCACCGTGCTCGTCGGCCCCAACGGGTCGGGCAAGAGCAACTTCGTCGATGCGCTGCGCTTCGTCCGCGATGCGCTCGACAATACGCTGGAATGGGCCCTGCGCCATCAGCGTGGCGGCATCCAGAAAGTGCGCCGCATCTCGCGAGGCCACCCCCACAACTTCGCCATCGCGCTGGATTTGGGTCTGCCCGGGGGCTGCCGAGCCTCCTACGCGTTCGAGATTGGATCGCGCGACCCTGGTGGCTTCGTTGTCAAGCGCGAGCAGTGCCAGATCACGAGCGCACCACGGCTGGCCGAGTCATCCGCCGAATGCTTCCTCGTGGAGTCGGGCCAGCTCAAGCAATCGTCCGTCAAGGTACAGGTGCAACTCGAGCCAGACAGGCTCGCGCTCGTGTCGTTGTCGGGCACCAGCGCCTTCCGACCCGTGTTCGACCACTTGTCCAACATGGCGTTCTACGAGCTCAACCCTCGTCGCATGCGAGACCTGCAGGATCCCGACCCGGGGGAAAGACTGAAGTCCGACGGCAGCAACATCGCCTCGGTGATCCGGGAACTCGCGCGAGCATCCGGTGGCACCAACCTGAAGCGAATCAATGAGCACCTCAAGATGGTCTTCCCAGACCTGATCGATGTGCAGCACGAACAGGTCAAGTCCAAGGAAACCTTGCAATTTCGACAGTACGTGCAGGGCGATCAGAACCCTTGGACCTTCGATGCCCTGAACATGTCCGACGGCACGGTGCGTGCGCTCGGCGTCCTTGTGGCGCTCTTTCCGCCCCCGGCAAACGGTCACCGGCAATCGACGCTTGTGGCGCTCGAGGAGCCTGAAGTCGCGATCCACCCCGGTGCGGTCCGGACGCTGGGCGATGCCTTCCTGGGCGCCTCGGAGCGCACGCAGGTTCTGCTGACGACACACAGCCCAGACCTCCTCGACCACGAATCACTTGACGACACGAAGATTCGCGCGGTGCGCATGGAAGCCGGCAGGACGTACATCGGTGAGGTCGATTCCGTCACCAGAGCGGCGTTGAAGGATCAACTCTACTCGGCGGGAGAGTTGCTGAGGCAAGGCCAGATCGTCCCGGACCCGGAAGCCACGCGTATCGAGCCCGAGCAGCTCGAACTCTTCCGTGACGAAGCCATCGGATGACGGATCGTCGCATCGCCTGCATCGTCGAGGGCGATGGAGAAGTCGCGGGGCTGCCGATTCTCCTCCGGCGTATCGAGCCCGATGCTTCCGTTGACCGTCCCTGGCGATGTCCGAAGGGAAAACTCGGACGTCATGAGGAGCTCGCACGCGCCCTGGAGTTCGCGCGACGGAAGACATCGGCTGCTGACCTGATCCTCCTGCTGCAGGACGCCGACGACCAGGCGCCGTGCCTCGAGGCACCCTTGCTCCTCGACCGCGCTCGTTCTGCAGCGCCTGACCGGCAGGTGCGTGTCGTCATGGCCAAGCGCGAGTTCGAGGCGTGGTTCCTTGGGGCGTTGCCATCACTTCGCGGCCTGAGGGGCATTGCGGCGGACGCGCCTGCGGTCGCCGCACCCGAGGATATCCGTGGCGCCAAGGAGAGGCTGGGCAGTCTGATGGGAAGACGATACTCCCCAACGACGGACCAGCCTGCATTCTGCGACAGATTCGACATCGAGCTGGCAAGAAGGAACTGTCCCTCTTTCGACAAGCTGCTTCGCGATCTAGGTCACTGAGCTCTCGCGCTCCTTGGCGCACTCCACGAACGCGGCCACGCACTCCGGGTCGGTCTCCTTCAGCACGCCGTGCCCCAGCGCCAGCACGTGCCCCGGCCTCCCGCCCACCGCGTCGAGCAGCGCGCGCGTACGACGCCTCACCTCGTCCGGCCTGGCCAGCAGCGCGGCCGGATCCAGGTTGCCTTGCAGCGCCACCCGCCCGCCGTGCCGCTCGAAGGCGGCGGCGATGTCCGTGCGCCAATCCAGGGCCACGCCCTCGGCACCCAGCGCGACCAGGTCGTCCAGCAGGTGGCTCCCGTCGCGCGCGAAGACGAGGCGCGGCGCCAGGCCGCTGCTGGGCTGCAGCGCGCGCCGGCTCCACGGCGCCACGCGCTCGGCGTAGTCGGCCTGCGTGAGGCCGCCGGCCCAGGTGTCGAAGAGCACGACCGCGTCGGCGCCGCACTCGATCTGGTACTGCAGGTGCCAGCCGACGACGGTGGCCAGCGTGTCCATGAGCGCGTCGAAGACGGCGGGCTCGCGGTACATGAGCTGCCGCAGCCGCGCGTGGCTGTCGGACGCGCCACCCTCCACGGCGTAGGCCGCCAGCGTGAAGGGAGCGCCCGCGAAGCCCAGCAGCGCCGTGCCCTCCGGCAGCCCGGCGCGCACGCGGCGCAGCGCCTCGCCCACGAAGGGCAGCTCGGCCGCCGGGTCGATGCGGCGCAGCGCGCGCACGTCGGCCTCGCCGCGCAGCGGCCGCTCGAAGCTCGGGCCGCGCCCCTCGTCGAAGCGCAGCCCGAGGCCCATGGCGTCGAGCGGCAGCAGGATGTCCGAGAAGAGGATCGCGGCGTCGACGCCGAAGCGCCGCACCGGCTGCAGCGTGACCTCGGCCGCGGCGGCCGGATCGCGGCACATGGCCAGGAAGCCGCCCGCCTGCCGGCGCACCTCCTGGTACTCGGGCAGGTAGCGGCCCGCCTGGCGCATGAGCCAGACGGGCGGGCGCGGCGTGCGCTCGCGGCGCAGGGCGGACAGGAGCAGCGGGGTGGCGGCCATGGGCGCTGCCACGATAGCGACCGCGGGCCCGGCCACCATGCGCGGCCGCCGCACCGACGCCAGGAGCCCGTCGAAGAAGTGCTTCGAGTGCGGAAGGTGCGGAATTCGTGTCGGATCGAGGCGCCGGACCGAGGCGAATCAGAGATTCGCCGCAGGGCCGGCAACGAAGAGCCGGCGCGAAGGACGCTCCTTCCGCGCCGAATGACTTCTTCGACGGGCTCCTAGTGAGCGTTGGGCTCCAGCGGCTGCCCCATGCTCCCGCGGAACGCGCCCACCACCGCAGCCAGCGCGGCCGGGTCCTTGGGATAGACCTTGCTGCGCCCCATGGCCGCCTGCGCGGCGCGATCCAGCTCCGCGCCCAGCACCTCCCACTCGCGGAACTGCTGCACGTTCTCGGAGTCGACGATGAACTCGAAGAGCGAGAGCCGGCGCTGGCTGTCGATGTCGAGATGGTTGTAGAGCCAGCGCGACTGGTCGCGGTGGTCCTTGATGTCCAGCATCTCGGCCGCGCCCAGCGAGCGGATGTCCTCGGCCACGTCGGAGCGCGCTTCGGCCGTGAGCTGCTCCTGCAGCGTCTGCGCCTCGAGCGCGTCCAGCTCGGGCACGCCGCCGAGGGCGCGGCCGAAGACCACGGTGAGCGGCTCGCCGCCGCGCAGGCCGCCCGGCGTGGGCTCGGGACGATGATCGAGCGACTCGAGCAGGTCCGGCACGTCGGCGGGTCGGCCTTCCGACGTCAGCAGCAGGTGCAGCACGAGGCGCGCGTAGGCGCGGTCGCGCGGCGTGTCGGCGCGGGAGGCGGCGGCGCGCTGCAGGCTGGGCGGGGCGTCGCCGCGCAGCTCCGCGACCAGCTTGCTCCAGTGGCGCGTGGCGCTGTCGCCGCGCGAGATCCAGCCGTCGTCGGAGACGTGCGACTCCTCGCTGTGCGAGAGCGGCGTCGGCGGCGAGAAGACCGGCGGCGGCGGCGCGTGGCCCTCGGGCAGGAAGCCTTCCCAGCCCTGCTTGCTCCAACCGCTGGTGCTGGACGACCAGGACGAGGACTCGCCGCCCGCCACCCAGGCCTGTCCGTAGGCGGCGATGTCCAGCTCGTCCGCGAGGCCCTGCTGCAGCCAGGGCGGCACGGGCCCGTAGGCCCCGAGCTGCAGCAGCAGGTTGCTGACGAAGTTCAGGACGCGGTAGCCCACGCCGTGCGCCACCCAGGTCTTGCCGCTGGACACGGCCTCGGGCTGCGCGAGGTTGAAGACGAGGACCTCCCACGTCTGGACCACCGCCGCGTGCTCGTTCGTGGCGTTGGAGACGGGCAGATCGGGCTTCCAGCCGGAGTAGCCGCCGTCCTCGCATTGGTCGAGCAGCGCGAGGATCTCGCCGAAGGCCGTGTCGCCACCGTCCACGTCGGAGGAGGCCAGCACGACCGAGAAGCGGTGGCCCGAGACCAGGCCGTCCGCGCGGCCGAAGCGCTCCGCCAGCAGCGACGCCACCGGCTGCAGGCCCGCGACCACCTGCTCGAGCGCGTGCTGCGCGTCCTTGGGCTTCTTGAGCTTGTCGGCGACGCGCACGCGCACGTCGAGCGGGCCCACGGCGGCGCCCACGAAGGCCTGGCTCTCGAGCACGGCGTGGAACAGGTCGCGACCGGGCGCCGGCGCGTTGGCGTGCGCCTCGCCCAGCGCCGCGGTGAGCAGCGCGCCGGCCTTCTGGTCGACGGACTCGTTCCCGGCATGCGCCGCGCTGGCCGCGACCAGCGCGACGGCCAGCACCCCCCACGACGCTCTCTTCATGCTCCGGACCTCCTCATCCGCAGACCTGCGCGCGCGCAGCCGGCCCCCGCTCGGGAGCCTCGACCGCACGCCCGCATGCACGTCGGACGAAAGCCGTCGCCATTACGCGAGAAGAACCTGGTTCTCCGTCCTTGGTATCGGCAGCCGGCGGCCGCCATCTACAGCAGCGGCGTCCCGCCGTGACACGAAGCGGCTGGCGAGGAGCCCCACGGCAGTCCCGGTCCGCGCCGCCGCCTCACGGGGTGAGCCTGTAACCGGTCCCGCGCACCGTGTGGATGAAGCGTGGATTGCGAGCGTCGGGCTCGAGCAGGCGGCGTAGCCGCACGATGAAGTTGTCGATGGTGCGTGTCGTGGGGAAGGCGTCGTAACCCCACACGCGGTCGAGGATCTCGTTGCGCGAGACCACCTCGCCCGGGCGTTCGGCCAGGCAGCGCAGGATGAGCACCTCCTTGGGCGAGAGCTGCAGGAGCCGGTCGCCGATGCGCGCCTCGTAGCTGCGGAAGTCCACCGTGGCGGCCCCCAGCCGCAGGACGTCACCGGCGGTGGACGGGCTGCGCAGCCACTCGGCGCGGCGCAGGATGGCCCGCACGCGGGCGATGAGCTCGCGCAGGTCGAAGGGCTTGCCGAGGTAGTCGTCGCCGCCCAGCTCGAGGCCGCGCAGCCGGTCGCCCACGCCCGACTTGGCGGTGAGGAAGAGGATGGGCACCTGGTTGCCCTCGGCGCGCAGGGTCTGGCAGACCGCGAAGCCGTCGAGCTCGGGGAGCATGACGTCCAGCAGCACGAGGTCGGGATGCTGCTGGCGCACGACGCGCAGGGCGGCGGCGCCGTCGCCGGCCAGGCTGACCTCCCAGCCCTCGAGGCGCAGGTTGTCGGAGATGACCTCGGCCAGGTGCGCCTCGTCCTCGACCACCACCAGCCGCGCGCTCACGGGTGGGCCGTGCCTTCGGCGGGCAGCCGCACGGTGAAGCGCGTGCCGCCGCCTGGCAGGCCGTCCTCCACCTGCACGTCGCCGCCGTGCAGGCGCGCCAGCTCGTGCACGATGAAGAGGCCGAGGCCCACGCCCGGCCGGCGGCGCACCGACTCGTCGCCGCCGCGCACGAAAGGCTCGAACAGGCGCGCGCGGTCCGCGCCCTGCAGGCCGGGGCCGTGGTCGCGCACCGACAGCTCCGCCCAGCGGCCGTGCGCGCGCACGCCCACCTCCACCCGTGCCGGCGAGCCGCCGTACTTCACGCCGTTGGACACGAGGTTGTCGAGGATGCGGTCCACCGCCACCGGGTCGGCCAGCGCGGGCACGGGCGCGGGCGCGTCGAGCAGCAGCGTGGCGCCCGCGGCCCCGTGCAGCGCCAGCAGCCGCTCGAAGCCCTGACGCACGTAGGCCCCCAGATCCAGCGGCTCGGGGTGCACCGCGAGGCCGCGCTCGAGCAGCCGGCGGCCCTCCAGCAGCTCGTCGATGGTGGCCGTGAGGCGCTGCAGGTCCTCGCCCGCGTGCTGCAGGTAGCGGGCCTGCTTGTCCGGCTCCACGCGCCCGAGCTGCAGCGACTCCACGTACAGCCGCGCCGAGGCCACGGGGCTGCGCAGCTCGTGCGTGATGGCCGCGAGGAAGTTGCGCTGCTGGCGCACCAGCAGCCGCTCGCGCCGCAGCGCGCGCAGCACGAACACCGCCGAGCCCGCCAGCAGCAGGAACAGGAAGCCCGATTCCATCAGGAACATGCGCGCCGTGCGCGCCGAGACCTCCCGCAGCACCTCCACCTGCGGCTCGGTCAACAGGCCGCCCGCGCTGCGCACGTGGGCCACGATCCAGTCGGCCTGGTTGAAGAAGAAGTACACCCACCACGTGGCGAGGGAGGCGTACAGCAGCAGCACCAGCGCGTACAGCCAGAGCCAGCGGCGGGCCTGGAGCTGGCCCTCCACGTCAGCCGCCGGCCAGCGCGGCGCGCAGGGCGGCGGCCGCGGCGTCGAGCGCGGCCTCGTCGTGCGCGAGGCTGACGAAGGCCACCTCGTAGTAGCTGGGCGCCAGCCACACGCCGCGCTCCAGCAGCCGGCGGTGCGCCTGCGCGTAGCGCGGCGCGCCGGACGGCTCGATGCGATCGAAGCGCCGCGGCGGCGGGCCGTCCTGCAGGCAGGTCCACAGCACGCTGCCCACGCGCGCGACGCTGCCGCGCACGCCGTTCGCCTCCAGCGCCCCGCGCCAGCCCGCCTCGAGCCGCGCGCCCAACGCCTCGAGGCGCTCGTACACGCCGGCCAGCGTGAGCGCTCGCAGCGTCGCGAGGCCGGCGGCCATGGCCACCGGGTTCCCCGACAGCGTGCCGGCCTGGTAAACGGGCCCGAGCGGCGCGACCTGGTCCATGAGCGGCGTCGGCCCGGCATAGGCGCCCACGGGCATGCCCCCGCCCACGATCTTGCCCAGCGTCACGAGGTCGGGCGTGATGCCCGTGAGCTGCGTCATGCCACCGGGCGCGACGCGGAAGCCGGAGATGACCTCGTCGAAGATCAGCAGCGCGCCGTGCGCCGTGCACGCGGCGCGCAGCGCCCGCAGGAACTCCGCGCGCTGCACGAGCAGGCCGGCGTTGGCCGGCAGCGGCTCGACGATCACGCACGCGATGTCCCGGCCGCGCTCCGCGAAGAGCCGCGCGAGGGCGGGCTCGTCGTCCAGCGGCAGCACCTCGGTCAGCGCCGCGACCTCCGCCGGCACGCCGGCCGAGCTGGGGGTGCCGAAGGTGGCCAGCCCCGAGCCGGCCTTCACCAGCAGCCCGTCCGCGTGGCCGTGGTAGCAGCCCTCGAACTTGACGATGCGCGAGCGGCCCGTGGCGCCGCGCGCGAGGCGCACGGCGCTCATCACGGCCTCGGTGCCGCTCGACACGAAGCGCACCTTGCCGGCGAAGGGGAAGCGCGCGAGCACGGCCTCGGCCAGCTCGACCTCGAGCGCGCAGGTCGCGCCGAAGGAGAGGCCGTCGATCGCCGCGCGCGCCACCGCCTCCACGACCGCGGGGTGCGCGTGGCCGAGGATGAGCGGGCCCCAGCTGCCCACGAAGTCGAGGTACTCGTGGCCCTCGCTGTCCCACAGACGGCAGCCGGCGCCGCGCGCGACGAAGGGCGGGTCGCCGCCGACGGACAGGAAGGCGCGCACCGGGGAGTCCACGCCGCCGGGCAGGGCGGCGCGGGCGCGGGCGAGGAGGGCGCGGTCGGTCACGGGCGGCCGCGCGGCGCGCGGGACGGGGCGTTCATGCGCGCCAGTCTCGGAAATCCGGCCGCCGCCGCGCCAGCGCCTCAGGGCCGCAGGATGGCCGGCACGAGCGCCGCCAGCTCGGCCTTGCGCGCGCCCGGCTGCAGGAGGCTGGCGTCGGCCATCAGCTCGTAGCCCACGAGGCCGTTCGGGCTGGCGTCGCGCAGCAGCGCCTCGAGGTCGGCGAGCACCACGTCCGGCGCGCGCGCCGCCGCTTCGCGCACGAGCGCATTGGTGCGGTCGTTGCCGCGGTTGGGGTGCAGGTCGAGCAGCTGCGCCTCGCGCAGGCGGCCCACCGCGGCCTCGTCCTCGCCCAGCAAGTACTGCGCGAGGCCCAGCTCGAAGACGGCGTAGGCGTGGCCCGGACTGATGGACACGGCCTCCTCGGCGGCGGCCTTGGCCTCCTCGACCGCGGCGCGCTCCTCGGGCGTGAGCTTGCGCTCGTGGAAGTCGTGCAGCGTGCCCACGAGCTGGTGCACGCGCGGGTCCCAGTAGTCCGGGTCGCTCCACTGCGCGCCACCGTCGAAGGGCGCGGCCAGCGCGCGCAGCGGCAGAGCCGCGACGCCCTGCGACGGCGGCGGGCCCGTCTGCACCCGCGCGGAGCGCAGCTCCTCGCCCCACCAGCGGAACCCCAGGATCAGCGGCGGCTTGTCCGGCGCGGTGCGGATGAGGCCGGCCACGAAGCGCTCCGGCAGCGCGGCGTGCACGCGCTCGCGCGCCGCGTCGAACTGCGCCCGGAGCGCGGGCGGCAGCGGCTGCTGGTGGTCCGGCGTCGAGGGCGGCACGAGCAGGTTGCTGGCCGACGTGCACAGCACGAGCCGCGCGCCCGCCCGGTGCGTCAGCGCGACGATCGAGTCGAGCAGTCGGCCGAAGGCCTCGTAGATGCAGTCGCGCCCGGCGGGCGTGAAGCCGGCCATCCGCCCCACCCAGGAGCCCAGCGGCTCGGGCTCGCCGTCGCCCTCCCACGGCACGCGGTCCAGGCGCGGCTCCCACAGGGATGCGACGAGGCCCGCGCAGCGCAGCTCGTCGAGCGGCGACAGCCCCTTGCCCTCGGCCAGAGCCGCACCCAAGCCCGGCTCGAAGAACTCCTGCTGACCCACCGACACCACCACGACGTCCGGATGCAGCGTGGCGAGCGCCTGGCGCAGCAGGATGAGCACGCGCTCGGCGCCGTAGCCCGGCCGGCCGAGGTTGATGACCTCGTGGCCGCGCCCCGGCTGGGCCGCGTCCAGCGCCGCGGCCAGGACCTTCGCCTCCAGCCCGCTGACGGTCGAGCCGCCCAGCAGCAGCACGCGCGCGCGCGCGTCGCGCGCCGGCACCTGCACCTCGCGCGCGGCGTCGCCGTACATCTGCGTGCGCCACCCGCCGGCCACCAGCTCGTCGGGCGAGAGGTAGCGCACGGTGTCGCTGAGGCCGGCACGCCGCTCGAAGCGCTCCCACGGGTCGCCCACGCCCGCCACGCGCAGGCCCACCTCGGCGAGGACCAGCAGGCCCACCAGCACCAGCGCGCCCAGGACGATGCGCTGCGCCAGCGACCGGCGGCGCGGGAGAGGCTGGACGAGCATGGCGCGCAGCCTATCGCGACCGGGGCGCGCCTGCGACCAGCCGCGCCACGACAGGGCCGCCGCGCACCCGCCGGCTGCGCCCGGAAGATCCGCAGGCCGCCTACGAGGGACGCTGAGCCCTCGCCCGCGTCCAGGACGATCTCAGTGATGAACTCCTGGACGCATCCACCCATCCACCCCAAGGACACGCCATGAACGCGGCCTGCGTGGCGCGCCTGCGGTCCTGACTCTGGCGGCGCGGCTTCAGCCTCACGTCGCCGCGTGTCGATATCGGGCGACTTCCCCTCCCCGACTGGACGTCGCCATGAAGCCGCTCTCCGTCGCCGCCGCCCTGCTGCTCGGTGTCACCCTCCTCCGCGCCCAGCAGGTGCCGGCCACCGTGATCGAGATGACCGGCAGGAACGCCTACGCGTGGGCCGACGACCTCTACGCGTGGAGCGGCGGCTGGCAGGGCCCGCAGGCGATCTGGGATCGCGGCGAGCACCAGGACGACCCGGACGCGTGGACGCAGACCTCCAACGACGAGGGCAGCACCTGGTGGGCGGCCGCGCCCGGCACGGGCTGCGGCGTCCTCGTGGTGGACATGAAGCAGGTGCGCACGATCAACCGCTTCAGCGTCTTCCAGATGATGGACAGCGACGGCACCGTCACCGCGATCAGCATCTTCCGCAACAGCGCCTTCACCGGCGACCTCGCGCCGTGCAGCACGAGCAAGGGCTGGAAGGCCGTGGTGAAGAAGCACGCCGTCGAGGCCGGCGTGAACGACGGCGACAGCGTCTCCAGCCCGACCAAGATCGAGGTGCCGGACTTCAGCAGCCGCTACCTCATGCTGCAGGTCTACAACACCTCCAGCCCCGAGGGCTCGTACATCGAGTTCAAGGGCATCAAGGCCTTCCTGGACGACTCGGTGAACGTCCTGCGCGGCGGGCCGACCGCCTGCGTGTCCGTCGAGCCGCCCGGCCTGGCCACGACCGAGCCCGGCGTCGGCGACTACGCCGTGGAGGAAGGCGTGCCCGTGGACATCTCCACCGACGAGCCCGATGCGCTCACCTTCCTCGGCTGGGCCACCGGCGGCTCCGTCGACGTGGACGACGACTCGGCAGCGGACATGACCGCGACCTTCGGCGCCGACGGCGGCGAGGTCACCGCGCGCTTCGAGCTGGACCAGATGACGCGCGGCATGACGGGCGTCATCTCCGCCGACGACGCCGGGATCGAGGCCTTCACCACGAAGCCCAAGCTGACGGCCAGCTTCACGGACCCCGTGAGCGGCAAGGCCCGCACGCTCGCGCTCAAGGTGCTGACCAAGCCGACCGCGGACGATCCGCAGGACGAGATCACCTTCGAGTGGAACCGCAACGTCCGGCTGTTCGACGCCAAGTGCCTGACGGCCTCGGAGAAGCTGGCGAAGACGGCGGGCTGGTTCACCGGTGAGCACCAGCACCAGCTGCCACTGCAGCTCGAGGTGTCGGGCGCGGACTTGCCCGAAGGCCCGGCGAGCGTGCCCGTCCGCGGCCTCACCGCGCCGACCGTCGAGGACGAGTCCTGGGACGAGACCGCGGACGGTCAGGCGACGCTGACGCTGACCGGCGAGTGGTTCGGCACCGTGGCGCCGAAGGTCTGGCGCGAGTACGTGATCGCGGATCCGGTCTCGGGCGAGGACGTGATCTACCGTCAGCAGATGAAGG
This sequence comes from Planctomycetota bacterium, assembly GCA_036274635.1. Taxonomy (GTDB): domain Bacteria; phylum Planctomycetota; class B15-G4; order B15-G4; family B15-G4; genus DASUFI01. The sequence goes on from DASUFI010000323.1 coordinate 20,775, forward strand.
TGCTGAAGCCCACCGTGGACACCAGCGACTTCACGGACAGCAAGGGCAAGCCCAGCTGCATGGATCCCGAGACGGGCGAGAGCTCGGTCACGGTGATCGTGCCGGAGGCGCCGGCCACGGGCGAGCTGAACGGCATCGTGGTCGTCGAGAGCCGCGCGGGGCTCGGAGCGTGGGAGACGGAGTGGCCGTAGTCGCGCGGCGAGGCCGCGACGACGTCCACAGGCCTCACGCGTCCGCGCGAAGGCTCGCGAGCTCCCGGCGCAGGCGGTAGTGCTCGATCCACGTGCCCCACACGATGATCGTGGGCTTGTCCGCGACCCATACGACGTAGCCAAGTGAGTCTGGGTATCTGTCCGCAGCGTGGTCCCGCACCCACGCTGCAACGGCGTCCGCGTCCGGGAAGCGGGCGCCTGGGGCCGGCTCCACGAGATCCGTGACGTCGTAGTCGATGGTCGACGCGTCGAAGAAGATCTTGTCCGGCCAGCACGTGTGCACCAGCCAGGCGCCGGCGCACACGAGCAGGACGGCACTGGCAACGGTCGCGATCCGGAATTGCCGCGCTCCGAGCCGCCGCCGGAGGCGCACGAGCAGCAGCGCCAGCGCGAGCGACGCCAGCAGGTGCGCCACCAGCCACGGCACCACGAAGCTAGGCGCCTCATCCATGAGAGCGGCGAGCCATCCCAGGATCACGGGGCTGAGGTTGCTCAGTGCTCCGTCCTGGAAGGTTGGCGCGACGGGCAGCAGCGAGAGCAGGAGCCAGGAGATCGCCAAGGCGATCCAGAAGGATCGCCGGCTCGGCGCCGTCGGCTCGGTCACGGATGGTCGGATGGCCATCGTGCCCTCCATGCGCGATCGAGCGCCGGAAACGGCCAAGAACTCCGGTTTTTCAGCAGGTCGAGAGGGCCCTGCGCACGCTCGTCAGCCGCGGTCGCCGAGCTCCCGATAGAAGTACGTCGTCCCGCACGGCGCGCCGTCGGGCATCAGCGCGTAGTTCGGGATGTCGCCGACGCGCACCCAGCCCAGCCGCGCATAGAGCCGCGCCGCGTCGCCGTCGGTCACGGCGTCGAGCACGAGCAGCGTCTTGCCGCACTCGCGCGCCGTGTCTTCCGCGGCGCGCATGAGCACCTCGCCCAGCCCGCGGCGGCGCGCGCGCCGGTGGACGAGCATCTTGGCCAGGTCGGCGCGGTGCGGCTGGTTCTCGGGCAGGTCGAGGATCAGTTGCACCGTGCCGCACACACCGTGGGTGTCCTCGGCAACCAGCAGCGCGCGGTGGCCGGCGGCGACGTCCTCCGCGACGCGCCGCCAGAAGCGCTCGGCGCGCTCGCGCGTGAGTGGCAGCATGAAGCTGACGGACGCGCCGCCCTCGACGCAGTCGATGAGGACGTCGCAGAGCGCGGCGAGGGTGCGGGAGTCGACGACGTGGAGGCGGCGGATGGAGTCGGATGACGTCGGCATGCTTCCTGCCAGCCTACGGCGCGCGGCAGCGATACTCGCCAATGACTTCGATCACGCCAACGATGTTGTCGTTGAGCTGTTCGACGTCTTCGGCGGGGATCCACCACTCGGTGTGGTGCGGCCCCCCGACCCGGTGGACCTCGTACCGCTCGATGAAAGCGCGGCGAACGAGGAAGCGCGTGACGTAGCCAACGCCGCTGTCGGCCGTGTTCCAGCGGCTAGCTATCTCGATGGCGTACTCCTCGTTCGTGACCGGATAGAAGATCGGTTGCTCGGGCAGCCGCGGCGGCCAGCGCCGGAAGTTGCTCGCCTCGAGCAGCTTCAACTCGTTCGGTCCGACGGGTCGGTAGAGGGGGGTCGTGTCGTCCATGAGTGTCTCGGCGCGGTGCAGCTCAGCTGCGGCGGCGCGATGGACTCACCTGCGGAACCGCTCGAATCTGTACGCCACCTCCGGCCCGCCTTTCCTCTCGTACGCCAGCTGCGCCACCAGCAGCGCGAACGGCTCCGTGAACCGCGCCATGCGCAGCGGCCCCGCATCCACCGGCTCGAAGCCCACGTCGCGGATGAGCCGCGCGGCCACCCGCTTGGCGCGCGTGTCGTCGCCGCAATAGACGAGGCTCGGCCGCTGCGCGCGCCGGCGTGCCGCGTACACGCCGAAGAGCACCTCGCTGGGCACCGTGTTGAAGGCGGACACGACGCGCGCCTTCGGCCTCTTGCGCGCCAGCGCCTCGGCGCCCGACGAGGTGCGCGCGACGGCCAGCTGCGTGTCGGCGGCGTTCATCGGCAGCGAGCAGCTGACGACCACCTTGCCGGAGAGGTCGCCGGCCTGGCGCAGCACGTCGCCGACGCGCGACCAGTGCACGGCCAGCAGCACGGCGTCCGCGCCCCGCGCCGCCTCGCGCGGCGTGCCGCAGCAGGCGCGCCGGCCGGCCTCGCGCGCCAGCCGCGCGAGCTTGCGCGGGCTGTGCGAGTAGCTGAACACGACGTCGTGCTCGGCGCGCGCGAAGAGCGTGCCGAGCTTGGCGCCCATGAGCCCCGAGCCCAGGATGCCGATGCGCATGGTCTCCTCCGTCCGTCGCAGCTCGGTCACGCCCTCAGGGCGGCGGGTCGTCCCGCGACGCCGTCTCGCCGCTCTGCAGGGCATTGTAGGTCACCGCGTCCCACGCGTTGTGGATGCCGCACAGGAGCAGCAGCACCGTGCCGCCGGCGATCGCGAACTGCGCGCCGGCGCTGAAGCCTTCCAGGCACAGGCCCGCGATCGCGAAGTCGACGTAGGCGACGAGCGGCAGCAGCGCGTGCCAGACCCAGTCCTCGAGCACCGCCCGGTAGACCGACACGGCGCGCGCCCGGCGCACGACGATGGCGGCGTAGCCGACGCCGAGCAGCCCCATGACGCCGACGACGTCCGCCGCCGTGGCCACCGAGCGCCACGGCGCGCTGAGCACCGCCGATACGAGCAGCGCCGCGCAGAAGTGCACCACCGTGGGCGACGCGAAGGCCCCGATGGCCCGCCCCGTCTGAGGGCCGCGCCGCTCGGCCACCAGCGTGATGACCACGAACATCAGACCGGTGAGCGCCGCCGCGGACGAGCCGACGATGACGTAGAAGCTCTCCCACTCCGGCAGCGCGGGCGCACCGGCCTCGGGCATGTCAGGACTTGCCCCAGCCGGGCAGCCTGCTGGCCTGCTTCACCCACGCCGCAAGCTGGCGCTCGTCGAGCGAGTCGCCTTCGTGGATGTCGAGGTAGCGGGTGCCTTCGCCCCTGGACTCGCCGGGCGGCAGCGGACGCAGCGATGCGCCGCTGAAGAAGGCCACCTTGACGTACTTCGTGAAGCAGTGCATGCCCAGGAACCAGCCGCGGCCCTCGATGCCGTAGAAGGGCGAGTTCCACTTCACCGCCTTGCGCACGTCGGGCACGGCTTTCACGATGAGCGCGTCGAGGCGGCGCCCGACGTCGCGCTTCCAGCCCGGCATGGCGGCGATGTAGGCGCGCACGGGTGCTGCGCCGTCGGCCTTCGCGATCCGGGGGTTTCCGCCGCTGAGCAGCCTTGGCTTCGTCGCGCGCTTCGCGGCGGGCTTCCCGGCGGACTTCGCGGACTTCCTGGATGTCTTCGCGGCCATGGGGATCACTCGCGTGCTGGTCGAGGCCTCGGTGCCGGCGGTTCGCATCGCGCACCGCCCCCTCCGCGACCCGAACGAACCGACGGTACCCCTCCCCGCGGGATCGCGCAACGCGCGCGGCCTCTCTACAGGAATCGCTCGCGGGGCGGCGCGCTCTCCAGCGCGGGGTCCACGTCGAAGACCCCATGGCTGTAGCGGTGCGCGTCTCGGTCGTTGCTGGCCTGCAACTCGCGCAGCCAGAGGTCCCACCAGGCGAGCAACTCCTCCCAGCTGAGATTCCGGAGATCGAGGTCCTCCTCGCTCAGGAACTCGTCGCGGCGCCCGCTCACGACCCACCCTCCGTCGGAGCGAAGGGCAGCAGGTCGCGGGCCGCGGCGACCATGCGTTCGTGCTGCGATGCGAGGGGCAGCGGCGCCAACTCGCGCTGCAGCGCCGGCCAACGTGCGGCCCAGCCCTCGGCCGCCGACGCGTAGCGCTGCAGGCGCGCCACGTCGGCAGCCATGAGCGTGCGACGCTCGGCGTCGAGGGCACGCTCGAGCTCGCTCCGGTTGCCGGCGCTGGCCAGCGAGAGCAGAGGGCGCCGCTCGAGCAGGCTCCGCGCCACCGACGCGTGCCGTGCAACGAGCTCGATGAGATCGTCGGCGCTGCGCGACGCAAGCAGCTGGTCGTGCGGGTCTTCGATGAGACGCGCCAGCTCGCCGATGACCGCGTAGTCGCGCTCGCGACCCGTTTGTTTCAGCGTCACGAGGCGGCGCGCGTCGACGTGCGGCCACTCGGTCGAAGTCGGTTGCGCCCAGAGCGCGGCCAGCTCCGCGGCAGGCAGCCGCGGCGGCCGCGTCACAAAATCCGTGCGCAGTCGCAGGCCCTGGTCCTGGAATTCCAGGTGCGCGCTCCAGCCACCCGACATCCAGCGCACGTCCAGCGGGGCCCCGAAACGGTAGTGCGCTCCGTGCCCGGCCAGCACCTCCCGCACGTGCGCCAGCGCCTCGGGGGCCTCACGCAGGATCCAGTCACCGTCCTTGCTGGCCATCGACAGCCGCAGCAGGACCACCGCCTGCCCCCTGCTGACGATGGCGCGCAGCGCGCCACGGTTGAACTCCCGGGTCAGCTCGAGATAGGGATTCACGCCCGGTCACTGTACCGCGCCGACCCGCCCCACACGGGCTCTCCTCAGCAGCTCACCTCGACCCGCAGGAACGTCGCCGGGATCGACGTGCTCTTCGCGCTCGTGTTCTGCGCGCTGAACAGCTGCTCCAGCTCCGCCTGCAGGCTCGCGGCGCGCCCGCTCTTCTCGGCGGCCTCGAAGGCGTTCATCGTCGGGCCGTAGTGGCGCCGGAACTCGTCCACGTACTGCGCGGGCGTCCCGGCGAAGTCGAAGACGAAGGTGTCGCGAACGCACGCGATGCGGTCCGCCGCGATGCCGGCGCCCGTGAAGCGCTCGACGACGTGGCTCTCGATGCCCCACGTCATCGGGCTCACGAAGCCTTCGGGCGGCGGCGGCGTGTAGGCGGAGCTGATGCGCAGGATCTGCGCGACCAGCGTCGGGTCGTTGGGGATCCAGTTGCCCATCACGATGCGGCCGCCCTTGCGCGTCACGCGCACCATCTCCTTCGCGACGTCGTGCGGGCGCGGGGCGAACATCGCGCCGAAGATGCTGACCACGCGATCGAAGGCCTGGTCAGGCAGCGGCTGCAGGTTCGTGGCGTCGCCCTGCTGGAACTTGATGTTGGACAGGCTCGCCGCCGCGGCGCGCTTGTTGCCGGCGTCCACGAGATTGCGCGCGATGTCCACGCCGAGGACGTCCGCGCCGGCTTGCGCGGCGGGCAGCGCGGTCGTGCCGTCGCCGCAGCCGGAGGTCGAGGACGCGCAGGCCGCGCGTGAGGCCGAGGCGCCGCACGAGCGCCGCGCCGCTCTCGCGCATCGTGGCGGCGATGCGCGTGAAGTCGCCTTTTTCCCAGAGGGCCTGGTTGAGGTTGGTCGATGGCGTGGTCATGGGGTGCGCAGACTAGCGTTCGCTGCAGCGGGGTTGGAAGCTGGAAGCTCCAACCTGGGCCCGGCTGAGTCTCAGCCCCGCGGCCGCTCGGCCGCCTGCTGCATGGCGCTGATCAGGGCGTGGCCAGCGTGGAAGACACGCGACAGGGAAGCAGGCGAATCGTTTCGGCTGGCTCAGGCATCCGCGTCCTCCCGCCGCGTCGCCTCGAGCGCACTGATCATCACGTAATACCCATCCGGATCCCGCAGCGCGAACTCGCTCGTCCCGGTGGACGGGTTCACGCTGGGCTCCTCCTCGAGCCTCCCGACGAGCGACCGCGCCCGCCCCAGGGCCGCCTCGTAGTCGTCGACGCGGAAGAAGAGCAGCAGCCCGTTGCCGGGCGTCGCGGCGCCCGGGCTCGTCAGCGTCGGATGATCGTGCGAGCCCCATGCGTGGAGGCAGAGCAGGACCGTCCCGTCCGTGTCCACGATCTGGCCGAAGTGGTCGTGGGCCGGACGCGTGGCGGGCTGGCCGAAGAGCGCTTGGTACCACCGGAAGCTGCGGGCCACGTCGCGCACGCCGAGGATCGTCCAGGTGCGCTTCACACGCCCTCCACGATGCGCAGGTCCCGCTCGACCGCGCCCTTCAGGATCCCGCACAGCTCCTGGTACGCGGGGCTCTCGTACGTGGCGATCGCGGCGTCGACGCTGGGGAACTCGACGATCACGACACGCTGCGCCACGCCCTCCTCGTACACGCGGGCCGGGGGGCCGCGGGAGAGGATCCGGCCGCCCTGCCCCTCGATCAGCGGGCCGGCCAGCTTCGCGTAGCGCGCGAGGGCCTCGGGGTTCGAGACGGAACGATACGCCGCGATCCAGTAGGCCCTGGCCATCACGTCCCCTCCGGCAGGATACGCACGCGCCCCGTCTCGATCTCGTAGACCGCGCCCACGACCTTCATCCAGCCCTCGGCCTGCCGCGCGCGGCCTTCCGGCGATTCGAGGATCTGGCGCACGGTCCAGCGCACGTTGGCCTCGATGGCCCGCGACGCCTGCTGCTCGGGAGAGAGCCGCGGGTCCGGGTCCGGCAGGCCGGCCACGATGTTCTCCAGCAGCAGCTGGATCCGCGCCCTGAACGGCTCGCCCTGCTGCTTCGTGGCCAGGGCCGCGCTGACCGCCCCGCAGCCCTCGTGGCCGAGCACCACGAACAACGGCGTCTGCAGGTGCGAGCCCGCGTACTGCAGCGTGCCGGCGATCTCCCGGCCCAGGACGTTGCCCGCGACGCGGATGACGAAGAGCTCGCCGAGGCCGGCGTCGAAGATGCACTCGGGGGGCACGCGCGAGTCGCTGCAGCCGAGGATGGTCGCCCACGGCGCCTGGCCCCGGGCGAGGTCCGCGAGGGTCTCGCGGGAGAAGGTCGACGTGCGCGCCTCACCGCGGAGCAAGCGCTGGTTCCCCTCGAGGAGGCGCTGCAGGGCCTGATCGGCGGAGATTCGCGGTCCAGCGGTCGGCGTTGCCAAGCAGGAATCCACTCCGGGGTGTGCGCGGGTCCTTGCGGCGCCAAGGCAGGCGGCGCCAGCATGACGCTTGCATCCTATCAACGTGACGCGAGCGGCCTGATGCAGCCCGGGACGCAACACCGGGCGCGCGCGAGCGTTCAGCGAGTTGCCCCCATGCAGACCTTCCTCGACGACGATGACCCTGACGGCCCCGCCCCCGACACGGTCGTGAGATCCGTGCTCCGCCTGCTCGGGTCCCTCGGCCTGCTCGCCGGCCTCGCGGCGCCGCTGGGGGCGCAGCTCGGCCCGCCCACGATGGTGAACGTCGCCTACGGTCCCTACACGGATCCGACGACGCCGCACTCGGACGAGCGCCTCGACCTCTACGCGCACTCCGACGCCGTGGGCCTCCAGCCCGTGCTGATCGAGATCCATCCCGGCGGGTTCACGTCCGGCTCCAAGAGCGATTTCACGAGCTACCTCGATGACGACGACGGCATCGATGCCATCGACAAGGCCTACGCCGCGGGCTTCGCCGTGGTCTCGATCGACTACCCGCTCGCGGCCACGCTCTTCGCGGACGGGCAGCCCAATCCGAAGTTCCCCAAGAACAAGTCCCCTCGCGCGGCCCACTCGGTGCGGCGCGCGATCCAGTTCGTCCGTTCGAAGGCGGGCGCGTGGAAGCTGGATCCCGACCGGATCTTCCTGATCGGCAACTCGGCGGGCGCCAACCTCGGCCTCTGGGTGGCGATGACGAAGGACATCGCGAAGCCCCAGAGCAGCAACCCGGTCGCGCAGCAATCCAGCCGGCCGAACGGCGTGGTGTTCCTCTCGGCGCCCACGTTCCTCGATGCGGCGCACATCGTGATGCCCCCGGACAAGCCGGCGATGATGAGCTTCTTCGGCAAGAAGACCCAGGCCGCTCTGGAGAAGCCGTCCGCCATCAAGAAGAGCCTCGCCGCCTCACCGGCCTGGCGCGCGGGCCACGCGAAGAGCGGGACCAAGTTCAGCGACGCCATGGTGGAGCTCAACGCCTCGATGCCGCTCCTCGGCATCTACAAGGACCTCGACCCGAGCGCCACCTCGAGCAGCTACACCTTCCCCGTCGACGATCCCCACAGCGCCGCCATGGGCCTCCTGCTGCGTGAGGCGCTGGACGCCTACGCCGAGGAGTCGCAGAACCCGTCGGCTCACTGGACGGACTTCATGCTGCTGAACCAGGAGCCCACCGACCCCGAAGGCGGCAACGTGACCGCCGATGCGGTGGTCGATTGGCTGAAGGCTCACGCGACCACGCTTCGTCGAAACTGACGCCCGGAATTCCCGTGAGCAGATCGATTCGGCGCCCGGCCCAGCTGGATGACTCGGTCCGGAGCCCTCTGCGGTCAGGCCGAGGGTCGCGAAGCCGAAGGCTGTCAGCGCCTCGACGATTCGCTGGCCGTTCTCGCGCGTCGGCCGAACGAAGAGGTCCACGTCCCCGGTGAATCGTGGGTAGCCGTGGAAGGCCACGGCGTGCCCGCCGACGACCACGAAGTCAACGTGCCGGACGAGCAGAGACTGGACACAGCTCTCCAATCGACTTGCAGCTTCACCGAGATCCTCGCGGTAGCGTCGGACCATCTGCGGCATCAGGTCGAGCCGTGCCTGGGGAGCCATGGCCGCCAGTGCGACCTGGTCGGCGCGTTCCGCTTCGGCATGACTCTCGAAGATCGTGACCACCCGATCCATGCGCGCATCGCAAACGGGAAAGCTCCCGCGTCGAGCTACCCCACCCACCCCCGTCGCGCCGCCTCCCGCGCGTGGTAGCTGATCACCAGGTCCGCCCCCGCCCGCACGAAGCTCGCGAGGATCTCCGGCACCATGCGCGCCTCGTCCACCCAGCCCTTCTCCGCGGCCGCCTTCACCATGGAGTACTCGCCGCTCACGTTGTAGGCCGCCAGCGGCAGCGTGCTGTGCGCCCGCACGGCCGCGATCACGTCCAGGTAGGCCAGCGCCGGCTTCACCATGAGCATGTCCGCGCCTTCCTGCTCGTCGAGGAGCGACTCGCGCAGCGCCTCGCGCCCGTTGCGCGGGTCGAGCTGGTAGCTCTTGCGGTCCCCGCTCTTCGGCGCGGAGTCGGCCGCCGACCGGAAGGGGCCGTAGAAGGCCGACGCGAACTTGCTGCTGTAGGAGAGGATGGCCGTGTCCGTGCGGCCCGCCTCGTCCAGCGCCGCGCGGATGGCGGCCACGCGCCCGTCCATCATGTCCGAGGGCGCCACGACGTCCGCGCCGGCCCGCGCGTGCGCGACGGCCATGGCGGCGAGCAGCGGCAGCGTCTCGTCGTTGACCACGTGCCCGTCGCGCAGCACGCCGCAGTGGCCGTGATCCGTTGCGCCGCACAGGCACACGTCGGTCATCACCGTCAGCTCGTCGCCGAAGCGCTCGCGCAGCGCGGCGACGGCGCGCGAGACGAGGCCATCCGCGGCCGTCGCCGCCGAGGCGCGCGCGTCCTTGGCCTCCGTCACCCCGAACAGCAGCACCGACCCCAGCCCCAGCTCGCGGTCGGCGGCCACCTGCTCCACGAGCCGCGGGATCGAGTGGCGCGCGACGCCGGGCATGGCCTCCACCGGCTGGTCCGCGCCGCCACCCTCGCGCACGAAGTGCGGCACGATGAGCTGCGCGCGGTGCACGCGCGTCTCGGCGAGGGCCTCGCGCAGCAGGGCGGTGCGGCGCAGGCGGCGGGGGCGGTGCATCATCGCGGGACCTCCGGGGAGCGGGCGGGATGGGCGCGCACGCCCGGCCCGGACGCGGCGAGCAGCTGGACCAGCGTCTCGACGTCGGCGCGCGCCTCGCCGTCGCAGGAGAGGCCGGCGGCGCGCAGGACACTGGCGGTGGTGTCGCCCCAGGCGACGCGGCGCGGCGCGCCGGGCGACTCGAGGCCCAGCTCGCGGCAGGCGCGCACCGCGGACGGGCTGAAGTAGACCCGCGCGTCGACGGCCGCCGCCGGCGGCGCCGCGGCGGCCGTGGCGGTGCGGTACAGCGCGAGGCGCTCGACCCGCACGCCGCGCGCGGCCAGCGCCTCGGCCAGCTCGGGCCGACCGTCCTGCGCGCCAGGCAGCAGCAGCGTCGCGCCGGCGCGCAGCGCGAGGCGCGCCGCCAGCTCGCGGGCGCCGCCGTCGCCCGTGACGTCGACGCGCAGGCCGGCGGCGGACAGCGCCCTGGCCGTGGCGGGCCCCACCGCGGCCACGAGCACGCCCTCGGCCACGTGCAGCCCGGCCAGGCGCGCGGCCGCGACGCGGCTGGTCACCGCCAAGGCGTCGCCCGGCCGGAGCGCCGCGAGGCGCGCGGGCAGGTCGGGCGCCGGCAGCTCGTGCAGCTCGATGACCGGCTCGTGCCGCACGCGCGCGCCGAGCTGGACCAGGCGATCGCCGACCTCGGTGCCGGACTCGTCCACGGCGCGGCCGGCGAGCGCGACGCGCAGGCCAGCGAGCGGACCGGTGCCGGTGGGCGCGCCGGCCGTCAGCCGCGCGAGCACCTCGCGCGCCGCGGCCAGGGGCGACTCCCCCCGCGCCTCGGCCCAGCGCGCGCGCACGCCGCGGCGCGGATGGTTCGCGCCGAGGAAGGCGTGCACACGGAAGCCGGAGCCCTCGCCCTCCACGTGCGCGCCCAGCGGCAGATTGCAGCCGCCGCCGGCGGCGGCCAGCAGCCAGCGCTCGGCCTCCACCGCCCGCGCCGCGTCCTCGTCGTGCAGCAGGTCGCGCAGCAGCGCCGCCAGGTCGCTCTCGCCGGCGCGGATCTGGATGGCCAGCGCCCCCTGTGCCGGCGCCGGCGCGAGCTGCGCGGCCGTCAGCCGCGTCGCGTGCAGGCCGGCGAGGTCCAGGGCCAGGCGATCCACGCCGGCGCAGGCGAGCAGGATCGCGTCATGCCGCGCCTCGCGCAGCCGGGCGACGCGCGTCGGCACGTTGCCGCGCAGCGGCTGCAGCTGCAGGTCGGGCCGCAGCGTGACGAGCTGCTCCATGCGGCGCGGCGAGCTCGTGCCCACGCGCGCGCCGCGCCGCAGCGGCAGCAGCGGGGCGTCGGGCGCGTGCGCCTCGGGCCGCGCGAGCAGCAGCTCGGAGGCGTCGGCGCGCGCCGGCACGGCCACGACCGAGAGGCCGGGCGGGCTCTCTGTCGGCAAGTCCTTGTGGCTGTGCACCGCGAGGTCGACGTGCCGGTCCAGCAGCGCGCGCTCGATCTCGGCGGTGAAGAAAGCCTTGCCCTCCACCTGCGTGAGGGGCACGTCGTCGATGCGGTCGCCCTGGGTCTTGAGCACGACGATCTCGACCTCGGCGCGCCCGGCGAGGCGCGCGGCCACGTGGCGCGCCTGCCACAGCGCGAGATCGGAGCCGCGCGTGCCGAGGCGCAGCGTCACGGGGCGGCTCCTCGCGCGGCGCCCTGCGCGTCGGCGGACTCCGCGCCCTCGGCCCCGTCGGGCCCCGGCTCGCCCGGCTCGCGCATGTCCCGCGCCAGCCGCTTCAGCGCGGCCACCGGCAGGTGCATGACCCTCCCGAACGTGCTCTTCGCCCAGCGCTCGACCGCGCGCCGGTCCTCGGCGGGCAGGTGCGCGAGCCGGCCGGAGAGCAGGCCCGCCAGCTCGCGGCCGAGCAGCTCGTCGGCGGCCGCCTGCAGCTCGGTGACGGCGTCGTCCGCCGCGCGCTCGCTGAAGCGCGCCGCCCACGCGGCCACCTTGCGGTCCACGAGGCGCTCGGCCTCGGCGGCGGCCTGCGCGCGGAGCTGGCGGTTGTGGTCGGCCAGCGCCCGCAGGGCATCGAGGTCGGTGACCCGCACGCGCGGGTCGTCGACGGCGGCCACGTCGCGCGGCACGGCGAGGTCCACGGCGAGCAGCGGCCGCCCGGAGGGCGCCGCGGCGGCGAGGCGCAGGAGCGCGTCGCGCTCCAGCACCACGCCCGGCGCGGAGGTGGCGCTGACCAGCACGTCCACCGGCACGACCGCGGCGCGGAGCTCCTCCAGCGAGAGGGCCCGCGCGCCGCAGTCGGCGGCCAGGGCGCGCGCGGCAGGCAGGCTGCGGTTGGCGAGGACCGCGGGCGACAGGCCGCTGGCGACCAGCGCGCGCACGAGCAGCCGGCCCATCTCCCCCGCGCCGACGACGGCCACGCGCGGCGGCACGGGCCGGCCGGCGGCATCCTGCAGCAGGGCGTTCACGGCGAGGTTGCACAGGCTCACCGGATGGCGCGCGAGGTCGGTCTCGCTGCGCGCCTGCTTGCCGACGGCCAGCGCGTGGTGGAAGAGCGGCCCGAGCAGCGGCCCGACGAGGCCGGCGTCGCTGCCGCGCCCGTACGCGGCGCGCACCTGGGCGAGGATCTGGTCCTCGCCGACGAGCAGCGAGTCGAGCGAAGCCGCCACGCGGAAGAGGTGCCGCGCGGCGGCCGCGCCGGTGCGCAGCACGAGGGCGGTTCCGGCATCGGGTGCGCCGTCGAGGGCGAGGAAGCGCGCGGCGAGCTGCAGGTCGGCCTCGCCGGGCAGGTCGCCCTCCTCGCGGGCGTAAATGACCTCGACGCGGTTGCAGGTGGCAAGGAAGACCATCTCGCTGGCGCCGAGGGCATCGGCCAGGTCGCGCACGAAGGCGTCCTCGCAGCCGGCCGCGGGGCGGCGCAGGCGCTCGAGGCCCGCGACGTCCGTGCCGTGCAGCGACGCGCCGATGAGTCCGATGCGCTCCATGACGGAGCCAGCCTAGGCCGCGTGCTGCGGGCGCGTGTCATGGGACGGTCACGGCGGTCCGCGCACGGTGGCCTGCGCGCAAGTCCCGCCCGGGCGCGCAGTAGAATCCGCCGCGTGCTGCCGCGATTCTCCCTCGCCGCCGGCCTGGGCCTCACCCTGTGCGCGTGCTGGGGCGGCGAGGACGCGCCGGCGGGCCTGAGCTCGGGGGCCACGGCCCCTTCTCCCACCAGCGAGCCGGCGCCGGCCGCACCGCGCGGCAAGGGCAAGCACAAGGAGCTGGAGGCGCCGCGGCAGGACGTGATCCCCGCGGACGTGCACCCGGGCGACGGCACCGCGCGCATGGCGGCGCGTCTCGCAAAGCTGGCGCAGCTCGCGGATCCCGCCAAGGACATGTACCTGAACCTGCAGCGCGTGCCGCTGTTCGAGCATAAGCTCGCGGAGGCGAAGGCCAAGGGCGCGAAGGCGATCGACCTGAAGCTGTCGCTGGCGGCCGAGAAGCTGCTGGCTGGCCGGCCCGAAGAGGCGGCCAGCGACTTCGAGACGCTGCTCGCGAACCTCGAGGCGAAGGGCGCGACGCTCAACCCGGAGTTCCACAGGCAGGTGCTGGACTTGCTGGCGCAGTGCGACCTGCGCATCGGAGAGCAGGGCAACTGCGTGATGCACCACACGCCCGACGCCTGCCTCATGCCCATCGCCGAGGCCGGCCGACACATGGACCCGACCGGCTCGCGCAAGGCGATGGCTGTGCTGCGTCCGATCCTGTCCGAGACGCCCGACGACTACGCCGCGCGCTGGCTGCTCAATGTGGCAGCGCAGACGCTGGGCGAGTGGCCGGACGGCGTGCCGCCGGAGTTCCTCGTGCCGCCCGAAGCCTTCGCCAGCGCGCAGGACGTGGGGCGGTTCCCGGACGTGGCGGCGGCGTGCGGCCTCGCCGACCGGGGGCTCGCGGGCGGCGCCTGCATGGAGGACTTCGACGGCGACGGCCTGCTGGACATCGCCACCTCCGAGTGGAGCCTCGACGGCCCGCTGCGCTTCTACCGCAACGACGGCGAGGGCCACTTCACCGAGCGCGGCGCGCAGGCGGGCTTCGCCGGCCTCGTCGGCGGCCTCAACCTGCTGCACGCCGACCCGGACAACGACGGCGACGCCGACATCCTCGTGCTGCGCGGCGCGTGGACGGCCGAGAGCGGCGCGCGCTACCCGCTCTCGCTGCTGCAGAACGACGGCCACGGCACCTTCCGCGACGTGACCGAGGAGGCGGGCCTGCTGTGCTTCCTCTCCACGCAGTCCGCCGCGTGGGCCGACTACGACCTCGACGGCTGGCTGGACCTGTTCGTGGCCAACGAGTCCGTCGGCGCGCACCGCTTCCCGTGCCGGCTGTTCCACAACCTCGGCGACGGCCGCTTCGAGCAGGTGGCGGAGAGGGCGGGCGTGGACGTGGTCGGCTACGTGAAGGGCTCGGGCTGGGGCGACTATGACAACGACGGCGACCCGGACCTGTACCTCTCGCGCATGGACGGCCCCAAGCTGCTCTTCCGCAACGAGGGCGACGGCACGTTCACCGACGTGGCCGAGGCCGCGGGCGTCACCGGCCAGGCGCAGAGTTTCCCCACGTGGTGGTTCGACTACGACAACGACGGCTGGCTGGACCTGTTCGTGTGCGGCTACCGCTTCGGCCAGACCGCCGAGGTGTGCAAGGACTACCTCGGCCTCCCGAACGAGGGCGTGACGCCGCGGCTGTATCACAACGAGCACGACGGCACCTTCGACGACGTGACCCAGGCCCAGGGGCTGATGCACGTGCTGCCGGCCATGGGCTGCAACTACGGCGACCTCGACGACGACGGCTTCCTCGACTTCTACCTCGCCACCGGCGAGCCCGACCTGAAGGGCATCTACCCCAACCGCCTCTGGCGCAACGACGCCGGCCAGCGCTTCGTGGACGTGACCACCTCGGCCGACGTGGGCCACATCCAGAAGGGCCACGCGGTGTGCTTCGGCGACCTCGACAACGACGGCGACCAGGACCTCTACACCGTCATGGGCGGCGCCTTCGCGGGCGACGGCTTCCAGCGCGTGCTCTTCGAGAACCCCGGCCACGGCAACCACTGGGTCACGCTGCGCCTGCAGGGGGTGCGCGCCAACCGCGCCGCGATCGGCGCGCGCCTCGCCCTGCGCGTGCGTCGCCCCGACGGCAGCACGCGCGTCATCCGCCAGATGATCGGCACCGGCGGCAGCTTCGGCAGCGAGAGCCTGCAGGCCGAGATCGGCCTCAGCGACGCGACCGCCATCGAGGAGGTCGAGATCCGCTGGCCCGGCAGCGCGACCCAGGTGCTGAAGGACCTGCCGCTGGACCGCTCGTGGACGATCGTCGAGGGCGGCCAGCCGCAGCCGCTCGAGCGCCCGCGCTTCAAGCTCGGCGGCTGAGGCGTCGCGTCAAGGCATGGTGCCCACGACCGCATTGCTGGCCGCGAAGCCCTTGGGCTCAGGCGACTGAGGATCGCGCCCGCCGGGGGGCCGGTCGAACTAGGGCTGGGTCAGCACCCAGGCCGCGTATGAGGCCTTCGCGGCATTGACGAAGCCCTCGCCCAGCCCTCCGGTGTAGGCCTGGTTGATCTTGTCCACGGACCAAGCCGTCACCTTGATGACGCTGGGCGTGCCGTGTTGAAGGGCGTAGGCGCCCACCACCGAGTCCACCAGCGAGCCCACGCCGCTCGCCACGGCGGCCGACATGGACGTGCCGGACCACCACGCGTAGCCACCGCCGGGCATCGCGCCATAGATGCCGATGCCGGGGGTGACGATGTCCACCTCGGGACCCCACGCGGAGAAGTCGGCCTTGATGCCCTCTGCGTCGGTGGATGCCACGGCGGTCACCGTGGCCGCGCTGGGCACCCAGTCCTCCGGCAGACAGGGTCCCCACTTGAAGATGCTCGGGTCGTAGTTGGCCGGGAAGAGCACCTTCTCCTTGCTCGTGTTGCCGGCCGCCACGTAGATGGCCGCGCCCTTGTAGCGCGCGTACTCCATCGCGCACGCCACGGCCGAGCTCGGGTCGCTCATGCTGAGGCTGAGGTTGATCACTTGCGCGCCGTGGTCGGCCGCGTAGTAGATCGCATCGGCGACGTTGAAGGAGTTGCCATTGCCGTCGGCGTCCAGCACCCGCAACGGAAGGATGCTCGCGTCCGGGTTGATCAGCATGACCACCGAGGCCAGGAAGGTGCCATGCCCATAGGACTCATCGATCCAGCCGTCGTGGTCGTCGTCGAGGCCGTTGGCCACATCGATCGCACCGGGCCGGCCGGAGACGAAGTCCCAGCCCGACTGTGCGACGTGGCCGACCAGCGCCGGGTGCCCCGGGTCGATGCCGGTGTCGATGACCGCGACCAGCACGGGCTGGTGCTGGTTGAACGACCACCTCGCCACCTTGCCGTACGGCATGTACGCCAGCGCCTCCTGCGAGTGGAACTCGTCGTCGCTCGGACTGCCGTCCGCGAAGGAGATGGAGCATTGCTGCGCCGACGTGCCCAGCGGCTCGCCACAGGCCTCGATCTCGGGCACACCGACGGGCCGCAGCATCTCAGCCGAGAGCACGCCCGGCAGCTGGCCCACCTGGGCCACGAAGTCCGCCGCCTGCGAGACCGGGATCTTGTCGACCGACTCCAGCAGGTGCATGTTCACGCCGGGCTCCGACGCCAGCACCTGGGTCGCTGCCTTCGCCGAAACGGCGATCACGCTGGTGTGCGTGTCGAGCATCACGACCAGCTCGACGCACTTGTCCTCCGGAACCTGTGGCGGTGCGCGCAGAGCGGTGCCCGTGGTCTGGCCTGCCGCGAGCGGCGCCAACACGATGATGACCAGCGTCCCCAGGACCAGCTGCCTGCTCATGCTGTCTCTCCCTGGCCATATGCCTCACGCGCCGCGACGTCCTGCGCCCCGGCTGCGCCTTGTGCCTCGATGTTCGTCTCGGGGTCGCCTGTCAAGGACAGCGCGGCCCATCCCAGTTCGTCGCGGCCCTGCTCGATCAGCGCGCGTTGCGCCCGCGCCAGGGCCTGTCGCGCCGTCGCGCCGCGCGCCAGCTCGGCGTGCACCCCGACGGCCGCGTCGCGCGCATCGCCATCCTCCACCGCCCACAGGCTGCCCAGCACGGCCCGTGCGCCAGCCGCCAGCCAAGCCGAGGGCAGTCCCAGAAGCTCTTCCCCGCCCACGCGGCGTCGACGTCCCGTCTCGCAGCCCGACAGGACGACGAGCCCGAGATCCAGCGACAGCCGACGGATGTCGTGTGCCATCAGGAACCTGCTTCCGAGACATACCGCGGAGAAGGACGGATGCCCCGGCTCGAACAACCCGTGTCCCGCGAGATGGAGCATACCGGCTCGCCGCGAAGTCGTCTGCAATTGGACAAGGAGATCTTCGGGTGCCACCCGCTCCAGACGGGATCCCCACAACTTCTCCAGAGTCTCGATCTCCTCCGGGATGCGCGGCAGCCCGGCGTGCAGAACACCCGTTGCCAGCACGTTTCGGGCGCCGGAAGGGGCTCTCCCGCGCACCTGCGCCAGTTGCCCCGCGGACAGCCCATAGGCCACGTCGTGCCGGGTAACCAGCGGCCGGCCATCGACCCGGAAGGCGTGGAACGGAAGCTCGTGAAGATCGCCGTAGGGCACGATGGCCAGGGGCCGGCCATCGAGCTCGCGCACCAGCGGCGCGACCAGTCGCGAGCCCAGTTCGGCCAGCACCGGCGCCAGCGAGCGGGCCGCCGCCTCGCGGTGCGCGCCGCCGAGGCGCAAGCGATCGACGTGGAGCCAGAGGCGGTCGCGCAGCGAGGCGAGGGTCCGCGCGTCGGCCGGCAGCGTCACTGACCGCACGCTGCGGCCGTCAGCCACCAGCACCCGCACGCCCTGGGGCGCGACGAGGTAGACCAGCAGGACGTCATCGCCGCCGCCCTGCGCCGCGGCCAGCTCGGCCGCGCCGAAGGACGGCGCCACCGCCGAGCCACCCGAGGCGCCGGCGCGCAGCAACCGGGCGATCTCGCGCTGAGCCTCGGCCACCTCGGCGTTGGCGATGTGCGCTCGGCGCAATTCGTAGTTGGCGGGAGCCGGTTCGCACTCCGCGTCGAGGCGGCGCAGCATGAGCCACTCGAGGCGCGCGCGAGCTGCGCGCAGCTCGTCGGTCTCCAGCGGCGACGGCCCGGCCTCGGCCTGCCCGCGCGCACGCCCGGACTCGAGCGCGGCAAGCGCCTCGCCCGGCCGGCCGAGGTCCACGAGATCCCAGGCCAGGTCCACCCAGATGGGATGCCGGTCCCGGAAGAAGGCGATGCGCACGTCGCGCGAAGGCACTGCTGCCCAGTTGCGATCGACCGATTCGATGGCCACCCGCCGCGCCTGGACCGCTGCTGCGAGGTCGCCGCACGCGCGATGGGCCGAGGCGGCCACGGCCTGCGCCTCGGCGCGCAGCAGGTCGTCCAGCACGCGATCGGCGCGGTCCGTGGCCAGCAGCGCGTCCAGCTCGGCCAGCGCGGCGGCCGGGTCGCCTGCGTCGAGGCGCGCGCGAGCCAGCGTGATGGTGGCTAGATCGGCGAGCAGCTGCAGATCGGCCGCGGCCAGGCGGCGGCGCGCATCCAGCAGCTTGGGCAGCGCCGTCAGGGGCTCGCCCGCTCGCACCTGCAGCGCGGCGCGCTGCAGCTCTGCGGCGGCGGCATAGGCGTCGTTGCCTAGAGCGCCGAAGCGCGCGATGGCAGAGCCCAGGTCACGCAGCGCGCCGGCGGCGTCGCCGCTGCGGGCGCGAGCGAGGCCGAGCAGGACTTCGGCCCGCGCGCGCTCGTATTCCAGGCCCAGCGCGGCGAAGGCGTCCACCGCGCGCTGCGCATGCTCGAAGGCGTCGCGGCGCGCGTCGAGGCGCAGCAAGATCTCTGCCGAGTCGAGATCGCACAGCGGCACGCCGCCGGGCTTGCCGTTGGCCTCGTAGGCGGCGCGGGCGCGGTCGAGCCCGGCCAGCGCCTCGGCGAATCGGCCGCGGCGGCTCTCGAGGTACGCCAGGCTGTAGTCGCAGTCGGCGACGGGCACGGTCATTCCCGCAGCCGCGTAGGCGGCGCGCGCGCGCTCCCAGCAGGCCTGCGCCACCTCGACCCGGTTGCAGTTCATCTCGACCACGGCGAGGTTGAACTCGGCGTAGGCCGCACCCAGCGTGTCGCCGAGCTCCTTGAATGTGTCGCGCGCCGACTCCAGGCACGGACGCGCGCGAGCATAGTCGTCGAGGCGCCAGTACACGTTGGCGACGTTCACGTCGGTCTGCGCCACGAGCGCGCGCTCGCCGTGAGCAACGAAGATCTCGCGAGCCTGGGCCCCGCACACCAGCGCCTCGGGCGCGCGGTCCAGCATCTGCAGCACGCCGACCAGCGTGCGCAGCACGCGCGCCGCCTCGATCGGCTGGCCGAGCTGCTCGTGCAGCTCGAGCGCCTTGCGGTAATCGGCCTCGGCCTCGGCGTGGCGCCCGATGCCGTGCGCCGCCAACGCGCGCCCGCGCAGCGCAATGGGCTGCAGGTCGGCCAGCCCGGCCGCGGCGCGCACGAGCGCCTCGGCCACGGCCGGCGCCTCCCGCGGCTGGCTGCGCATCAGCCCGTCCACGCGCGACTTGAGCGCCAGCACGACGGCGCGGCGCTCGGCCTCCGGAGCCGAGGCGAGGCGCCGCCACGGCGCGTCGTCGCGCGCATCGAGCAGCTCGTCGATGCGGATGCTGTCGGAATTCACGCGGGAGTGCGCGGTCCTGGGTGGCGGCTCAGCGGAGTGGATCCCGCGGAGCGAGAGTGGAGAGGTCGAGGTCCGGCACCAGCAGGCGCTGGTCGTCGTTCTCGATGGAGAGCAGGTAGCGGCCGGGGCTCACGCGATCGAAGCGGAAGTCGCCGTTGCCCTCCAGCGGCGTCCAGCGGGCGCCGGCGGCGCCGGCCAGCAGGCAGCTCGCGGCGGCGGCGTCGCGCAGGCCCGCGACCTGGCCGACGAGCGTGTCACCGCCGTCGGGCGCATCGGCCAGCAGCGCGAGGTCGAGCTGCAGCGGACCCGAGGCGAGCACGAGGTGGCGTGCCGCGGGTCCCGCGCCGCGCAGCGCGACGGCCGGCCGTGCGCCGGTGGCCGAGTCGAAGATCACGCTGGCGACGGCGGTGGGCGCCGCGCGCACGCGACCGGCGCCGGCGCGACGCGCGGTCTCGTGCAGCGAGGCGCCGACGTCGGGCCACGCCGCCGCGCGCGGCGCATCGGGCAGCAGGCCCAGCGCCACCCACAGCCGCGAGCACTCGCGGCAGCCGCCCACGTGCGCGACCACCTCGGGCTGGGCCGCGGGCCGCTCGCGGGCGGCGAGCAGCTCGGCGAAGGTGGGACACGTCATCGAGGCGCTCCGTGGGAGGATCGGGGCGCAGCGCGGCGCTGGCGCCCCCGCGCGGGGGTGCCTGGCCCGCTCCAAGGAGTGTCGCCGATCGGGCCGGAAAATAGGGATTCCATCAGGGCTCCAGTCTTCCTGCGAGAATCCGGGCCAGCTCCTGCAGGCAGCGCAGCCGCGTGGGTCCGATGCTGCCGATGGGCATGCCGAGGTCCCGGGCGATGTCCGCGTAGCTGGCGCGCGACCCGGGCTCGCCGGGCGGGGAGGGCGAAAGGAAGAGCCGGTTGAGGAGCTCGCGGCAGCGGGGACGCAGCTCGTCGAGGGCCTCGCGCACCAGGCGCTCGCGCTCCAGGCGCTCGGCCTGCTCTTCAGGGGCCGGGAGCGGAGCAGGCGCGTTGGCGGCCTCCTCCAGGCTCGCGTGCTCGCGCCGGCGCAGCGCACGTCGCTGCACGCGCCACACCTGCCGCTGCGCGGTGGTGATGATCCACGAGCCCAGCGCCGAGGGCTGCCGGATCAGCGCGACCTGCTCGAACAGGGCGATCCACGTGGCCTGGAAGACCTCCTCGGCGTCGGCCTCCGAGAGGCCCATCTCGCGCGGGACGGCCAGCACGAGGCGCTCGTAGCGCGCCACCAGCTGCTCCCACGCGCCGGGCGTTCCGGCCTGGACCTCGCGCAGCAGGCGCGCGCTCAACTCGTCGTCTCGGGCAGGACGTTCCGGCACGGCGGGACACCTTAACCGCTGGCCCGGCGACGCCGGTCCAGTGCGCCCGTATCAGCGGGCCGGCGCCCGGGCACTCCTCTGCGGACGTAGGTGGGATCGACGTGCCCAAGCGACCGCCCACGTCCGACACACGGCCCGGGAATCCTCGGTACCGCATCGCGCGCTCGTCCTTGCATGCCCCTTGGCGCGCGCGCATGCGGTTTCGACCCAAAGCCATCTGTTCAGCTTTGATTTGACTCAGTGCCGGAACCCGTCCGGACGGCTTGTCGCTGGTCGTGCCGCCAGCAATCGGGCCGCCCGTTTCCTGTCTGGTCTCCCGCCAGGCCATCGAGTTCCGGTGCGCCCCCTGGACGCCCCGGCAGTGCATGCCTCACTGCCGGGGCGTCCGCTTTGGTGGCGGCACGCGGCAAATCGGCCCGGGCTTCGTTGCGGCAGGGCGCTCGATCCTCATCGGCCCTAGGCGGGCCGCCTCCGGTCGAGCGCCCCGCCGCGCCTCGCGCGGGCTCGATTTGACGCGGCCGGCGACGTCGGTGCGGGCGACGTGCAAGGCCGCCTCCGGTCGAGCGCACCCCCCCGCCTAGCCCAGCACGATTTGACGCCGCCGGTTTACGTCGGTGAGAGGCCGCCGGCGCTGGCGCGCGGCGGAGCAAGGCGATGGAGGGACGCGCAGTCAGTGGGCGCGGGCGACGGTGCCGAGGATCGACTCGGATTCGGTGGTGATGTCTTCGATGGCGGCGTCGATGCGGTCGCGGCGGGTGCGGAAGGAGAGGACGCACAGGCGGGCGAGATAACTGCTGTCGACGGTGCAGCCGCTGAGCATGACGCGTTGGCGGGCGTTGACGGCGGTGAGGAGTTGGTGCGTGGCGTCGTTGCGTTGGGCGGGGGTCGAGCCGGGCCAGTCGCAGCGGAAGGCGAGCAGGGAGAGCTGCGGGGACGCGACGAGGGCCAGGCCGGGGACCCGGGCGAGGCGGTCGGCGGCGTGCAGGGCCAGGGCGCGCTTCTCGGCGATGGCGGCGCGCAGGCGGGCGGTGCCGAGGAGCTTGACCGGGAGCCAGACGCGCAGGCCGCGGAAGGGGCGCGAGAGCTCGGGGCCGTACTGGCTGGGGTCGTGCACGCCTTCGGGAACGGGCGGCAGGTAGGCCGCGGTGGCGGCGTGCGCGGCGCGCAGCGCCTCGCCGTCGCGCACGAGGACGGCGCCCGTGCCGTAGGGCAGGAACAGGCCCTTGTGCGGGTCGAGCGCGAGGCTGTCGGCACGAGAGAGGCCGGCGAGGAGCGGGCGTAGCTCCGGGACCATGTGGAAGAAGGCGCCGTAGGCGCCATCGACGTGGTGCCACAGGCCCTCGCGCGCGCACACGTCGGCCACGGCCTCGAGCGGGTCCACGGCGCCGGTGTTGGTGGTGCCGGCGCTGCTCACCACGAGGAACGGTCGCAGCCCGGCGCGGCGATCGGCGGCGATGGCCTGCTCGAGCGCGTCCATGCGCAGGCGGAACTGCGCGTCCACGGGCAGCGAGCGCACGCGGTCGGGGAGGATGCCCGCGAGGCGCGCCTCCTTGGCGATGCACAGGTGAGCCTGCGCGCTGGCGTACAGCGTGCCGTCGCGCAGCGCGGGCCCGAGCCGCTTCTCGCGCGCGGCGACGATGGCGGCCAGGTTGGCCAGGCTGCCGCCGCTCGTGAGCAGGCCCGCCGTGCCCGGCGGGAAGCCCATCCACTCGCGGAACCACTCCAGCACGTTGGCCTCGAGCTGCACCAGCGCGGGCGCGGCGGGCCACGTGCCCGTGAAGCGGTTGGTCGTGTCGGCGATGAGGTCCGCCAGCGCCGCCTCGAAGAGCCCGCCGCCCGGGATGTAGGCCAGGTAGCCGGGGCCGTTCGTGGTGAAGGAGCGCGGCACCCACTCGTCGAAGAGCGGCGCGAGGAGGGACTCGATGGGCGCGCCCTCCTCGGGCGGTCCCTCGCGCAGCACGCGGCACAGGGCGGCGGCGCGCGCCGGGTCCACGTCGCCGCAGGCGGGCGTCGTGGGCAGTGCCGCGAGGTGCGCCAGCACGCGCTCGAGCACGGCCTGCGCCAGGGCGCGCGCCTCCTCGGGCGGGCGGTCGAGGCCCGCCGGATCGCGCGGGTTCACGGCGCGAGGCCCTTGAGGAAGGCCTTGGCCACCGCGGACTTGTCCTTCGGGGACGTGGGGTAGTGCGGGCTGGCCTTGATGGCGGCCTGCGCCGCGTGGTCGAGGGCACCGCAGATCGCGCCGAAGTCCGCCTGCTGCTCGTGGTGCTCGGCGGTGAGGATCAGGTCGAAGATGCGCCGGCGCGCCGTGTCGTCGAACTCCGGGTGCGACACGAGCCACTCGCCCGCCTGCCGGTAGTCGGCGATGCCCAGCATCTCGGCCGCGCCCAGGTCCTCGAGCTCGCGCGCGATCTCCTTGTGCTTGAGCACCTCCAGCTTGTCCTTCAGCGGCATGTGGGCCAGCTCGTCCACCAGTGGGATGCCGCCCAGCGCGCCGGACAGGGTGGTCGTGATGGGGTCGCAGTCGAACATGCCGCCCGGCAGCTGCGCGGGCTGGCGGTCGAGGCGCGCCAGCACGTCGGGCGTGGCCGGGGGCGCGAGCTCCAGCACCAGGTTCCAGACGCAGCGGGCGTAGGCGCGGTCGCGCGGCAGGAAGCTCTCGTGCTCGTGCATGAAGCGCAGGCTGGGCGGGAAGTCGAGGTCGATGTCCCCGCGCAGCTGGTCCCAGTGGCGATGGCCGGAGTAGGCGCGATGCGCCCAGCTGTCGCCGGTGAGCCGCACCTTGGTGGCGAGGTCGGCCGGCGGGCCGGTCACGGGCGGTGGCGGCGACATGCCGGTCGGCAGGAAGCCCGACCAGCCCTCGCGGAACCAGCCGTCCTGGTGCCACTCGAACCAGTCGCCGCCCACCCACGCCTCGCCGTAGGCCTCGATGTCCAGCTCGTCGATGAGGCCCTGGTCCAGCCACGGCGGGCACGCGCCCCAGGAGCCGCGGCGCAGCAGGATGTTCACCAGGTGCGCCAGCGTGTCGTAGCCGAGGCCGTGCTCGAGGAAGGCGTCGCCCTGCTTGACCACTTCGGGGTTGGCGAGGTTCACCAGCAGCACTTCCCACGTGCGCGCCAGCGGCGCCTCGCGCTTGTCCTGTGTGAACAGCGAGCCGTTGTCCTTCGTCCAGCCGCTGAAGTCCTGCTCGCACCAGTCCAGCAGGGCGAGCAGCTGGTCGAAGCCCGGCTGGCCCGGCTTGGAGGAGCACAGCACGATGGGCCAGCGCCTGCCGGACACCAGCCCCTGCGGGCGGTCGAAGCGGCGCTCGAACAGCTTGGCCAGCGGGCGCAGGCCGGCCTGCGCCTTGTCGAGGACGTGCTGGGCCTCGGGCACCGTCGCGATGCCGTCGGCCACGTAGACCAGCACGTCGAAGGGCCCGACCGCGCCGCGCACGAAGGCCTCCGACGCGAGCGCGTCGCTCCACAGCGTGCGGTCACCCTGCGGCGGCGGGTCCTGGCGCAGGTTGAAGGCGCCGGGGAAGCAGCGCTCGAGCGCGGCGGCCAGGGCCGCGTCGCGCTCCTTGTCCGCGGGCGCGGGGGCCAGCAGGCCCGGCAGCTGCAGCAGCAGCGCGAGGATCAGGATGTTCACGGGTGTCGCGGACCTCCACCGTGCAGGAGTTCGGGGGCACCAGCTTACAGCAAGCGTGGCGGTCTCAGCCTCCGCCCCGCTCCAGCGCGTCGAGCACGAAGAGCAGCTCGCGCTGCAGGCCGTCCAGCAGCGTGGGCACGCCCAGCGCCGCGCGTCGTTCGGCCGGCAGCATCTCGAACGAGTAGGTCTCGATCTCCAGGTGCGGCACAGCCGCCAGCTCCGGGCAGGCGAGCAGCTCCAGCAGCTCGGGCTGCGTGCTGCGCAGCGCGCCGTCGGCGTCGAAGCGCTCGGCGAAGAGCGGCACGTGGAAGTGCACGCGCCACTCCGCGGCTTCGCGCACGGCAGGCGGCGCGCCGCGTGAGAGCGCGTCGGGCAGGTCGGGCAGACGCGTCAGCGAGCCGTCGCGGCCGCGCGCGACGACCTGGTGAAACCAGCGGTCCTCGGCCCACGGCTCGAGCAGCGCCGCGTGCCGCGCCGGATCGCGCAGCACGAGGGCGGCGGAGAGCTGCACCTTGACCACGGGCACGCCCGCGCGCGCCAGCAAGGCGAGCGCGGTCCCCATCGCCTCGAACTCCACCGCCTGGTGGCAGGCATCGAAGCACAGCCCGAGGTGCTCGCGCGCGGCGGCGCCGTGCGGCAGCAGGTGGCGGGTGAAGAAGTCCGCCACCTCGACGCTGGTCTCGCAGCTGCTGCCCGGCTCGGGCTCGAGCGCCAGCACGATGCGGCGGCCCGTGCGCTCGCGCAGCGCGCGCAGGCCGTCCGCGGCCTGGAGCAGGCCCGCGGCGATGGCGCGCGGATCCGACAGCGGTGGCCCCCACGCGCGCCAGGCGCCGGTGTGCGTGCTCAGGCTGCCGCTCACGCCCTCGGGCAGCAGCGCGGCCAGCACGTGCGCGGCGTCCAGCGTGGCCGTCACGCGCGCCGGCTCGGCCCAGCCGGGCCGGAAGACCTCGTCCTTCACGCGCTCGCCGTGGAAATCGCGCAGCGGAAAGGCATTCACCGTGAAGCAGCGCAGCCCGAGCTCGGCGAGGCGCTCGCGCAGCGGGGCCGGATCGGCGGCGGCGGCGCGCGCCACGTCGGCGGGCAGCCACAGGCCGATGCCCAGCGGCTCGCCGCGCGCCAGGCGGCCCGCCTCGACGAGGCGTGCCCGCAGCTCGGCCGGTTCCTGGCCCAGGCGCTGCAAGAGTTCGGGCAGCGTCGAGTAGGGGTGGACGTTGGTGCAGTAGCCGAGGGTCTGGCCGCCGCGCAGGCGCATGGGGCCATCCTCGCGCCTCGGACACCACGCCCGGAAGGGCTTTCACCAACGGGCCGACCCTGCCTCTGGTAACATCACCCCTCCGCCGGGTGGGCAGCCGGGACGACTCGGAACACCCCCGCCACGCGGCACCGACGTCGTTCCCTTCGAGGAGCACCACCATGAGGATCACCCTTCGCTCCGCGGGAGCCGTGCTGGCCACTGTCGCCCTGGCCCTGCCCGCCGCCGCGCAGAACACACAGAGCGCCCCGGCGGCGCGCCCCGACCCGCCCCAGCAGGACCGCCCGGCCGCCGAGCGCCCGGCCGCCGGCACGCAGGACGCCGGCCAGCCGCAGCGCCAGGCGCAGCAGCCGGCGCAGCGCCCCGATCCCGCCCAGCCCAACGGCGTCCCGTCGAAGGACGAGGTGATGAAGAGGCTGGCATCCGAGGAAGCCAAGCACCGCGAGACGGTCGCCAAGATCGACCGCCTGCGCGAGCTGGCGCAGCAAAAGGGCAACACCGAGCGCCAGAGCCGGCTGGCCGACATGCTGAAGCGGGAGAACGATCGCTACGCGGCCCTGCGCGCCAAGGCGCGCGCCGCCCTGGGCGACGACACCTTCAAGGCGATGGAGAGGCGGCTGGCGCAGGGTCGCGGCCGCGGCCCCGCCGCCGGCGATCAGGCCGCCGGGCGCGCCGCGCAGCAGAAGCCGGACGCTGGGCAGCCCGCCCGCAAGCCGGACCAGCCGCAGCAGCGACCCGCCCCGCAGCGTCCCGCCGCGCCCAAGGCCGACAGCGACGCGAAGCCCGCGGCGCCCCCCGACAGGCCCAAGTCCAACGCCAACAATCGCAAGGCGCAGGCCAACTCCGGCACGCAGCAGCCTGCCGCCGGCAGCCAGCGCGGGAGCACCCCGAAGTGATGTTCAGCTCGAGCCCGATCGGCATGCGCAAGTTCACGAAGCTCGGCGTCCTCGTTGCGCTGGCCGCCTTGGCCGGATGCGGCGGCGGCGATGCGTCCTCCGCGAAGTCGCCCGACGCTGCGGCCAAGAAGCCGGCGGCGAAGCCCGCTGCGCCGGGGGCGACGGACGCGTCCAAGCAGGCCCCCTCGCAGACGGCGGCCCAGGCCGCGGCCGCCGACGACCCGGCGGTGGCGGCAGCGATCAAGGATGTCCCGCTCCCGACGCAGGCCCAGGCCGATGCCGCCGCCGCGCAGGCGATCACCGAAGCCAATGCCGACGCGGAGTTCGAGAAGCTGCAGCAGGAGCTCGGCAGCGCCGAGGCGCCGCCGAAGTAGCGCGTCCGGCAGTCCGGTCACGCGGCGCGGCGGAGCGCAGCTCCGGCGCGCCGCGCGCGCTTCAGGCCTTCTTCCAGATCGCCTTGACCGCCCAGATGAGCACCATCGAGCCGACCGTGGCTGCGACGATGCTGCCAATCAAGCCGCTCGCGTGCAGCTGCAGCAGGCTGAACAGGAAACCGCCGACGATCGCGCCCAGGATTCCGAGCACCAGGTAGCCGCCGAGTGACAGGCCCTTGCTCTTCATGATGAGGCTGGAGAGCCAGCCCGCGATGGCGCCGACGATCAGCAGCGCGAGAATGTTCTCCACGGCCCGATCCTCCCTGCTCGAGGGGGTGTGCCGAGGAGACTAGCGAGGGGTGGGTGCGGGTTCCATGCGCAAGGGCTCGCGCGTGATCACTTCGCGTCGAGCGGTCTCCACGGCGGCCACGTGGAGAGCTTCCACCCGACCTGCGGTGGGCGCGGGTGGTCGTCGGTCTGGATCATGACCCCCTCCGCGCGCTGATCCTCCACGGTGCCGAGGCGGACCCGCTCGACCGTGCGTGCGGGCTCGGTGACGTAGAGCTCCATCCCGGGTCGCAGGCCCTGCTGCCGGCCCGCATCGATGCTCATCGGAAATTCGAGGAAGTTGAAGGTCGTGAGACTCGGCCGCGTGCTCGGCTCGCCGACGGCCATGACCGTTGCGGTGACCGGCTGCGCGAGCAGGCAGTCGCGGTACTCCGCGGGCACGTCGGGCCAGCCGGTCACGTGCCTGCCCTCGTCGCCCTGCCGCAAGAGGTATCGGCCGTGAGCATTCGCGCGCGGCTCGTTGCCCTGATTGACCTCGTTGCAGAAGCCGATGACGTCGTCGGCGGGGACGAGGTACTGACGCTCGCCCCAGGCCATCGGCACGAGGGTGGGCGCGAGGCCCTTGAAGCCCTTGCGCTCGTTCTCGAATGTGAACGCCAGCCGCAGCTGGCCGTCCACGACGTCGACCGTCCCGTAGTTGCGGTCGTAGCAGCCGAGGCAGCCGTGCCACTCGAAGACGAAACCTCCGCGCGGCGCGATGGCCAGGGAGACATTCTCGCCCATGCCGTCGCCCTCGTAGTAGTTGCCCGCCCACTCGTGCTCGCCCAGGCCCGCGATCTCCGTGAGGATGCCCTGGCGCAGTGACTCGGCCACCGCCTGGGCGCCGGCAGAAAAGCGCTCGTCGCGGTCGCCGCCCGCGACGGCGATCGCGACGAGTGCGAGGAGCGACGCGCAGCGGAACGTCGTCATGCCACCTCCAGCCCGTGGGGCCGGTGTTCAGCGCGGCCAGACAACGCCCGCCGCTGTGCGGCCGATCACATCTCCACCCACACGCTCTTCACCTCGGTGTAGTTCTTGAGCGCGGCCTGCCCCATCTCGCGGCCGTAGCCGCTCTGCTTGAAGCCGCCGAAGGGCGAGGCGGCGTCGAACATGTTGTAACAGTTGATCCACACCGTGCCGGCGCGCAGCAGCGAGGCGAGGCGGTGGGCCTTGCCGATGTCGCGCGTCCAGATGCCCGCCGCGAGGCCGTAGATGGAGTCGTTGGCCTCGCGCGCGATCTCCTCGATGTCGTCGAAGGGCATGGCGACCACGACCGGGCCGAAGATCTCCTCGCGCACGATGCTCATGTCGGGCTTCACGTTCTCGAACACGGTCGGCCGCACGAAGTAGCCGTTGGAGCAGTCGCCGCCGGGCGTCTCGGTGCCGAAGCGCGGCTTCGCGCCGGCCTTCTCGCCGGCCTTGACGAAGCTGGTCACGCGCTCCTGCTGCTCCTTGCTGACCAGCGGTCCCATCTGCGTGTCCGGCGACATGCCCGGGCCGAGCTTGATGCCCTTGGACATGTCCGCCACGCGCTCGACCACCTCGGAGTAGGCCTTGCGCTCCACGTACAGGCGGCTGCCTGCGCAGCAGCACTGGCCGTGGTTGAAGAAGATCGCGCCGAAGGCGCCCTTCGCGGCGGACTCGAGGTCGCTGTCCTTGAACACGATGTTGGGCGACTTGCCGCCCAGCTCGAGCGTGACGCGCTTGATGGTGCCGGCCGAGGCCTTGACGATCTCGTGCCCCACCTCGGTGCTGCCGGTGAAGGCCACCTTGTCCACGTCGGGGTGGTTGGCGATGGCCGCGCCCGCGTCGCCGAAACCGGTGACGACATTGACCACGCCGTCGGGGAAGCCGGCCTCCGCGAAGAGGCGGCCGAGGTACAGGGCCGAGAGCGGGGTCTGCTCGGCGGGCTTGAGGATGACCGTGCAGCCGCAGGTGAGCGCCGCGCCCAGCTTCCAGGCCGCCATGAGCAGCGGGAAGTTCCAGGGGATGATCTGCCCCACGACGCCCACCGGCTCGCGCAGCGTGTAGTTGAGGTAGCGGTTGTTGGGCGCATAGGGCACCGCGACCGGGATGGTCTCGCCCTCGATCTTGTCGGCCCAGCCGGCGTAGTAGCGGAAGTGCTCGATGGTGAGCGTCACGTCCGCGGCGCGCGCCACGCCCACGGGCTTGCCGTTGTCCAGGCTCTCGAGCTGCGCGAAGGCGTCCGCGTCGCGCTCGATGAGGTCGGCCAGCTTGTAGAGCAGCCGGCCGCGGGCGCGCGCCGGCAGCGTGCGCCACGGCCCGCTCTCGAAGGCCTTGCGCGCGGCCTTCACCGCGTGGTCCACGTCGCGCGCGTTGCCCTTGGCCACGCGCGTCAGCACGCTGCCGTCGGCGGGGTTCAGCACCTCGAAGGTCTCACCGCTGCTGCTCTCGACCCACTGGCCGCCGATGAGCAGCTTGTGGGTCTGCTTGAGGAAGGCGCGCACCGCGGTGTCGGGCTCGGCGGGCCGGGGCGGGGGCTGGAGAGTCGTGGTCATGGCGTGGACTCCTGCAGGGTGCATCGGGGCTCCCGGGAGCCGTCCGTGACGGCCACGAGCGGGCGCGCCCATCGTGCTGACGTCCGGGACCACCGCGAGTGACCGCCGTGGCGCGGAAGGGCGATCATAACGCCGCGGCCGCGCGCCGGGTCCAGCGGCGGCGCCGCGTCCTCGGCAGCCCGGCGGCACGCAGGCCTCCCAGCCGGGCGCTGCCGAGCCGCACCCGTCGAGTGTGCGACGAAGCAGGCGGCGAGGGCTAGACTGCCAGCGCTCCCGCGCGGAGGGCTCGGCGTGCCTGACCTCCTCCCCTGGCTGGCTCTGCTGCTGCTGGGCACCGTCGCGGCGTGCTCGGCGGGCAACGGCGCGCCGGGCCCGTCCGCGTGGCCGCGCCCGCGCAGCCCCGAGC
>DASUFI010000324.1:0-6542 GCA_036274635.1 Planctomycetota bacterium
GTCGCGGGGCAGGGATTCGCCGCAGGCCGAGCAACGAAGAGCCGGCGCGAAAGACGCGCGTCCAGGCCCGAATGACGGCTTCGACGGCCTGCCCGGCTGCGCGGCGTCTCACGGCAGCCGGAACCTCCAGCGCAGGCCGAAGTTCACCGCGTCGTAGGGATCCTTCTCCGCGTCGAGGTAGATCGCGCGCCCCTCGCCCTCGGTCTCGCCCTGCAGCCGGTAGCTCACCTGGATGGAGGTCGTGCCGCGGGTGGTGACGTTCTCCGCGTAGTTCATCTCGAAGCGGTCGAGCGGGCCCTCGCCCTCGGCCGACGTGTCCGAGATCCAGCGCGCCAGCAGGTCCTGGCCCAGGTACACCGCCACGGGCGCGGCCGAGGCCGAGGCCTGCGACGGGTCGCGCGCGCCCTCCGGCGGCTGGCCCGTGAGCAGCAGCAGCAGCACGTCCTCGCTGGCGAGCGGCGGCGTGGACTCGAGCTGCAGCAGGGGCTCGTCGTAGGGGCCGCTGGCCGTGATCGTGACGTCCCAGCCGCGCACGCGCGTCTGGCCGGCGAGCTGCACGTCCGGCCGCCCCGGCGCGTCGGCGCGAAAGGTGAGGCGCCCGCTCGTGACGTCCACCATGCTGCCCGGCAGCGCGACGCGCGTCGGGCGGATGTCGATCGTGCCCTCGACCAGCGGCGCCGCGCCCGTGCCGCCCACGTGCAGGTGCGGCACCAGGCTGCCGCGCACCAGGTTGTTCTCGATGCGGAAGGGCTCGGCCGCGTCCAGCGCGAGATCGAGCTGCAGCCGCGAGAGGGGCGGCTCGCGGAAGGAGAACAGCGGCTGGGCCGGCGCGTCGGGCTGCAGGCGCGAGAGCTGCAGCACGTTGAGGTTGCGCAGCATGCGGCCGTCGCGCAGCGTGAAGCGGCCGCGCGCCGCGGGGCGCGCCAGCGCGCCGGAGAGCGAGAGGTCCACGTCCGCGCGCAGCTTCACGCCCTGGCCGCGCCACACCAGCAGGTCCTCGCCGGCGAGGCGCAGGTCGAGCGCGTCGTCGCTGCCGTCCACGAAGACGCGCCCCGTCAGCTCGAAGGGCGCCGAGCCCAGCTCGCCCGTGCAGTTGAGCACGCGCGCCTCGTCCTGCTCCAGCGCCACGACGGCCTGCAGCGACTCCACCGCGGGCAGGCCGCTGGCCAGGCTGAGCGCGGCGTCCGAGATGCGCAGCGTGCCGGTGAGGTGCGGCGCGCCCACGGTGCCCTCCAGCGCGCCTTCGATCGCCATCTTGCCCTGCAGGCTGCGCACGTCGCCCAGCCAGGCTTCCAGGGCCGCGACGTCGCCGGTGGTGAGCTGGCCGTGCAGGGCGAGAGCCGCGTCGGGCACGAGCGCCTTGCCGCCGGCCGCCAGCGCGCGCAGGTCCAGCGGCGCGGACACCTGGCCCCCGACGTCCAGCCGCAGGCCCGACGCGTCGTCGAGGCGCAACGACTGCAGCCCCAGCAGCCGGCCCAGCTCCACGCGCGCGCCCACGTCGCACGGCCCGAACATGCGCGGCGCCTCGGGCTCGGCCGGCCGCGCCCGAGGCACGCGGCCGCTGCCGCCCACGAGCACGACCTCGCCCGGCTGCGGCACGCCCTCCTCGGTCTGCACCTCGCCCGCGCCCTGCAGCACGCGCAGCGCATCGGCCACCGCGGGCGGCAGCCGCACGCGCAGGTCGTCGATGCCTGCCAGCAGGAAGCCCAGCGGCCGCGACGGGTCGCCCTTCAGCTCGCCGCGCAGCACCGCGCTGCCGGCCGCGAGGCCCGCGACGTCCAGCGCGGGCTGCTCGGCGCGCAGCTCCATGTCGAGCGCGATGTCGCGCGCCCGCGCCAGCCAGGGCGCCGGCGCCTCGGGCGGCACGGGCAGCGACGGATCCTGCTCCCAGGCCGCGTGCAGGTCGAGGTCCAGCACGTCGGCGCGCAGGCCCAGCGGCCGCAACGTCGCGGGCAGCACCGCCAGCTGCACGCCGGCGCAGCGCACGACGAGGTCGCGGCGCACGAGGCCGCCTGCCGCGGGCTCGCCCGTGAGCTCGACGTGGGCGCGGCCCGCCGCGCCCGCGAGGTCCAGCGCCGAGATGCGCAGCCCGCCGTCCCAGCCGATCTCGGCCGGCTCGGCGAGGTCCAGGCGCAGCTCCTCGCGCT
Source organism: Planctomycetota bacterium (assembly GCA_036274635.1). Taxonomy (GTDB): domain Bacteria; phylum Planctomycetota; class B15-G4; order B15-G4; family B15-G4; genus DASUFI01. The sequence continues at coordinate 2,148 of DASUFI010000324.1, forward strand.
GCAGGCTCAGCAGGTCGAGGTGCACGACGAGGCCGCCCGGCGAAGGCGCCCACGGCAGGCCCGTGACGCTGCCGGCCACCTGCACCTGCGTGCCGTGCACGTCCGCGCGCGCGTCGGCCACGCGCAGCACGCCATCGCGCAGCCCGACGAGGAGCGACGCATCGCGCAGCGTCTCGCCGGGCGCGCGCACCTCGGGCGAGCAGGCCTCCAGCTCCAGCACCGGCGCCGCCAGCGTGCCCATCGCGCGCAGGTGCAGCTCGAGCTCGCCCGCGACGCCCGGCAGCAGCCGCCGCGCGAGGCGCACGGGCAGGCTGGCCTCGGGCCCGCGCGCGTCCGACCCGTCGACGGCGCCGTCGGCCGTGACGAGGATGTCCGCCCGCGCGTCGTGCACGGCCAGCGTGGCCGGGTCCAGCGAGCCGATCGCGTGCAGCTCGGCGCCGGGCGCATGCAGCTCCAGCGCGTCCACGTGCGCGAGGCTGCGGTTGCCCTTGGCGCGCAGCACCAGGTCGCCCGCCAGCCAGCCGGCGACGCGCACGCGGCTGCCCGTGAGGTTGGCCTCGAAGTCGGGATCACGCAGCACCCCCGACACGTCCACCCAGCCTCGCAGCGCGCCGCCCCACGAGGCCGCGTCGTCGCCCGAGGGCACGTCCGGCAGCAGCGGCTGGACCAGCGCGCCCAGCGGCCCGAGGTCGGTGAGCTCCGCGCGGCCACGCAGCTCGACCCGCGTGTCCAGCCATTCCTCGCCCAGCACCATGCGGCCCGGCAGCCAGGTCATGCGGCCGCCGCGCGTGCTGGCCTCGGCCTGCTCCAGCGTCAGCACGCCGTCGGCCAGCCGGCCGCGCAGCGTGAGCGCGTCGCGCGCGTCGAGGCTCGCCAGCCTGGCGTCCAGCGAGGCCTGCGTGTGGGCCAGCAGGGCGTGCAGGCCCGGCGTGGCCAGCGGCAGGTCGAGCGTGGCGTCCAGCGTCAGCAGCGCCGCCTGCGCGCCCGCGCCGCCGCGCAGCAGGCGGTCGAGGCGCACCTCGCGCACCTCCACGTCGCCCAGCAGGCGCGGGCCGCCGCCCTCCGCCAGCTCGAGGCGCGCGCCGTCGAGCAGGGCCAGCGAGCCGCCATCGGGCGGCAGCAGCACCGTGCGCCCCGCGACCAGCAGCACGCCCGGGCGCAGGCTCAGCGTGGCGCTGGCCGAGCCGAGGTCCAGCGCGCCGCCCACGTCCACGAGCTGCAGTCCGGCGGCACGCAGGTCCAGCGGCTGGCCGGGCGCGGCGGGCGGCACGGCGCCGGCGTGCAGCTCGGCCTGCTCCACGTTCAGCGTGCGGTCGCCGGGCAGCAGGAGGCGCGCCGCCAGGCCGGTGGCGTCCAGCGGCGGCAGCTCGTGGGGCCACCCGGAAGCGTCCTTCTCTCGCACGTCCAGCACCAGCCGGGCGCCCGTGATGGTCACGCCCTGCGGCGTGGGCTCGCCCAGCAGCGCGCTGGCGGGCAGCGTCACCAGCACGTCGTCGACCTCGCCCTCGGCGAGGAGCGCCCCCGGCTCCGCGCCGCGCAGCGAGAGGCCGCGCAGCCGCAGCTCCACGCGCGAGAGGCTCGGCGTGACGTGCACGTCCAGCGACGTCCAGCTCGCGTCCGCGCCCAGCTGCGAGCGCAGCGCGGGCCGGATCTGCGGCTCGATCAGCCAGCGGGCGAGCCCGTCACGCGCGACCCAGAGCCCCGCCCCGAGCAGCAACAGCACGCCGACGAGCCATCGCACGCGCCGGCCCCGCCATACGGGAGGTCGTGCTTCGGGCATGGCCCTCCACCTTAGCGTGCGGAGGCGGTGGTCCGAGGAGCAGAGTCGACGCGGCGGACACCCGGACCCAGTCTGCGCCTGTGAGCGTTCAACCGTCCGGGATCATGGCACAATCGCGAGACCTGGAGCGGGGATCGGGCTGATGCGCTGGCTGTCGCTCATCGTCGTCGCGCTGCTGCTCGCGGCCGGCACCTGGCTGCTGCTCGACGGCCCGGCGGGCGACGAAGCGCCGAACGCGGCGATGCCGATCGGACGTGCCGCGGCATCCCTCGAGCCGGAGCCGAACGTCGCGCCGCTGCTGGCGCTCGACGCGACCGAGGCCGCCGTGACGGAGCTGCGTCCCGAGAGGGTCCGCCGCGATCCGCCCATGCCGCCCGCATGGACGCCCACTGGCCGGATCGTCGGCCGCGTGGTCGGCTCGGCCGGAGAGCCCATCGAGCGGGCGTGGCTGGAGCTGTTGCCGCTAGCCAACCCGGCACGACTCACGCTAGGTCTGGAGCGCGCAGCGTCTCCCGTCATCACGACCACATCGGCGGCGGACGGTGCCTTCGAATTCGCTGCCGTGCCGGCCGGCTTCAAGCGCTCGCTACGTGCTTCGGCACGCGGAGGACGCCTGCTCGAGCGCGACAACGTCGCGGCGCTCATCGGCGAGACCCTCGACCTCGGCGTGCTGGCCCTCGACGACGGTGCCAGCATCGCCGGCGTGGTCAGAGATGGCACGGGCGCCAACATGGCCGGCCTCGATGTCCTCCTGGCGGAAGCCGGCGACTCGTCCTCGATGCTTACAGAGTTCCTCAGCCGCCGCGGCTGCGGTTCGTCGCACCTGTCCACCGACGTACGCGTGGCACGCACGGACGAGCAGGGCAGGTTCACCTTTTCCGACGTCGCGCCGGCATCCTGCGAGGTCGCTCTGCTGCCGCACGGCTTCGCGCCATGGAGGACAAGCTTCACGCCGCGGTCTGGCGAGGCCTCACGCCTCGACGTGACGCTGCTGCCAGGAGGTCGCATAGCAGGTCGCACGGTGGATGAAGCAGGACGGCCCGTCGCCGACGCTTACATCTTCGCGAGCGTTGCGGCGAAGGAGTTCTGCATGACCTGCTGCCGCTCGAATCGGGACGGCACCTTCGAGCTGCTGGATCTGCCCGAGGGAAGATATTCCCTGACCGCCTATGCGGAAGGATTCTCGTCCAGCGGCGCCCAGGCCGAGCAGGGAACACTGGATGTCACACTCCAACTGCAACCGAAGGTCGAGCTGCCGCCATTCGACGTGGAGGTCGTCGACGAATTCGGCGCGCCTGCGGCTACCTTCGAACTGTGGACCGGCTTGCACGACTTCGTTCAGCGATTCAGCTACCTGTACGGCGACGAGGCTCGCACGGCGACGATTCGTCGGAGCTTGGCGTCGATGCGCGGTTTCGTGTGGGCGGAGGCACCGGGCCGGATCTCGAACATCGTCCAGCTGGGCAGCCTCAAGGAATCGCTGGAGCCAGTACGACTGAAGTTGCTGCCTTCCGTCGCGGTCGAAGGTCGCATCGTGGACGCGATGACCGGAGAGCCGCTGCCCGGCGCCGAACTGAACGTGGAGCTCGACTACGACATCGAGCCACCCGAGCCCAGACTGTGGACCGACGCGGACGGCCGATTTGCGGTGGACGCGCTGCCACCGGCCGCCGTCACGCTGCGCATTCGTGCAGCCGGCCACCGCGAGATGACAGTATCCATTCTTGAGGATGGCCGCGCTGCCCGCGAGATCCGCGTCCCACCATGCGGCACCCTCGTGCTGCATGCCAGCGAGGCCTGGTGCAAGGCGCTCGGTCGGAACGCGCAAGTCCACGTCGGCGATGGCACGGGCCACACCATCGTCGAACAGGACGCTCAAGATCTGCCGTGCGTGCTGACGCCTCTCGAGGGAGGCGATTACTCAGTCGAGCTGCGCAGAACGGATCAAGACGGGGAGCTGGCGTCGCAGCCGATCGACTTCCAGGTGGTCACCGGCGCCGTCACCCGCATCGACGTGTCGTACCTCGCGCTGCCCGCCTCCCGCTGATCGCGCTCAGCCGCCCGACTTGCCCTGTGTCGGCGCCGGCTTCTGGTCCGAGCCCGCCCCCTTCACCCACGCCGGCATCAGCGTCCCGTCCGCCACCATGCGCGCCGCCGCGAGGCCCGCGCGCACGGCGCCCTCCATGTGCGTGAAGTCCAGCGTGGCGATCTCGTCGTCGACGGTGTGGTACTCGGCGTGCATGTTGTAGGAGCTGAGGCTCTGGCCCACGACGCCGCGCTCGACGAAGGCGTAGTTGTCGCTGCGCTCGAAGAAGTGCTGCTCCGGGCGCGCGTCGGGGGCCACAGGCAGGCCCGCGGCGGCGAAGGCTGGCCCGAGGTTGCTGCGCTCGAAGCCCGTGAGCCAGAGCTTCCCGGGCCCGCCGGCCAGCGAGTCCGGGCGGCCGATCATCTCGAAGTTGAGGTTGAGCACCACGTCCTTGAGCGGCCGCGAGGGGTGGCCGAGCCAGTACTCGGTTCCGAGCAGGCCGCGCTCCTCGCCCGTGACCAGCAGGAAGACCAGCGTGCGCGCGGGCGGCTTGCCGGCGCGCGCCTCGGCGCCGAAGACGCGCGCCAGC
>DASUFI010000325.1:0-14819 GCA_036274635.1 Planctomycetota bacterium
CGCGCACACGCTGTGCGACCTGGTCGAGCGCGCGCTCTTCCCCAAGCCGTGAGCGACGAGCAGCCCCGCCCGGCGGTCTTCCTCGACCGCGACGGCACGCTCATCGAGGAGCGCGGCTACCCGGCGTGCGAGGAGGACATCCTGCCCCTGCCCGGAGTGGGCCTCGCGCTGCAGCGCCTCGGCGAGGCCGGCTTCCTGCGCATCGTGCTGACCAACCAGTCCGGCGTCGCGCGCGGCCTGTACACGGAGGAGGACCTCGGCCGCCTGCACGCGGACATGGCGCGCAAGCTGGCCGCGCAGGGCGGCGCGATCGACGCCATCTACTATTGCCCGCACCATCCCGAGGGCAGCGCCGTGGCGTATGCCTTCGCCTGCGCGTGCCGCAAGCCTGGGAGCGGGCTGCTGGACATGGCGCTGGCGGAGCACGCGATCGACCTGCCCCGCAGCGTGTTCATCGGGGACGGCGTGCGGGATCTGTACCCGGAGGCCGGGCCGGTGAGAGCCAGGATCCTGCTGCGGTCGGGGCATCCGCTGCCGGCGGACGCGCAGGCGGATCACATCGCGAAGGATCTCGGGCAGGCCGTGGAGTGGCTGCTGGCGCGGCCCTAGTCGCCGGGCGCGTTGGCCGCTCAGGCGTCCGAATGGCGCATGATGCTGCTGGTGATCGACCTGCGAAAGACGCCGCTCTTCCTGCGAATCGGGCTGATGTGGTGGGTCGTGCTGCTCGCCTGGGAGCCCTCCCGCCGCTTCATCTTGTTCGAGTTCACGTTGGACGGACTTGTGGGCAGCACTGGCCTCGCGGGTTCACCCCGCGTGTTGCGCGCCGGTATCTCGCTGGCCGAGGCGCTGGCTTCCGGCTGGGTCGTGGTGCGCTGGATGCGGTCGTCGGGCGGCGCCGGGAAGTCGACATGGGGTCTGCTGGGCTGGTCCGTCCTGCTGTCACTGTTCGCTGTCGTCACGTGGTGGATCGTTCTGGCTTCGACGGCTCTGCTGGAACTGGGCGAACCTCTCGGGGAACGCCTCGGCCGTGTGCTCTTCGGCCTGTGGCAGGTCGTGTATGTCCCATGGCTTGCCTTCACGCACTACTGGGGCGCCACGTGGATTGTTGTCCCGCTCGCTGTAGCGACGGTCTTGATCGTGAGGACTGCCGAGCCTTCGCGTGAACAGCGCGGCGCGGGGGGACACGGCGATGCAGCAGCTCCGGTGGCCTCGCGCTCCACCAGGTGAAGCAGCCATGATGAGTGGCCGTCGCGTACCCCTCTTCGTGCGCATCGGCCTGATGTGGTGGGTCGTGCTACTTGCCTATCCGCTGTCGCGGCCGTTCCTGCTCTACGCCAATCCCTTCATGGGCGAGGGGTTTCCGGACTCCGGCTACACGCCCCCGGCCGGCCTGGCCGCGATCGGACTCGGTGGCCTCTCGCTGCTGCACGCCATCGCCGCGGGCTGGGTCGTCGCGAGGGCACTGGAGGTGTTCGAGCCTGCGTCAGGGTTCGGGAAGACCGTGACACGCGGTGTCTTCGTGGCGTGGTTCGCGGTCTCCAGCTGGATCTTCCTCGTCATGGCCAGTCTCTGCCTGCGCAGCGGCGGCACCCTGCTGCAGCGCCTCGGCGAGGTCGCCCAGGCGGGTTTCGCGTCGATCCTGGCCTTGCCCCTCTTCGCCTTCACCCTGTTCTGGAAGGCGACGTGTCCCCTGATCCCGCTCGGTATCGCGACGGTGCTGATCGTACGCCGCGACCTAGAACGAGCCGAAGCTGCCGGGTCCAGCGCAGGTCAGGTAGCAAAGGCGTCGTAGGTTACGGCACGTTCCTCATCACCGCCGGCCCCACCAGCCGCGCCAGCCACGCCGGCAGGCTCGCCAGGATCCGCCGCGGCAGCACCATGCGAGGGTTGTCCGGGTTGATCTGTGGCGGGTGGCCGCCGTGCGGGAAGAAGAACTGGTAGTCCAGGGGCGTGGGCTCGAAGCCCATGTGGCGCTTGAAGGCCGCCGGGCCGGAGTTGGCGCGGCTGCGGCCGAAGTCGAAGGTGCGCAGGCCGAGGCGCACGGCCTCCTCCATGAGCGCCGCGTACATGGCGTTGTTGGCGCCCAGCCTGTCCACGTCCGGCGCGGCGCCGGAGTAGTACGGATACAGCGTGTCGCCGGCCCGCAGCGAGATGACCGCCGAGAGCAGCCGGCCGCCGGGCTCGCGCAGCCCGTGCAGCAGCGCGCGCGGGCCGAAGAGGTCCAGGAGCCGGCGGAAGTAGCTCGGAGCGAAGACCGGCGAGCCGAGGCTCTGCTTGTTGTGCACGTAGAGGCGGTAGAAGTCGTCGAAGAGCGCCGGGCCGCCGATGAGCTCGAGGCGGTGGCGGTCGCGCGCCTTGCGCACCTCGGCGCGCGCCTTGCGGGGGACGAGGCCGAGCACGTCCTCCACCCGCGGCGGCAGCGCGCGGCGGTAGGTCTCGTAGAGCGGGAAGGACTCGTGCCGCGTGAGGCCCGGGCCCAGCCAGCGCAGCTCGAGGAAGCGCGCCGAGGCGCGCCGCGCGAGGACCTGGCCGCCCTCGTCCAGCGCGTGCAGGACCTCCTCCTCCTGCGCGAGGATGCCGCCGTAGACCCCGAAGGGCACCGACACGAGGCGCCGCCCCGTGAGCGGCGCGGTCACCAGCGCCAGCGGCAGCACGCCGGCCACGTCGCGCCCGCGCCAGGCCACCAGGGTCTGCGTCTCGAAGCGGAAGGTCGCGCGCACGAGGTCCAGCCAGCGCGTCTCGTGGAAGGGCGAGCCCAGCGGGTGCCGCGCCACGAAGCGGTCGGCCTCGCGGGCGTAGCGCAGGTCCAGCAGCTCGACGCGCAGGCTCACCGCACGCGCTCGGTGCGCTGGTAGACGACCAGCTGGTTGTCGTGCCGCACCAGCAGCGGCGGCGGCGGGCCGATGCGCGCGCGTTCCGTGAAGTACTGCGCCAGCCAGGTCTCGAAGTCCGCGCCGTAGGTGCCCCCGAGGCGGTTGGCCTTGAGCACCACCCAGACGTCGTGCTTGCTGCGCGGGAATCCGTCGAGCTGCTTCCGGGTGAGGTCCTCCTCGGAGGTCTGGGCCTGCTCCCAGCCCTGGCGCTGGAAGTAGAGGTCGAGCAGCGCGTGCTCGTCGGCCACGAAGATGTCGTCCGGGGCGGCGTTCCGCGCCAGCCACGCCGCGGCGCCGCGCATGTCGGAGCGGTCGCCGTCGCGCGCGAGAGCCCAGAGCTGCGGCGCCGGCGCCAGCACCGCGGCGGCGACGAGCGCGCCCCGCAGCGTCGGGCGGCGGGCCAGGGCCACCGCGCCGCGACCGGCGAGGAGCAGCAGCGCCGGGACCGCGGCCATGGCGTAGCGCTGCTGCACGGACGCCGCCAGCAGCGACAGCCCGAGCAGCAGGGCCACGGGCACGACGGCGCACGCGAGGAGCAGCCGGTCGCCCGGCGCCGGCGCGCGCAGCGCGGGCCACGCGCCCGCCGCGACGAGCAGCAGCGCCGCCGGACCGACGGCGTAGCCGAGCCCCGCGAGCAGGTGCAGCGTGTCGTAGCTGGCCAGGGCGTGACGCGCGAGCGCCGCCTGCACGATCCTCGGCAGCGTGCTTCCGCCCCACAGCAGCCAGGCCCCGCCGGCCACGGCGCCGGCCGCGGTCGCCGCCAGGACAGCGCGCAGCGGGAAGCGCCGCGCGAGCGGCGGCACCACGAGGCACGGCAGCAGCAGCAGCGCCGAGGGATGGCACAGCGCCGCCAGCACGCCGCACAGCAGCGCCCGCCACGGTCGCTGCCGCGGGCCGGGCAGCGCGTGCAGCGTGGCCAGCGTCGCGAAGAGCAGCAGCGGCGCATAGAAGCGCGCCTCCTGCGAGTGGTACACGAGCCAGGGCGAGAGCGCGGCGAGCAGCGCCGCGACGAGGGCCTCGCCGGCCGGCACCGCGTCGCGGCGCAGCCAGAGCAGCGCGGCCACCGCGAGCAGCCCGCACAGCGCCGACGCCGCGCGCAGCCCGAGCTCGTTCAGCCCGAGCAGCGCCGCCGAGCCGGCCATGAGCACGTAGCCCAGCGGATAGCTGCGCACGCCCGGTTCGGCGTGTCCGTCGAGCAGCTTCTGCACGCCGTAGTAGCTGTAGAGCTCGTCGCCGTCGAGGCTCCAGCGCGACAGACCCTGCACGCGCAGCGCCGCGGCCAGCCCGAGCACGAGCAGCACGGCCAGCAGCGGACGCCGCGTCACGCGCCGCCCCGGCGACCCGGCGCGTCGCTGCGCTCCTCCCGGCTCTCTTCCTTGCGCTCGCGCGGCGGCGGCTCGGACGGCAGGCCCGGCGGCAGCTCGCGCTCCAGCGTGTAGTCGCGCACGTTGCGGGCGTTGGTGAAGATGATGATCTCGGCCACAAGACCCAGCGAGAAGACCATCACGCCCATGACCACCAGCGCCACGCCGATGAGCAGCGAGGCTCGGTTGGAGAGGTCGCTCTGCAGGCTCCAGCCATTGAGGTAGTTGAGGAACAGGTAGCCGCAGATGGCCATGCCGGCGAGCACCGACAGGCCGCCCGCCACGCCGAAGAAGCGCAGGGGCTTGGTGGTGAAGCGCGTGAGGAAGAGCAGCGCGACCACGTCCAGCAGGCGCCGCACGTAGACGCCGATGCCGAAGAAGCCGTGCCGGCCGCGCTCGCGCAGGTGGCGCACGCGCACCTCGCCCACGCGGAAGCCGCGGCGGTGCGCCAGCACCGGCAGGAAGCGGCTGACGTTGCCCTCCACCAGCACCTCGTCGATGACCGCGCGCCGCAGCCCGGTGAGGCCGCAGTTGAGATCGTGCAGCTGCACGCCGGTGAAGGCCGACATGACGCGGTTGTACATCCAGCTCTGCAGCCGGTTGACCCACGGGTCCACGCGCGGCACGCGCCAGCCGGCCACGAGGTCGTAGTCGCGGTCGAGCGCGTCCAGCACGTGGTGGATGTCGCCCGGGTCCAGCTGCATGTAGCTGGGCAGCGAGATTACGCAGCGTCCGCGCGCCTCGCGGTAGCCCACGGTGAGCGCGCGCTCCTCGCCGAAGGACTGGTTGAAGTGCAGCAGGCGCACCGCGGCGCCGGCCGGCAGGCGCGCCTTGAGCCGCGCCGTGCGGGCCTCGCCCAGGCCGTCGAGCACCAGCACCCACTCGAAGCTCATGTCGCGGTCGGCCAGCTCGCCCGAGTACTGGCGGATGATCTCCTCCAGCTCGGGACAGTCGTCCGCCAGGGCCAGCACGCAGGAGACGTCGACGGGCTCGCTCACGCGACGAAGCTCTCGTGCCGCACCATCGGCGCGTAGGCGCCGTCGCGCGGCCGGGTGGTGCGCAGGGCCAGCTCGCACATGAGGCCCATCATGAGGAAATAGAAGGACAGGCAGAAGGCCAGCACGGCCACCGACGGCATGACCACCGTGGAGTAGTTCACGAGGCGCACGGTGGTCGTGTCGACGAAGGCCAGGAAGGTGAGCGCCAGCGCCAGCATGAAGGCGCCGATCGACAGCAGCCCGAAGTAGTGCAGCGGCTGGCCGGCGAAGCGCACCAGCATGCGCAGCACGACCATGTCCGTGAGCAGCTTGTAGGTGCGCCCGAGGCCGTACTTGCTGTGCCCCTCGCGGCGCGCATGGTGCGCCACCTCGCGCTCGCCCACGCGCGCGCCCACGGCCGCCGCGAGGCCCGGGATGAAGCGGTGCATGTCGGCATAGAGCGTGACGCGGCGGATGAAGGACGCCCGGTAGGCCTTGAGCGTGCAGCCGAAGTCGTGCAGGGGCACGCCGGTGATCTGGGCCAGCAGCCGGTTGGCGGCCTGGCTGGGCAGGCGGCGGTAGAGGAAGCTGTCGGCCCGGTTGCGCCGCCAGCCCGACACGACGTCGTGGCCGGCGTCCAGGTCGGCCAGCAGGCCCTCGATGTCGCGCGGATCGTTCTGCCCGTCGCCGTCCATGGTCACGAAGACATCCCCGCGCGCAGCCGAGAAACCGGCCGCGAGGGCCGAAGTCTGGCCGAAGTTGCGGCGCAAGCGCAGCACGCGCAGCCTTCGGCTGTTCCTGCGGTGGGCCTCGAGGACCCTCTCGGTGCCGTCGCTGCTGCCATCGTCCACGACGATGATCTCCGACGGTCGCGGGATCCGGTCGAGCGCCAGCTCAAGATCGGCGAGCAGCGGACCGATGGATCCCCGTTCGTTGAAGACCGGAATGATGACCGACAGCGTGGCCACGCAGCCGACTCCGGGGGCCCTGCGCCCGGCCGCGCTCCGGCGCGTCGCCGGCGGCGGGCGAACGGAAGCATCGTAACTTCCCGGTCGCTAACATGAGCCGGATGTCTGCCTTGCTGCTCGCGCCCGCCCACTCGCCGGCCTCCATGGCCCTGTTCGCGGCGCTGTCGGCGGGCCTCGGGGAGCTGGCCGTCGCGCGCACGCCGGACGAGCTGGCCGACGCCTGGCGCCTCCACCCCCACGCGCCCGTGGTGCTGGACCTGCGCGAGGCCGACGCGCCGGCGCGCTCCGCGGCGCGCGAGCTGCGGCGGCGCCTGCCGGACGCGCGCATGCTGGCCCTCGTGGCCCCCGGCGAGGGCGCCTCGGCCGAGTGCGACGCCGTCCTGACCGAGCCCTTCTACCTGGTCGAGGTCGTGCGCTGGTGCGCGCGCGCGCAGGTGGCGCCGCTCACCGAGGGCTTGCTGGCCGACCTGGCCGCGGGCCTCTCGCACGAGATCGGCAACCCGCTGCAGGCGCTGCTGCTGCAGCTCGAGCTGCTGCGCACCGACGAGCGCCTGGCGGACATCCGCGAGCACCTGCAGCTCATCGAGGACGCCAGCCGGCGCATCCAGGCGGTGGTGCGTGACGTGGCGGAGGCTTCCGAGCGCCTGCCCGTGGCGCCCACGTCCACGCGCCTGACCGAGCTGCTGCGCGACGCGCGCGAGCGCCTCGCCGGTCGCGCCCCGCGCCTGCCCGCGCGCCTGGCCGTGCGCTGCGACGACCAGCCGCTGGCGGCCGAGCGGCCGCTGGTCGCCGCCGCGCTGGCCGACCTGTGGCAGTACCTGCTGCTGGCCGGCGGCCCCGACGACGTGCTCGCCGTGCAGGCCGGCGCCTCGGACGCCGCCACGCTGGCCATCCGCGCCGAGGCGCGCGTGCCGCGCCTGCCGCAGGACGCCGCCGCGCGCCTCTTCACGCCGCTGTGGGCGCGCCAGGCGCTCGGGCTGCCGGCGGGGCTGTCGCTCACCGCGGCGCGCTCCGCCTTCCGGCGCCACGGCGGCGAGCTGCACGTGCTCGAGCAGCGCGGCCCGCGGCTGCTGGTCGAGGCGCTGCTGCCGCGCGAGGCCGTCGCATGAGCATGCGCCGCCGGCGCAGCGGGCCCTTGCGCCGTGCGCTTCCCTGGCTGCTGACCGTCGGCCTGGTCAGCCTCGCGACCTACGGCGTCTGGCGTGCCGTGCGGGGCGGCGACCTCGTGGGCGCGGCGCGCGCCCTGCGCGAGGGCGACCCCGCCAACGACCGCAAGGGCGACCCGCTGGCCGCCCTCGAGGTGCTCGACCGCCTGCTCGCCGACGAGCCCGAGAACGTGCCGGCGCTGCTGGAGCGGGCGCGCGCGCAGCAGGACTTGCGCGCCTGGAACAACGCCATCGAGGACCTGCGGCGCGCCTGCGACGCCTCGTCCTCCCTGTCCGACAAGATCCTGGCCAAGACGCTCGCGATGAACCTGCTGGCGCAGGCCGACCGCTACGACGACGCCGTCACGGTGGGCGAGGAGATTCAGGCCCTCCAGCCCGACGAGCCGCTCTACAAGCTGCGCCTCGGACCCATCTACCTCAAGGGCAGCCTGTCCGCCCAGGAGCAGGCGCTGACGCGCCTCATGGACCGCAGCGAGCGCCACGCGGAGGACACGCGCGTCGAGACCAGGGTCGAGGCCTTCGTCACCGATCTGTGGGGCGACCCCGACGCGGCCGCGCTGGCCCAGGAGCTGACGCCCGGCGGCGACGCGGTCGTGCGGAAGGAGCTGGCCGACGAGCTGAAGGCCGCGCGTCGCCGTTTCCAGCTCGCCGACGAGACGCTGGCCGGCTTCCGCAACTGGGCCGGCTTCGACGCGTCCGTGGCGCGCGCCTGGTGCCAGGTGCTGCTGCGCAGCGGCCGCCTCTTCGACGCCCACGTCGAGGCCGGCATGGGCCTGCGCGAGCCGACGCTCAACGTCGCGCTCAAGCGCGACTTCCTCGACGTGCAGACGCAGTGCGCCATCGCCGTCGGCGACTGGGCGCAGGCCGCCACCGACCAGTCGGCCATCATCGAGGCCTTCGCGGCCGACCCCAAGCTGCCGCAGCTGCCGTACATGACGTTGTGGGCCATGTACGAGGCGCGCATCCACGCCGAGCAGTGGGACTGGATCCTGGCGCACGTGGACGCCGATGCCGAGCGCCTCGGCGACGACCCGGTGCTGCACTGGGCGCGCGCGGCGGCGCTCAACGGCCAGGGGCAGACCGACGCGGCACTGCAGGAGCTGAAGGAGCCCTTCGCCACCGTGTCGCTGGGCGTCCACAACGCGACCACCAGCCTGAGGCTCTTCCCCGACCGGCGGCGCGCGATCGTGATGCTGGCCTACCAGCTCTTCACCGCCTCGGGCGACCCCAGGGCGGCGTCGGCGCTGGACGCGCTGCTGGCCATGGACCCGACGGACGCCGAGGCGCTGCGCCTGCGCTGCGACCGGGAGCTCGAGCAGGGGCAGCTGGATGCCGCGGCGGCCGACGCCTTCGCGCTGCTGGTGCCCGAGCGGCGCGACCGCGCGGACTTCGACCGCTGGCTGGACGCGGCCGACAAGCTCTCGGTGCAGCGCTCGAGCCGGTCGCTGGAGCTGCAGGCGCGCGGGCGCGTCGCGGCGAGCCAGGGCGTCCTGCGCGACACGGACCAGGCGCTGTACGAGGCCTTCAAGACGCTCGGGCTCAAGGCGCCGCAGACCAAGGCTCCGGTCGGGGGCGACGTGCTCTACGTGCGCCAGGATCCGGCGCTCACCTTCTCCATCGCCGAGGAGCTGGTGAAGCAGGGCAACATCGAGCAGGCGCGCACCGAGCTGCGCAAGCTCTCCGACGACTACCCCATGGTGCAGGAGTTCCGCTTCCGCCTGGGCAGGCTGCTCGTGCGCGAGGGCCAGTTCGAGTTCGCGGCGCAGGAGTTCAGGAAGCTGCTCGACAGCGTGCCGTCCGACACCGAGGCGCTGGACATGGCCATCCGCACGGAGCTGGCGCTCGGCCGGCCGCAGGAGGCGGCCGAGCTGGTGACGCGCACGATCCTGACCGACCCCCTGGGCGCCGGCGCGGTGCGCTACGGCCAGCGCCTGCTGGACCGCGGCAGCGGCGAGCAGGCCGAGAAGCTGGTCGAGCGCATCGTGCGCTACACCGACCTGGACAGCCGCCTCGACGTGCTGGTGCTCTCGGCGCGCGCCAACCTGGCCATGGGCAAGCTCGACGAGGCCGAGGCCATCCTGGGCAGCCTGGCCACGGCGCACCCCGACTCCTTCGAGGTGGCCATGCTGGGTTTCGATCTGGGCCTGGCGCGCGGGCAGCAGGGGCTCGTGCAGGGCGCGCTGGCGACGCTCAAGCCCATCGCGCCGGAGCTCTTCCCCGACCAGCTCCACGACCTGGCCGAGCGGCTGCTCTCGGCCGGCCTGGACAGTGAGCTGGTCGAGATCCTCGACGACGAAGTGTGCGCGCTGCCGTCCGCGCGCCTCTCGCTGCGCGAGGTCGCCCAGGCGCACAAGCGGCTGGGCGAGCCCGCGCGCGCCTACGAGCTGCTGGGCAAGCTGCCCGACGACCCCGACGCGATGGTCGACCGCTTCATCCTGCTGTGCCTGCAGGGCCAGGTCGACGAGGCCGCGCGCCGCCTGCGCCTCGCGCCCTCGTCGGCGAAGCTGCTGCAGGCGCGCAGCGACGTGTGCCTGCTGGCGGCCAACGCGCTCATGCAGTACCCCGCGCTGGTCGACGGCACGCCGCGGCAGCGGCTCGACGAGATGCACGCCGGCGACAACATGAGCCTGCCGCGGCTCGAGCTCCTCGACGCGCTGCTGCGCCTGATGCCGGTGCTCGAGCGCCTGCAGGACGCGCTGCCGCCGAGCGTGGTGGATTCGCCGCGCACGGCCTATCCGCACGCCGGCACCGACGTCGAGGCGCTGGTCGCCCTCGCGCGCACCGACCCCGTCACCGCCCGCCGCGTCTGCGAGGACCTGCTCTACCTCGTGCTCATGCAGGACCGGCCCTTCTGGGCCGACGAGTCACGCAACCTCGCGCGACACGCGCTCGTCCTGCTGCCGGGCCTCGCGGCGCCGACGCGCGTGCTGGCCGCCGCGGAGCTCGCCGACGGGCACCCGCAGGCGGCCATGCAGCTGCTGCAGCCGGTGCTGGACGCCGGCCCGCCCGAGCCGAGCGACCTGGACCTCTTCCTGCGCGCCGTGCGCGAATGCGACCACCCCGAGTGGGGCGTGGCCTATGTGCTGCAGTACCAGGACCAGCCCGGCGCGCTGCTGGTCCTGGCCGACGCGCTGCTCGACTGGGGCCACGCGAAGGAGGCGCGCCAGTTCTACGAGCAGGTGCTGGCCGGCAACGCGACCGACGCGCAGGCGCAGGCCGGCCTCATCACGGCGCTGGTCGACCTGCGCCAGCCCGAGGACGCGGTGGCCAGCATCGAGCAGGCGCTCACCGACCACCCCTCCGACGCGTCGCTGGCCGAGGTCTGCGGCGACGCGCTGGCCAGCCTGTTCAAGCCCACCGCCAAGGCCGTCTCGCTGATGCAGTACCTGTGGAGCCGGCACGAGGACCTCGACCAGGTGGGCGAGGCCCTGGCGCGCGTGGCCGGCAATGACACCGAGGCGCTGCGGGTCGTGCTGCAGGAGCTGGCCGACCGCGTCAGCCGCCGCCCGCCCGAGACCGACTTCGACCGCGCCGCGAGCCACAGCAGCGCCCTCGTCCGCGCCGCGCGCACCGCCCGCGCGCACGAGCTTCCGGACCTCGCGCGCCAGCTCAACGAGCTCGTCCTGCGCACCGAGCCCGGCGCCATCGCGCTGTACCGCGAGCTGGGCTTCCTCGAGCTGGAGATCGGCCACCCGGAGCAGGCGCGCGCCTACCTGGAGGTCTCCAGCTTCGTGGCCCCCGAGGACCGCGACGCCGCGATCGAGCTGGCGCGACTCGACTTCCGCCAGCTCGGCCAGCCCGTGCGCGCCGCCGACGTCGTGCGCCGCACCTTCAGCGGCACCATCCCGCCCGACATGGTCGAGATCCTCGCCGCCGAGGCCTGGCTGCTGGGCAGGCCCACGGACGCCATCGAGCAGTTCTACAAGGTGAGCAAGAGCCCGCTCATCTCGGCCGACACCTACCTGACCGTCACACGCATCGCCTACGCGGCCGGCCTGGACGACATGGCGCGCTTCACCGCGGACCTCGTGCTGCAGAACACGGCCGCCGACGACCCGCGCCGCGCGCGCATGCAGTGGCTGCTGGACCGCCGCCTGCCCAAGCCGTCGGTGGGCAAGCCCACCGCGGCCGCGGGCTCGTAGGAGACCGTCCGAGAAATCATCCGGCGCGACAGGCGCGTCCTTCGCGCCGGCTCTTCGTTGCCGGCCCTGCGGCGAACCGCCGATTCGCCTCGGCCCAGCGCCTCGATCCGACGCGAATTCCGCTCCTTTCGCACTCGAAGCCTTTCTCGGACGGGCTCCTGGTCACTCAGGCAGCGCCGCCGGATCCAGCCGACTGTCCGCCGGCACCGCGATGGCGCCGACGGGGCCGAAGCGGTGGCGCTGCAGCAGGCGCACCAAGCGGCCCTCGACGCGCTCGATGCCGTGATAGTGCCGCCGCGTGCGCAGCGGCCCGAGCGCGTGGCGCGGCTGGCCCGGGTCCAGCTCCCACGGGTGCAGGTAGATCACTCCGGGCTGGCCCTCGGCCGCCGCCCGCGCGAGCGCGCCGTCGACGAGGCCGAAGGGCAGCAGCCGCAGGTAGCCGCCGCCGGCCGCCGGCCAGCGCCGCCCGAGGAAGGCCCGCGTGAGCAGCGGGTACTCGCGCAGCACGAGGCCGTCCGGCAGGGACAGGTGCACGGGCACGGGCGGGAAGTCCACGTCGCCGTAGCGGTCGTGGCGCACCGGGAAGACCGAGCTGTCCCAGGCGTGCCCGCAGCGCGCCAGCACGGGCAACGCCCAGCGCGTGCCGCGGCCGATGGAGAAGGTCGAGGCGCGGAAGCCCTCCACCGCCGTGCCCGAGAGGTCCTGCAGCAGCCCGCGCGCGCGGCGCACGTCCTGCTCGAAGGCCGACGGCCCGAGGTCGCCCGCCATGCGGTGGCTGTGGCCGTGGCTGCCCAGCTCGTGGCCCGCGTCCACGATGCGCCGCACCACGCCCGGCGTGCGCTCGGCCACGAGGCCCAGCACGAAGAAGGTGGCCTTGACGCCGCGCTCGTCGAGCAGCGCGAGCAGCCGCTCCACCACCGCCTCGGCGCGCGGCGGCTGGTTCGGCCAGCTCTCGGGCGGCGTGGCCGTCCACAGGTTGAGGGCGTGGAAGGCCTCCTCGACGTCGAAGGACAGGCCGTGCACCACGCCGTCGGCCGCGCTCATGGCCGCTCCGGCGCGGCGCCGCGGCGCTGCGGCGCGCGCCGGGCCACGGCCTGCCGGCGCTCGGCCAGGCAGGTCTGCGCGATGGCCTCGATGCGCTCGGCGACGCCGTCCCAGGTGAGCTTCTCGCGCTCCACGGTCGCGCGCGCCTCGCGGCCCAGCCGCTCGCGCAGCTCCTGGTCGGCGCACAGGCGCGCCACGGCGTCCACCAGCGCCTCGGGCCGCGCGGGGTCGAAGAGCAGCGCGTCGCGTCCGTGCGTCAGCGTCTCGCGCAGGTTCTCCTGGTCGGGCGCGACCACGGCGCGGCCCGCCGCCATGTACTCGGGCAGCTTGAGCGGGCTGGCCCAGGGCGTGGCGGCCGGCTGCACGCACACGTCCATGGACGCGACCAGCGCCGGCACGGCCTCGTGCTCCACGGCGCCCGTGATGCGCACGCGCTGCGCCACGCCGCGCTGGGCCGCGCGGCGCTCGAGGTCGGCGCGGCTCGGGCCATCCCCCACCAGCAGCAGGCGCGCGCCCCGGGGCAGGCGCCCGCCGGCCAGCGCGTCGATCAGATCCTCGATGCGGTGCCAGGGGCGGAAGAAGCCGGTGAAGCCGATGACCACGTCCGCGGCCCGGCGCGGCTGCGGCGCGGGGTAGCGCGCGAGATCCACGCCGTTGCGCACCACGCACACGCGCGGGCGCGGCACGCCGGCGGCGCAGACGATGTCGGCCAGCGCGCGCGTCACGCACAGCACGCGCTCGGCGCGCTGCAGCACGGCGCGCTCGCTGCGCGCGGCCCAGCGGCGGAAGACCAGCGTCTCGTGCTCGGCGCGCTCGCGCGCCAGCGGGGAGTTCACCTCCAGCAGCAGCGGCACGCCCAGCCGCCGCGCGGCGCGCACGCCGGCGGTGTTGCCCAGCGCGTGGCGCTCGTAGAGCAGCTCGGCGCCGGCGGCCCGGCCCGCCGCGGCCAGCCGCCCCGCGACGAGCGGCCCGTAGAGGTGCTCGCCGATCTCGTACACCCAGCGCGGCGCGCGTGCCGCCAGCCGGCCGGCGGCGCCGCCCTCGCTGCCCATCGCTCCCTGCTCGCCGCGCGACAGGGCCCACTCCTCCACGCGATGGCCGCGCGCGCGCAGCGCGGCCTGCAGCTCGCGGATGTGCACGGCCTGACCGTCGCGCGACTTGGTGCGGTGGTGGTAGAGGATGTTCATCGGCGGACCGCGGCGAGCCGCTCGTACACGGCGCGCAGGCCATCCAGCGTAGCGTCCCAGGCGTGCGCCTCGGCCCACGGACGCGCGGCCGCCGCGTCCAGCTCCGGCAAGCGCAGCAGGCCCGCGCGCAGGCCGGCCTCGCTGGGCTCGACCAGCAGGCCCGCGCGGCAGCCGGTGAGGATCTCGGGCGTGCCCCACACCTTCGTGGCCAGCACGGGCGTCCCGCAGGCCAGCGCCTCGAGCACCACGTTGGGCCAGCCCTCGCGCAGCGAGGGCAGGACCAGCGCGTCCGCGGCGCGGTACCAGTCGGGCAGCGCGTCGGGGTGCACCGCGCCGGCGAAGAGCACGTCGGCGCCGAGGCCGAGGCGCTCGGCCTGCGCTCGGAGGGCGCCGGCGTCGGCGCCCTCGCCCACCAGCGCGAGGCGCGGCCGCGCGCCGGCGGGGAAGGCGGTGGCCAGCGCCGGCAGCAGGAGGTGCTGGCCCTTGCGGCGCACGAGGTGCCCGACGCACAGCAGCAGCGGGCCCTCCGGCGGCAGCGCGAGGCGCGCGCGGGCGGCGGCGCGCTCGCCCGGCGCGAAGCGCCGGCCGTCGACGCCGTTGCGCAGGGTGGTCACCTTGTCGGGCGGCACGCCCAGCGTCAGGGCCTCGCGGCGCAGCGCCTCGGCCACGCACACGACGTGGTCGGCCGCGTCCAGCGCGGAGCGCAGCTGGCGCACGACGGCCGGCGACCGGCCGGGATAGTTCAGGTCCGTGCCGCGCGCGGTGAGGACCAGCGGCACGCGCCGGCCCAGCGCCGCCGAGAGGTCCTCGCGCAGCCGCGCCGCGGCCGCGCCGTCGGGCCAGGCGTAGTGCGCGTCGAGGATGTCGGGCTGCAGCGCGCGGCCGGCGGCCAGCAGCGCGGCGCGCGTGCCCGCGGCCATGAGCCCCGCGCGCCAGCGGTCGCCCCCGCCCGGCGGGCTCCAGACGCGCGGGTGCGCCACGGGCACGCCGTCCGCGCTCTCCTCGGTCGCGACGCCGGCCCACGCGCGTCGCGCGCGCGGCACGGGCGCGACCACCGAGAGCTGCGCGCCGTGCCGCTCGCGGTAGCGCAGCAGCCGC
>DASUFI010000326.1:0-2399 GCA_036274635.1 Planctomycetota bacterium
GCCACCAGCACCAGCGCGCCGGCCGCCACCAGCGCGCGCCGCTTGCCGCGCCGGCGCGGCCGTCGCGCCCAGGCCAGCAGCGACTCGCGCCGCCGGGCGATCAGCATCGCGATGACGACGGCCGCCAGCGACACCGGGAACTCCAGCACCACCTCGAAGATCTGCGGCGCCACGACCGTGACCAGCGCCGAGCCCAGCGCCCCGCCCGCCGCGATGCACAGGTAGAAGGCAGCCAGGTGCCGCGGCGCCGGCGCCAGGCGCGCCAGCTCGCCGTGGCAGGCCATGCAGCCCGCGAAGAGCGTGAAGCACAGCACCGCCACCTGCGGCGCCATGCCCATCTCGTGCCCGAAGACCGCGACCCCGCCCGTGAGCGGCAGCGCCACCGCCACCATCCACGCCACCGGGCCGCGCCGGCTCCAGCGCGGGTGCTCGAAGCACAGGATGAAGGTGACCAGGTACAGCGCCAGCGGCACGACCCACAGCAGCGGGACGGCGGCCACGTTCTGCGAGATCTGGCTGGTGGTCGCGAGCAGCAGCGCCGAGCCGCAGGTGGAGAGCACGAACCACAGGCCGATGGTCAGCTTGTCGGGACGCGGCGTGGGCTGCACGTCCGCCGCGATCGGCGCGGCCGCCGCCTGCGCCGTGCGCGCGCGCCACGCCCACGTCACGCACGCGATCGCGAAGATCGCGAGGCCCACGCTCCACAGCCGCGCCTGGTCGCCGAGCGCCAGCGCCGGCTCCACGAAGAGCGGGTAGCCCAGCAGCGCCAGCAGCGAGCCGGCGTTCGAGAGCGCGTAGAGGCGGTACGGCGAGCGCCCCGGGAAGCGCCGCACGTACCAGGCCTGCAGCAGCGGGCCCGTGGCCGCCAGCACGAGGAACGGTCCGCCGACGCTGCGCGCGAGCTGCAGCAGGATGCTCAGGGTCGGGCTGCTGCCCGGGTCCGGCGTGAAGCCGTGCGTGGGGAGTATGGGCAGCCAGAACAGCATCGCGCCCAGCGCCGCGACGTGCACCGCGCCCTGCAGCCGCGGCGAGCGCAACCGTCCCACGAGGTACGCGTAGACGTAGCCGCCCAGCAGCAGGATCTGGAAGAAGAGCAGACAGGTGAGCCACACCGCCGGCGTCCCGCCGAAGGCCGGCAGGATGGCCTTGCCCAGCAGCGGCTGGACGAGGAAGAGCAGGAAGGCGCCGAGGAAGATGGTCACGGCGGCGGCCGGCTCCCACGCGGTGCAGGCGGGTGACCGCGCCGACGCGCACCCGCAACGGCGTTCTTCGACCGGCGGCCGCGCTGGGCTGAAGGCGGCCGCATCCGCGCGCCATTCCGAGCCGGACGCTGACAGGATCAGCGCCACGATCGCAAACGCGCGAGCCTCGAGTGACGACGCGGGTTCGCCGAAGTGGCGAGCGAGGCTGCCGCGACGCCCGAGCGCGCGCGGCCCTGCGACGCCAAGTAAAATGGGCCCGCCTCGTCCCCCGAAACGAAGGAAACCCGATGCCCTTCCTGAAGCTGCTCCTTGGCGCCACCGTCCTTTCCTCCGTCGCAGCACCTCGGGCGGCGGCCCACACGACCCATTTCGTCCCGCAGGAGCACCCCACGATCGCGTCGGCCGTCGGCAATGCCCACGATGGCGACACGATCATCATCAGCGGCGGCACCTACCCCGAGGTCGTGGTCGTCGACGGCTTCACCGACCTGACCATCCTGGGCAAGGGCAAGGTGATCATCGACCCGCCCGGCGACGCGGATGCGCTCAGCCTGAGCAACTGCACCGGCTGCACGGTCAAGAACGTGCGCACGACCGGCGCCATCACCGGCATCAAGCTCCTGGCGTGCACGGGAGGCATCCTGCTCAAGTGCCGGGCCGAGGCGGTCAGCGGCATCGGCATTGCCCTCGACGAATGCGACGGCGTCACGGTCGAGGCGTGCCTCGTCGAGGACACCCTGGGCGACGGCATCGCGCTGGGTGTCCAGGCGGCGATCCCCTCGATCAACTGCATCCTGCTCAAGAACAAGGTCTTCGGCGCGGGCGAGGACGGCATCCACGTGAGCGGCGACGGCAACACCATCGAGAAGTGCCTCGTGAAGGAGTCGGCGGCCGACGGCTACCGCACCGAGTCCGAGCCGCCCGCCACGGCCAACACCTTCACGGGCAACAAGGCGATCGAGACCGTGGGCCATGGCTTCCACATCCAGGGCGACGACAACGTCGTGCAGGAGTGCAAGGCCATCAAGGCCGGGCAGAACGGCGCGGAGCTCAGCGACGGCAGCGGCCATGTCGTGCAGGACTGCAAGTTCATCAAGCCCACCTTCGACGGCATCTTCGCCGTCGACACCGCTCTCGACGTGACCCTGTCCGGCAACACCTTCAAGAAGCCTGGCGCCAACGGCATCGACGTGGACG
>DASUFI010000327.1:0-27237 GCA_036274635.1 Planctomycetota bacterium
GGGCTGAGCTCCGCGCGCCGCGGTACCATCGCGGCGCGATGAAGCGCACGACCGTCGCCGCCCTGCTGCTGCCGCTCCTCGCGGCCGGGCTGGCCGCGTGGCTGCTGCTGCGCGGCGGTGAGGAGCGCGCGGCCGAGCAGGTGCTGCGCGCGCGTCCGGCAGACGAGGCCGCAGCGCCCGCCTTCGAGGCCGGCGCGCCCGCTGCGCCGTCCGACGCGTCGCACGCGGTGCCGGCCGTCGAGGCCCAGCCTCTCGCGCCCGTGGTCGCCGTGCCTGACGCACAGGCGAAGCGCACGCTCGAGGGCGTCACGCTGCGCGCCGCCGACCGCACGCCCATCGCGAACATCTCGCTGTGGGTCCCCAGCCAGCCGGCCCGCGTCGTGCACTCGGGCGCCGACGGCTCCTTCTCGCTCGACAACGTGCCGGGCGACCTCGAGCTCTTCGCGGAGTCGGGCTACCGCAAGCCGCCGCTGCACGTGGCGCTGAAGCCGCCCGATGGCGGACCGCTGCTGGGTCTCGAGGTCGTGCTGGACACGGGCTGGGTCCTGCCCGGCGAGGTGCGCGACGCCGCGGGCCACGCGCTGCCCGGCGCGCACGTCGTCGTGGACGACGACCGGCCGTGGGAGACGGAGCTGGCCAGCCAGCGCGCGGTGACGCCGGGCGTGTCGCGCGAGGCGAAGTCCGGCGCGGACGGCAGCTTCCGCGTGCTCGACATCCCCTATGCGCCGGACGCCGCCGGCCAGCCGCTGCGCCTGCACGCCCGCGCCTCCGCGCCTGGCTACGCCACGCAGCTGCTGCCGGTGGACGTGCCGCCCGGCCCGCAGGTCGCGCGGCCGGTGGAGTTCCGCCTCACGCGCGGCGGCGCGGTGGCCGGCCGCATCAGCAGCCCCGACGACGAGCCGGTGCTGTGCGGCAAGGTCGCGCTGGTCTACGTGTCCACGCCGCAGAGCGCGGACTTCGCGCCGCGCGGGCTCACGGCCGAGACCGCCAGCGAGGGCCGCTACCGCATCGAGGGCGTCCCGCCCGGCCGCTACGTGCTGGCGGCCTGGGGGGGCAGCGCGGGCGCCGGGCCGAGCAACCGCTTCGACGCGCCGCGCTTCGTGTCCGACGTCACCGTGCGCGAGGGCGACACGACCGTGGTGGACCTCGTGCTCGCCAGCGATCGCGTGCTCGAGGGCCTGGTCGTGGACGCGAGCGGCAACCCCGTGGCCGACGCGCAGGTCGAGCTGCGCGAGCACGTGCTGCTGGAGGGGGGCGATGGCTCGTCGGCCCGCTTCATCTTCGGCGAGGGCGCGCTGCGTGCCGTCGACGAGGACGGCCGGCACGCGACCGAGATCGCGCACAAGCTGGCCGCGGCCACGACGGATGGCAACGGCCGCTTCCGCTTCGAGGCGCTGTGCGCGGGCAGCAAGCGTCTCATCGCCCGCAAGCCGGGCGACACGGCGCTGGGCTGGGCGCTGCGCGACGTCACGCTGGATCCGCTCGTGCCCTCCGAGCCCGTGACGCTGGTGCTGCCGCGTGCGCTGCGCCTCGCCGGCCGCGTGCTGGACGAGTCCGGCCTGCCCGTGCCCGGCGCGACGGTGGAGAACTGGAACAGCGCCTTCCCCTACGAGAACCCGGCGGCGACGACCGACGCCGAGGGCCGCTTCGCGCTGGCCATCGAGGGCGCCGGCTCCATCATGCTGGGCGTCAGCGCCGAGGGCTTCACGGACACGTCCGAGTCGCTCGAGCTGACGAGCGACCGCGACGACCTGCAGCTGCGCCTGACGCACTCGCCAGCCGTGCGCGGCGTGGTGCTGGACGCGGCCACCCTGCAGCCCGTCACCAGCTACGGCCTCACGCTGCTGGGCCCGCACTCCGTGGTGCGGACCAGCGTGCAGGCGGCCGACGGCGCCTTCCGCCTGGAGTGGGGCGACGAGGGCACGCTGTCGGTCTTCATCACGGCCGAGGGCTACGCCGCGGCCGAACGGCACGAGGTGGACCCCAAGGCCACCGTGGCCGAGCCGCTGCGCGTGCTGCTGGAGCGCAAGTAGGCCATGGTCCGCCTGTCGCACAAGGAGTTCGACCGGGTGCTGCAGGACGCCATCGCGTCGCTGCCGCCGGCCTTCCGCGAGGTGCTGGACTTCGTGCCCGTGGTCGTGGACCCGTGGCCGTCGGACGAGCAGCTCGAGGCGCCCGACGACGGCTGCGACGACGAGGACCTCATGGGCCTGTTCGTGGGGCCGCCCATGTCGGAGTGGAACCGCCCGGACGCGCCGCCCGAGACGGCGGTGATCTACATCTTCCAGGGCCCGCTCGAGGAGAGCTGCGCCTCCCGCAAGGAGCTGGCCGAGCAGATCCGCGTGACGCTGTTCCACGAGCTGGGGCACTGCCTCGGCTTCGACGAGGACGGGCTGAAGCGCATCGGGCTGGAGTAGCCTGGAATCGCGCCGGCTCGCCGTCGTCGCGCACGACGACGTGGGACCGCGACGGTCCGCGACCGGCATCGGACGTTTGTGCCACGCATGCTCGATTCCGGCGTCTGTCCGCGACGAGCCGTGACCGATCGCGATGGGGCGTGCGCGCAGGACGAGGCTGCGCGTCCAGCGGCCCCGGAGCGCGGCATGAGCTTTGCTCGCGCGGCGCCGCCGAGTCCTCTTCCTTTTCCCTCCTCCTGCCTGGAACACACTCCCATGTCCTTTTCACCCCTTGCACCTGTCGCGGGCTTGCTGTCCCGCGCATGCGTCGCTCTGACCGTCGTCGCCTCGCTCGCTGCAGCCCAGACGGTCACCGTCCACGGCGATCTCGAGAACGTCGGCGGCCAGTTCGTCTTCTCCTGCACGCCGCTGACGCTGGTGAGCGGCGGGCCGGACCTGCAGCCCTTCCTCGGGATGAATGTGGTGGCGACCGGCACCGTGGTCGGCACCGACACCTTCTCGGTCCAGACCATCGCGGCCGATCCGAACGAGTTCGAGATCAGCAACGACGTCAGCGTCGGCGGCACGATCGACTTCGAGGTCTCCGGTCAGCCGGGCACCCAGGTCCAGATCTGGATCGCGCTCGCCGACGACTTCAACGTGGTGAAGAAGCAGGGCCTGTTCCTCGACACGTCCAGCCTGTTCCTGCTCGCCCAGGGGGTCATCACGGGCGGCGGCGACTTCGAGATCACGTTCAACGTGCCCAACGATCCCACGCTCGCGGGGGTGGAGATCTTCGCTCAGGCGGTCTTCCTCGAGCCGGGTGGCGGCTTCACGCTCGGCAATGCCGACTGCGTGACGATCACGCCCTGAGGACCTGAGTTCGCCTGCCGGGCCCGGCTCATCGCGGTGAGCCGGGCCCGGCTCGCTTTCCGGGGGCGGGCGCGATCCGCTGACCGTGCAGGTGGTGGCGCCGGCTATGCCACCGCGAGCCTTCCCGGCGTGGTGCCGGGGTCCGCCGCCGCCTCGCCGCCGCGGGTGCTGCTGGCGCACGAGTGACGCGTCGGGGCGCGGCGTCCGGGTCGTCGTCAGCCGTGTCGCGGCCGACGTGCTGCCCGTCATCTGCGGCGAATCGGCGACCGCCGAGGTGTCGCCGCGGTGCGAAGGCCCCGAACCGGCCGCGCAGCCCGACGAGAGCCTCGCGAACACATGCGGCGCGCCGCCGCCCGCACCTTGACGGCCGGGTGCATCGGGGCAGGATGGACGGCGGGCCGGTGGAGCGGGCCGGTCCGTCCCAGCAAGGAGCTGCCATGCGCGTCTCGATCATCCTGCGCCGTGCCGTCGCCTTCGCGCTCTTCGCCGCGCCACTCGCGGCTCAGACCTATCCGCCCCTTCAGTGGCCGCTCGGCGCCGGGCCGCCGCGCGGGCTCGCCGTGGACCAGCCCACCGACGGCACGCTGTTCAAGGAGGTGGACCAGCTGGGCCACCAGGACGACTTCTGGCAGAACTCGCTCGTCGGCGACGCGGACCACGACGGCCGGGCGGAGATCGTGCTGCGCGTCGTGCCCGTGGGCGGCGGCACGAACAGCATCGTCTTCTACGAGGACGACGGCACCGGACAATACAACCAGGTGCACGCCTTCACGCTCGCGGACGGCGGGCTGCTGGCCATGGGCGACATCGACAAGGACGGCCTCACGGACCTGTTCTTCGAGCGCGCGCTGGGCTTCTGCAACCACCAGTTCGTGTGGATGGAGGCCAGCTCGCCGTCCGGCTTCCCCGACCACGAGGTGTGGACGTCCAAGAAGGAAGGCAACAGCGTGGACTTCCGCGGCGCCATCGCCGACGTCGACGGCGACGGCCGGCTCGAGCTCATCACCGCCGACGACAACTTCTCGTGCCTGCCCACCACGCTCAAGATCTACGAGACGACGCATGCCAACACGCTCGCGCTCATCTACGACCAGGCCACGGGAGGCGACCTCGGGAACCCGGTGATCGCCGACTTCGATCAGGACGGCAAGCAGGAGATCGCGGTGGCGGAGTTCTCGACGCAGACGATCCTGCTGTTCGAGACGACCGGCAACGACGCCTTCGCGCTCACGTCCATGACCAGCCAGCCGATGTTCAACGCCTACGAGCTCTCGGTCATCGGGCGCCTCTCGCCCGACGGGCGGCCCATGCTCTTCCTCGCCGGCCAGCAGGACAGCCTGGACTACCGCGTGCGGGTCTACGAGTCGCTGACGCCCGGCACGCTCAGCCTCGTCAACCAGGTGCAGGTGCCCAACAACTGCGGCGCCTCCATCCCGCAGATCTGGGCCTCGGACGTCGTGGGCACGCGCGTGCCCGAGATCATGCTCGACCGGCTGTGCGATCCGGTGCCGATCTACCAAGTGGGCCTGAACGGGGCCCTGCAGCTCTACGACGCGCCGATCATCGCGGAGAGCCTCGAGATCTGCGCCGCGCCGCGCAGCGCGACGCACTCGGGCGCGATCGCGGTGGGCACCTTCCAGACCGCCGGCAACCCGCAGGGCAGCACGCTCGTGCTCGAGCAGCCGTAGGAGCTCCTTGAAGCCGTCCGTCGCGCCGGCGAGCGTGCGCCTGTTCCTGCTGCTCGCCGCGCTGGCCTGTCCGGGCTGCGCGCTGCTCGGGCCGGACTGGCAGGAGGCGGCGCCCGCGACCATCGCCTCGTCCTTCGCGCCCTTCCGCGAGCAGCGGATCGGGGGCGAGGACGCGGAGGCCTTCATGCGCCGGCGCACGGCCACGCTGCTGGGCGGCGTGGAGACGCTGCACGTCCTGGCCGAGGGCGGGCGCATCACCTCCAGCACCGTGTTCGAGACCGACGATCCCGTCTCGCTCTCCACGCTGACGCGCACCGGCGTGCAGGGCGCGGCCGCGGCGATCAGCGCGGACGGCTACTACCTCACCGCGGCGCACGACCTCTCGCTGGGCCCGGTGCACCTGGTCATCGAGGCGGGCGGCGAGGTGCACAGCGCGCCGGCGCGCGTGGTGTGGACGGATGCCGACGTCGACGTCGCGCTGCTGCACGCGAAGCTGCAACCCGAGACCTTCTTCGCGCTCGTCCCGGACCGCGAGCTCGAGGAGGGCGAGGTCGTCCTCTCCTTCAGCCACATGCTCGGCGCGGCGGCGGGCCAGCTGCAGGAGGACGTGGACCTGCCCGACGAGGGCGACTACGTGGCGCTCACGCTGCCGCACAGCACGCCGCTGCGGCGCGGCTTCTCCGGCGCGCCCGCCATCACGCTCGACGGCGAGCTGCTGGGCGTCGACACGAGCACGGGCTGGGCGACGATCTTCACGCGGCGCAGCTGGATGGCCCGCGTGCGGCCCGCGCGGCTGCGGGAGCTGATCGAGGACGACCGGCGGAGACAGGCTCGCTGACACAGACGGAGGGGATAGGGCTCACGATCTGCGATGCGTGAAGGCGAGGGGGGCAGCCCGGTTTCCCGCCGATCCGGGCCATGTTTTGCATTTCGCGAAACACGAAACTACACTGGCCGCATGGCCTTGCGACCTCAGGACTTGCTGGTCTCGATCGAGCTGGCTCTCAGCCCGAAGGCAACCTATCCCCGACTCGCCCACGCGCTCGACATGAGTCTGTCGGAGGTGCACGGCGCGGTGCGAAGGGCGACTGCAGCTGGTCTGCTCACCGACGACCGGCAAGCGAACGCAACCGCGCTCGTGGAGTTCATCGTGCACGGCGTCAAGTACGTGTGGGCTGCGAAGCGAGGCGGCCTGACGCGAGGCGTCCCCACGGCCCATGGCGCGCCACCCCTCGACGGCGAGCTGGTCGTTGAGGAACCGGTGCCGGTTTGGCCCGATCCCCACGGTTCCGTCCGCGGCGAGTCCTTCGAACCCCTGTACCCGTCGGTGCCCAAAGCAGCCAAGGGCAATCCCAGGCTGCACGAAGTGTTGAGCCTCGTCGATGCGATCCGCGGCGGACGCGCGCGGGAGCGAAAGCTCGCTGAGAAGCACCTCAGGCGCATCCTTGCGGCGTGAATCAGGGGCTGGATGCCATTCGCCGCGTCGCCGAGAGGCTCGGTCCCATCGCGGACCGCGTGGTCTTCCTCGGCGGAGCGACCGTTCCGTTGCTCGTGACCGACCCTGCCGCCGCGGAGCCGCGGCCGACGAAGGACGTCGATGTAGCCATTGATGTGAAGTCGCGCGCGGCGTACTCGGGCAGGTTGCGTAGCGAGCTCCATGCGCGTGGGTTCGTCGAGGACACGAGCGAAGGGGCGCCCATCGGCAGGTGGATCGTCGACGACTTGCGTGTCGACATCATGCCCGCCGACGGCAGCGTCCTTGGCTTCTCGAACCGCTGGTACGGTCCGGCACTGGCCACGAAGGTGTCCCACGTGCTTCCGGGCGGATCGCGAGTGTGGGTGGCCTCCGGGCCGTGCTTCCTCGCGACGAAGCTCGATGCCTTCGCCGACCGCGGCGAGGGAGACTTCAGCGCCAGCCATGACCTCGAGGATTTCATCGCTGTCGTTGACGGCAGACCAGCGATCGAGACCGAGCTTCGCGATGCCGACCCGCAGGTGCGCGACCACCTGCGACGCGAAGTGGGGCGATTGCTCGACTCGGCTGCATTCGTCGCCGCCCTCGCGGGACTCTTGCCGCCAGACACGGGCAGTCAGGCGAGATTGCCGGCACTGCGCGCGCGGCTCCTGCGGATGGCGGGTCGCCTCCCGGACGTGTCAGCGCACTGATCGGCCGACGTTGCCGTCCGGAGCGGAGACGAGTAGTTTCGCCGCCAGATCCGGCGTGCGCCGGGCGCGCTATCTGTCGGCGCCACAACCAGCAGGAGTCTCCCCATGGCCACCCGCCCCGTCCGCCGTCTCGTCAAGTCCAAGCCCACCCTGGAAGGCGCCGGCGTGCACCTGCGCCGTGCCTTCGGCTTCGGCGACACGGCCGAGACCGATCCCTTCCTGCTGCTGGACGACTTCCGCAACGACCGGCCCGAGGACTACCTCGCCGGCTTCCCGTGGCACCCGCACCGTGGCATCGAGACCATCACCTACGTGCTGGCCGGCAGCGTGGAGCACGGCGACAGCATGGGCAACAAGGGCGTCATCGGCGCGGGCGACGTGCAGTGGATGACCGCGGGCCGCGGCATCCTGCACCAGGAGATGCCGCGCGGCGACGAGCGCGGCCGCATGCACGGCTTCCAGCTGTGGGCCAACCTGCCCGCGAAGCTGAAGATGACCGCGCCGCGCTACCAGGAGGTGAAGGCGCGCGATATCCCCGTCGTGGACGACGACTCGGGCGCGCGCGTGCGCGTGGTGTGCGGCACGTTCCGCGACACGCAAGGCCCCGTCGAGGACGTGGCCGCCGACCCGAACTACCTCGACGTGACGGTGCCGGCCGGCAAGCGCGTGGCGCTGCCTGTCGCCACCGCGCGCCACGCCTTCGCCTACGTGTTCGAGGGCGAGGGCAAGTTCTGCAACGCCAGCGAGCCGCTGTCGGTGCCGACCGAGCCGGCGCAGTGGCTGGACCAGAAGCCGCCCACCGCCGCCGAGAACCGCACGCTGGTGCTCTTCGACAAGGGCGACGAGGTCAGCGTGCAGGCGGGCGAGAAGGGCGTGCGCTTCCTGCTCGTCTCGGGCCAGCCGCTCAAGGAGCCGGTCGCCTGGTACGGGCCCATCGTGATGAACACGCAGGAGCAGCTGCGCGAGGCCTTCGCGGAGCTGCAGGACGGGACCTTCCTGAGGCGGACGTAGCGGGGGCGCGGCGGGCCGAGTGAAAGAATGACGGCGAGCAACGACTGCGAGTCATCGTCTCGCCCTGACCACCGAGCGCTCCGCGAGGCGCGGGCTGCTCAGCCGATCTCCAGCTCGAGCCCCTGTGTCAGCGCGGCCTTCTTGACCGCCGTGTTGTCCGTGAAGCCCGCCTGCAGGTAGATGCTCAGCCCTTGCAGCAGCGGGTCGCTCGGCAGCGCCGCCGGCAGCGTGAGCGTGCCCGCGCCGGCCGTGCCCGGCGCGCCGCCGACACCGAGCGCCAGCGTGATCGCCAGCGCGCCCACGTGGAACGTGCCGCCCTTGAAGGGCACGGCCGCCGGCGCGAGCCCGACGAACAGCGTGCCGCCCGCCCCGCCTACGACCTGGTCGATCTTCAGCGTGAACGAGTCGCCGATCTGCGGGCAGCCGCCGCCGTAGAGGCGCGGCACGAAGCCGCCCTTGCCGGCGAGGCCGCTGCCGTAGGCGATCCAGCCGCCCTTGCAGTCCGACGCGGGGATCTCCTCGATCGCAGTGAACTGGCCGGGGAACTCGAAGGTGCTGGGCACCGGCACGCCGTGGTCCACCTGGCCGTCGAAGTAGGCGTTGAGCGCCTGGTTGCCGTGGCTCTGCGCGATGCCGCGCTGCAGCGCGGTGCTCCACGCCGTCCCGAGATTCGCCGCGTCGCCGAAGAGCGCGAACGACGCCGTGGAGAGGTCCCCGCTGCGCACGCGGATGAGGCGCGGCAGGGGCGGGCCGTAGAGGCCGTTGTGCGTGCCGAGCAGCAGGTCGCCGTCGGTCATGAGGGCGAGGCCCTTGCTGACCTCGCCGTCGTTGGGGTTCACCTCCACCTCGTTGCACAGCACGCTCGCCACGCGCGTGCCGTCCACCGAGAGCGTCACCTTGCGCAGGTGGATCTTCCCGTTGTTGAAGCCGGGGCACTTGGTGCTGTCGATCGACGAGGCGATGAACAGCGCGTTCTCCGCCGGCACCCAGGCCATGTCCTCGATCGAGGTGTAGGCGCCGTCCATGTCCCAGGGCGTGACGCCGTCGGCCTGGTACAGGATGTGCACCTGGTTCGCCGCGTCGAGCCACCGGAAGGACGAGAGGCTGAGGCTGGAGTCGTGGTAGTAGATGCGGCCGTCGCCCACGGGCGCGATCCCGTCCCAGGCGGCGTTCGGGTTGGGCAGTGACGTCGTGTTGCCCGCCGCGTCGATCAGGTTGGCGAACAACCAGGTCGAGCCGCTCGTCGGCCACGACACGTACAGCAGGCGCTGGCGATAGGGGTCGAAGGCCATGGAGCCCTGGTGGTCGAAGTAGCCCTGGAAGCTGGTCAGCAGCGCCGTGTCGCCCGAGATTGGGTCGACGCGCGCGATGCCGTTCACCGAGGCGGGTGTCCAGATGCTGCCGCACACGTACAGGTCGTTGGCCGTGAACCCGCCGCCCTGCGAGCGAAGGGGGGCGGAGAGCAGGGCCAGGACGAAGAGGGCGGTGGCGGCGAGCGATCGGTACATGGAAGGGCTCCGAGGGAGACGCCAGGGAGTCCGGCGCCCGCTGATAGATCCGGGCGTGCGGCGCGGCGTCTCGCGGCTGGCGCCGCCGGAGTCATCCGGCCCGCGCGCGGCCGCGCCCGGGGCGGCGTGCGATGATCGCCGCATGCCTTCCACCTGGCCGCGCATCTACGCCATCGTCGCGCGCATCCCGCGCGGCCGCGTCGCGACCTACGGGCAGGTCGCGCTGCTCGCGGGCCTGCCGCGCGCGGCGCGCCAGGTGGGCTACGCGCTGGCCGCGCTGCCGGCCGACCTGCCCGTGCCGTGGCAGCGCGTCGTGAACGCGCGCGGCGAGATCAGCCTGCGCGCCGCGTCGCACCACGAGGTGGTGCAGCGCGAGCTGCTGCGGCGCGAGGGCGTTGGCTTCGACGAGCAGGGCCGCATCCCGCTGGGGCGCTTTCAGTGGCGGCCGACGCCGAAGCTCGGCGCGCGCCGCTCGAGCAGCCGGTCCGCGTCGCGCCGCTCAGGCGCCCGACGCCGCCGACGAGCCGTGCGCGGCCGC
Organism: Planctomycetota bacterium; assembly: GCA_036274635.1. Classification (GTDB taxonomy): domain Bacteria; phylum Planctomycetota; class B15-G4; order B15-G4; family B15-G4; genus DASUFI01. The sequence continues at coordinate 10,181 of DASUFI010000327.1, forward strand.
GGGCGTCGCTGAGCGGCGCCCGAGCGCGGCGACGCGCTGGCGCAGCGCGCGGGCGATGCGACCGGCGGCCTCGGCGTCGCTGCCGTGGACGTTGAGCGCCTCCGCCTCGATCGGCTTGCCGAAGATCACGCGGATGCGGCGCAGGCGCGGGAGCGAGCGCCCCTTCGGGAACGCCGCGAAGCTGCCCTCGATCCAGACCGGCACGACCGGCACCGGCACGCGCTGCAGCAGCAGGCCGACGCCCGGCTTGAACTCCTGCAGCTCGCCGTCGCGGGTGAGCTGGCCCTCCGGAAACCACACGAGGGTCTGACCGCGCTTCAGCGCGACGAGGCCGGAGACGAGGCCCGACGCGGCTCCGTGCTCCTGGTCGATCGGCAGCATGCGCCCGAGGCGCGCGACGGCGTGGCCGAGGAAGCCCGCCGCCGTGAGGCCGGTGAACGTGGCCCACCAGGTGCGGCGCAGGCGCTCGGTGTCGAGGACGGCGGCCACCAGCGGCGCGTCGAGGTAGCTGGAGTGGTTGGGGGTGAGGAGCACCGCGCCCGTGGGCGGGATGTTCTCGAGGCCCTCGGCGTGCACGCGGAAGAGGAGGCGCAGGACGACGCGGTTCACGGCCCAGGCCACGCGCTGCGCGAAGCGCCGAGGCGCGCCGGCCTTGGCCAGCCAGCGCCGCTGCTCCGGCGTGAGCGCCTTCTCGGGCTCGTCCAGCGGCGAGGCGCGCGGCCCGGCGTGCGGCCCGGCCTCGGACACGGCGCGCAGCAGGTCGCGCACGGTCTCGAGACGCGCGAGCACGTCGTCGCGCAGCTCCACGCCGGCGCGGCGGCGGATCTCGAAGGTGACGTTGAGCCACTCCATGGAGTCGACGTCCAGGTCGAGCTGCAGGTTGCTGTCCGGCGTCAGGCGCGCCTGCGGGTGATGCTCGGCCAGCATGTCCCACGTCTGGCGCACGGCGGGATGCTCGAGCAGCGCCTGGTCCTCGGCGGCCATCGCCGCGACGTCCATCGGCGCACCCCCACGCCGTGCGCCGCCGTCGCCGCGCTGCGCGCTCTTGTAGAGCTCGGGCAGCAGGTGGCGGCGCAGCTTGCCCAGCCGCGTGCGCGGCAGCGGCTCGCGTGTCACGGCCACGGCGGTGATGCGCGCGTAGCTCGGCAGGTGGCGCGCGTGCTCCTGCACCGCCGCGCCCACGGCCGCTCCGGCGTCCGCGCCGTCGCGCTGCGCCGCGCCCGCGGGCACCGCCAGCGCGACCAGCTTGTGCTCGTACTGCAGGATGGCCACCTCGCGCACGGCCGGGCTGCCCTGCAGCTTCTTCTCCAGGTCCTCCGGCTGCACCTTCTCGCCGCTCTCGGTCTTGATCAGCTCGGAGGTGCGGCCCTCCACGTGGAGCCAGCCGCGCGCGTCGAAGCGCCCGAGGTCCTGCGTGCGGAACCAGCCATCCTCGGTGAAGGCCTCGGCCGTCCTCTCGGGCAGCCCGCGGTAGCCGATGAAGACGTTCGGGCCGCGCGCCTGGATCTCGCCGGACTGGCCGTGGGCCAGCGCCACGGGGGTGTCGCCGGCGGATGCGGTGCCCTTCGTGCGACGACCGTTGCGGGCCGGCTTGCGATCCTCGTCCGTCTCCACCGCCGCGATGCGGATCTGCACGCCGGGCAGCGGACGTCCGACGCTGCCGATGCGCATGGCGCCGGGGCGGCCCAGCGTCAGCATCGGCGCGGTCTCGGTGAGGCCGTAGCCCGTGCCGAGCCGCCAGCCGAGTGCCTCGAGCGCCCAGGCGAGGTCGGGGTCCAGCGCGGCGCCGCCCGAGACCACCACGCGCACGCGCGGCCCGAGCCGCTCGTGCACCGAGCCCAGCAGCCGGCGGCCCACGCGCAGGCCGAGGCGACGCAGGAGCTTGCTGGCGCCCAGCGCGGCGCGGAAGCCGAGGCGCGCGAGCCGGCCACCCGCGGCGACCTGCGTCATGAGCCCGTCGAGGAGCGCGCGATACAGCCGCGGGACGCCGAGGATCACCGTGACGCGGCCTTCCTTGAGCGCGCGCACCAGCTCCGGCCCGGTGAGCGACTGCGGCAGCACGAGCGTCAGCCCGGTGCGCAGCGGGAACAGCATGCCGATCACGAAGGGGTAGACGTGGTGCAGCGGCAGCGGCAGCAGCATGCGGTCATCCAGCTCGAGCAGGTCGAGGTGCAGCAGGGCGTCGAGCTGGAACTCGAGGTTGGCGTGCGTGAGCGGCACGCCCTTGGGCGGCCCGGTCGTGCCGGAGGTGTAGAAGAGCGCGGCGGGATCGTTGGGCGAGACCTGCGGCAGCTCGGCGTGCTTGGTCGTGTCGGCGTCCGCGAGCAGGCCGCGCCAGCTGCGCGCCTCGCTGGCCGGCGCGTCCAGCAGCACGACGTGGCGCGGCGCGCGCTTCAGGGCGCGCAGGCGCGGCAGCTGGCGCGCGGTGGTGAAGAGGAAGCGCGCCTCGCTGTCCTGCAGCACGTGCTCCAGCGCCTCGTCGGCGAACTGCACGTCCAGCGGCGCGATGACCGCGCCGGCGCGCAGGATGGCCAGGGCCGCGACGATCCACTCGGGGCTGTCCTCGGCCAGCAGCGCGACGGGCTCGCCCGTCTTCAGGCCCGCCTCGCGCAGGCCGGCCGAGAGGCGGCGCGCGTGGCTGGCCAGCTTCGAGAAGCTCCACTCCTCGCGCTCGCCCCGCTGCATCGCGACGATGGCGGTGCGGTCGCCGAAGGTGGCGACGTGATCGCACAACGGTTGCAAGGTGCGCGGCATGCGCGTCCTCCGCGGGACGGTGGGGCCGGGGAGTGGCGGGGGTCGAAAGGGGCCGGCGTCCAACAACCGCGGGTCGCGCCCGTCGTGGTGGCCGCGCCGGGAATCGCAGGGCCCATGCCATGGCTCGCGGCGGTCGGGGCCATGACACGCTTGCGCTTCCGCTCCCCCCGCGACTAGTCTCGCGCGGCCTCGCATCGGGAGCGTTCGCATGGCTGTCCCCTACCGGTCCGGCTACGTCGGCGCGCTCATGGACGAGTACGAGCGCGCGGCGCGCGAGCTGCTGGCCGTGATCGAGCGCCTCGACGACTCGGACTACGTCACCCTGCGCGACGCCATGACCGAGGACGAGAGCTGCCGCAGCATCCAGACCGTGATGAGCCACGTCGTGCGCGCGTGCTTCGGCTACGCCGACATGCTCAACGAGGTCTGGGGCCGCCCGAAGAACCCGCAGTCGCGCGAGCTGCTCGAGCGCGACGAGGCGCTGGCGCGACTGCGCGCGGGCCTGCAGTACACGCTGGCCACCGTCGAGGGGCACATGGACCTGACCGAGGCGCAGGGCACCGCGATCCACATGCACTCGAGCTGGGGGCAGGAGTACGACTTCGACCAGCTCTTCGAGCACGCGATCATGCACCTGCACCGGCACCGGCGGCAGATCGAGCGCTGGCTGGCGGAGGCGACGTGACGACCTGCTCGGCCTGCGGCGCCGCCTTCGAGTGCGGCGGGCAGGCGGGCGCGTCGCGCTGCTGGTGCGCCGGCCTGCCGCGCATCCTGCCGGTGGACCCGGCGGAGAGCTGCCTGTGCCCCGCGTGCCTGAAGCCGGTGGTGCAGCGGCGCATCGCGGAGTTCGTGCGCGGCGTCAGGCCGGCCAGCGCCGCGACCTGTGGCGCGACGGCGTACGCCACGGACGACGCGCCGGTGGAGGGCATCGACTACGACATGGCGGCTGACGGCCTGCTGGTGTTCAGCGCGTGGTACCTGCTCAAGCGCGGCAACTGCTGCGAGGCCGGCTGCCGCAACTGTCCGTACGGGTTCCGCGCGTGAACCCGCTGGAGCTGCCCGGCCTCGAGCGCGTGCAGCGCATGATCGACGGCCGCCTGCCGCCGGCCCCGATCACCGACGCGCTGCCGATGCGCGTCCTGGCCGCCGAGCGCGGGCGCGTCACCTTCACCGCGCGGGCCGACGCGCGGCACCTCAACCCCATGGGCGGCGTGCACGGGGGCTTCATGGCCGCAGTGCTGGACTCGGCCACCGGCACCGCCGTGCAGACCACGCTGGAGCCAGGCGCCAGCTACAGCACCGTGGACCTGCACGTGCAGATGCTGAAGCCCGTGCCGACGGACCGCGATCTGAGCGCGGAAGGGCGCGTCCTGCACAGCTCGCGCAACGTCGCCGCGGCGGAGGCCGACCTGCGCGACGCGGACGGCGCGCTGCTGGCGCGCGCCACGGCCACCTGCGTGATCCATCGACCGCGACCGGCGGGTTGAGCGCCGCGCGCATTTCGCTCGGGACGGCTGAACCGCGCACACCTGCTTGCTAGGCTCGACGCAACCCTGGAGGAGGTGGCATGAACAAGTACGGCGCGGAGTTCTTCGGGACGTTCTGGCTCGTGCTCGGCGGCTGCGGCAGCGCGGTGCTCGCGGCGGCCTTCCCCAACGTGGGCATCGGCTTGCTGGGCGTGGCCCTGGCCTTCGGCCTCACAGTGCTCACGATGGCCTACGCCATCGGTCACATCTCGGGCTGCCACCTCAATCCGGCGGTGACCGTCGGATTGTGCGCGGGCGGCCGCTTCCCGTCGGGCCAGGTGCTGCCGTACATCCTCGCGCAGGTCGCGGGCGGCCTCGCGGGCGCCGGCGCGCTGGTCCTCATCGCCAGCGGCAAGCCAGGCTTCGACGTGCACGCGGGCTTCGCCTCCAACGGCTACGGCGAGCACTCGCCCGGCGGCTACTCGATGCAGGCCGCGGTCATCTGCGAGATCGTGATGACGGCGATGTTCCTGCTCATCATCCTGGGCTCCACCGACGGACGCGCGCCGGGCGGCTTCGCGCCGCTGGCCATCGGCCTCGGGCTGACACTGATCCACCTGATCAGCATCCCCGTCACGAACACCTCGGTGAACCCCGCGCGCAGCACGGGCGTGGCGGTCTTCGCGGGCGGCTGGGCCCTCAGCCAGCTGTGGGTGTTCTGGGTGGCGCCGATCGCGGGCGGCGTGCTCGGGGCGGTGATGTACAAGGCGATCGGCGCGAACAGGAGCTGACGGAGCCGGGCCGGACGCGCATCTTCGGGTGGGCGCCGAGGAAGCCCGCATGGAGAAGTGCGCTGCGGGCCGCTGGGATCAGGTGGAGCGCGTCGCTAGCCTCTCGGAACGTGGCCTAGGCCGCCCGGCGCGGAGGAGCGAGCCATGAGCTGGATGCGCGTGCTGCTGGCCGCCTGCCTGGCGGCGAACCTCGCGGCCTGCAGCTCGCCCGGGCATCCCTTGCCCGGCACGCCCGACCACGCCAAGGCCGCGATCGTCGCCACGCTCGAGCGCCTGATCGTCGCCGACAACGCGTGCGATCTCGAGACGGTGCTCTCCTGCTACACCGAGGACGTCATCTGGCTGCCGCCGGGCGAGCCGCCGGTGAGCGGCAAGACCGCCATCGCCGCGCGGTACGGGAAGCTGTTCGGCAGCTCCCGGCTCGAGCTCGATATCGAGGTGGCCGACGCCTTCGCCGACGGCACGGTCGGCTCTGCGTGGGGCTTCACGCGGGGCTCGATCACGCCCGTCGCCGGCGGCGATCGGACGGAAGTGAACGACAAATTCCTGGCGGTGCTGCGCTGGGACGGCTCGGCCTGGCGTGTCGCGCAGCTGGCGTGGAGCCCGCAGGCGCACGCGCCGTAGGCCCGGAGTCCGGAATGAGTTCACCCGCGCCTTGCAACGCTCCGGCCCCGTCGCGGTTCGTCGAGGAGGACAGGCCCAGGAGCGCCCGATGATCTTCCTCTCCACGGAGCACCCGCTGGCCGTCGCGGCCGTCAAGGCCATCCACGGCGGTGACGTCGCGGCGCTGGGGCTGCTGCTCGTGGCGCACCCCGAGCTGGCCACGGTCCGGCTGGGCGACGACGACCCGTGCGGCATGTCGCGCACGCTGCTGCACGTGGTCACCGACTGGCCCGGGCACTTCCCCAACGGCGCGGTCATCGTGAAGCTGCTGGCCCGCGCCGGGGCCGACGTGGACGCCCGCTTCCGCGGTCCGCACGAGGAAACGCCGCTGCACTGGGCCGCCAGCTGCAACGACGTCGCCGTGCTGGACGCGCTGCTCGACGCGGGCGCGGACATCGAGGCGCCCGGCAGCGTGCTCGGCGGCGGGCCACCGCTCTCGGACGCGACCGGCTTCGCGCAGTGGGACGCCGCGCGGCGCCTGGTGCAGCGCGGCGCTCACACGACGCTCGCCGACCAGGCGACGCTGGGCCTGATGGAAGCCCTCGAGCACGCCCTCGCGAACGGCAAGCCACCGGCGGCCGAGATCCACCGCGCCTTCTGGGGCGCGTGCCACGGCGGCCAGCGCGCCGCGGCTGAGCTGCTCCTCGGGCACGGCGCGGACATCAACTGGCTGCCCGGCTGGGAGCGGGCCACGCCCCTCGACGCGGCGCGGCGCAACGGCTTCGAGGAGCTGGCGCAGTGGCTGGGCGGCCGCGGCGGGACGTCGGCGAAGTCGAGCGGCGAGCCGGGCTGAGCGTGCCGTTGCGGCGCGCGGCCGACGCCAAGTAGCCTCGCGCTCCGGCGCCGACGCCGGCGTGCCGGTCGATCTCCCTTCCGGAGGAGCAAGCCATGGCCGATGACGTCCGGACCAGCGTCCTGCTGCGGGCCCGCTCGCCGATCGAGGCGCAGGTCGTGCTCGCGCTGCTGCGCGCCGAGGGCATCGCCGCCTTCGTGAACGGCATCGCGCTGGCGGACGAGTTCGCGGTGAGCCAGCGCGCCATGAACCTGGCGGGAGTCGAGATCGAGGTGCGCGCGGTGGATCTCGAGCGCGCGCGGCGCCTGGTGGAGGACGCGCGCAGGGCGGGCCGCGAGGTCGGCGACGAGCTGGTCGAGGCGGCGCCCGAGGACGTGCAGGGCACACCGCCCCCTGAGTTGGAGCCGATGGCGGCGCTCTCGGCTTCGCTGGTGACCGCGCTGCCGCCGCTCCCGCGCCGCAGCCGCGTGGCGCTCGCCCTGGGCGTGCTCGGATGGGTGGCAGCGGGCTTCTTCCTCTACAGGTGGATGGGTACCTACCGCGATCTGTCGCGACTGGGCGGCACGCGCAGGGCCTCTCCGTGGTACTCGGTGACCACGCGTGACGGCTGGATCAGCAACTGGAAGGACACGGGCCACGCTTCGAGCGAGTACCTCGACGCGAACCATGATGGCGAACCTGAGGTCACGACGCACTACGTACGCGCAGGGTGGAAGCGAAGCGTGTTCTTCGACGCGAACGAGAACGGCTTGTCCGAGCGAGTCGAGGAGTACGCAGCGGACGGACGTCACATCGGCACGTGGACGGACGCCGACGAAAACGGAGTGTACGAGCTCAAGGCGGCCTTCCGGGCGGACGGATGGAAGACGACATGGAAGGACGCGGACCAGGACGGCGTGAGCGAGTCGTCCGAGCGCAGATCGCCCGCCGGCCGCCTCGTCAGCGAGTCGCAGGATGCTGACGAGGATGGCTTCGGGGTGTCGACGGTGCACTATCCCGATGGCACGACGTGCCTCTGGAGCGACTCCGACGAGGACGGCATCCAGGACCGCCGCGAGCTGCACGATGCGGACGGTGCGCCGGTCCGCGTGCAGCTGGACCGCGGCCTGCAGGGCTTCCTCGACGCGAAGCCGTAGCCGGCGCGCCGGGACGGAAGGACGCCGGGCCCGGCCAGCGCACGCGGGCCGCATCCGGCGCGCCGTGAAGGTCGTGGCTCGGCAACCTCTTCGCGGTGAAGGCGGCGGGGGCGCGCGGCGGCTGCCGGATGGAGTAGCCTCGCGCCCCATGCCCGCCGTGCCCGCACCCATCGACCTGCGCTCCGACACCGTCACGCGCCCGACGCCCGCGATGCGCGCCGCCATGGCCGCCGCGCCGGTGGGGGACGACCAGTTCGGCGAGGACCCCACCGTGAACGCCCTGCAGGCGCGCGTCGCCGCGCTGCTGGGCAAGGAGGCCGCGCTCTTCCTGCCCAGCGGCACGATGGCGAACCAGGTGGCGCTGCGCGTGCTCACGCGGCCGGGCGACCACGTCATCGTGGCGCGCGAGGCGCACGCTGTGTGGCACGAGACGGGCGGCTCCGCCGCCAACGCGGGCGTGCAGCTGGCCGAGATCGGCGCGCGCGGCGTCTTCGGCGCGGACGAGTTCCTCGCCGCCGCGCACCCGCGCGGCCACATGATCTATCCGCCGACGACGCTGGTGGAGATCGAGAACACGCACAACCGCGCGGGCGGCGTGATCTTCCCGCAGGCGGAGGCCGTGCGCGTCTGCGCCGCGGCGCGGGCGCACGAGATCGCCGCCTTCCTCGATGGCGCGCGCCTCTGGAACGTGACCGCCGCCACCGGCACGCCGCTGGCCGAGCTGGCCGCGCCCTTCGACCTCGTGGCGGTCGCGCTCTCCAAGGGCCTCGGCGCGCCGGGCGGCTCGCTGCTGGCGGGCTCGCAGTCGCTCGTCGAGCGCTGCGTGCGCCACCGCCGCATGCTGGGCGGCGCGATGCGGCAGTCCGGCATCTATGCGGCCGCCGGGCTGCACGCGCTGGAGCACCACCTCGCGCGGCTGCCGGAGGACCACAGCAACGCCCAGCTCTTCGCGCAGCGGCTGGCGCAGAGCGCGCGCCTCGTCGTCGACCTCGCCAGCGTGCAGACGAACATCATCGTCTTCCACGTCGCGGAGGGGGCGCCGGGCGCGCCGGCGGTCGCGGCGCGCGCGAAGGAGCGCGGCGTGCTGCTCTTCGCGCTGGGGCCGCGCATGATCCGCGCGGTCACGCACCTCGACGTGACGCGCGAGCAGTGCGAGCGGGCGGCGCAGGTGCTGGCGGAGGCGACGGAGGCGGGTTGAGCCGGCGGCGGATGGACGACGCCGGCGCGCGGCGGTAGCCTCTCGCGCCGGTCCGCGGCCCTCCGCGCGCGACGGGATGTCCCGCGGCGGCGGGAAGGCCGGGCCGACTGGAAACACGCCATGGCCGCCCCCGTCTCCGCCAAGTCCGTCCTCTCCGAGCTGAAGTCGCTCGGCAAGCCTTCCTACAAGAAGGTCATGCTGAACCACGGCGCGCGCGAGCCCATCCATGGCGTCGCGATCTCGGAGCTGAAGAAGATCCAGAAGCGCGCGGGCGGCACGAACCACGCGCTGGCGCTGGAGCTGTGGGACAGCGGCGTCTACGACGCGATGTACCTGGCGGCCCTGCTCGCGGACGATGCGCAGATGGCCGCGCGCGACCTGCAGCGCTGGGTCGCCGGCGCCAACTGCAAGGCGCTCTGGGAGTACTCGGTGCCGTGGGTCGCGAGCGGCAGCCCCGAAGGCTGGAAGCAGGCGCTCAAGTGGATCGACAGCCGCAAGGAGCACGAGGCCGCCGCGGGCTGGGCCACGCTGGGCTGCATCGTCGCGATGCGCGAGGACGCGGAGCTCGACATCGCGCAGCTGAAGAAGCTGCTGGCGCGCGTGGAGAAGGAGGTGCGCACCGCGCCCAACCGCGTGCGCTACGTGATGAACGCCTTCATCATCGCGGTGGGCAGCCACGTGAAGCCGCTCACCACCGAGGCCCTCGCGCTGGGCAAGCGGCTGGGCCACGTCGAGGTGGACATGGGCGACACGGCCTGCAAGGTGCCCGACGTCGTCGAGTCCATCGGCAAGGTCAAGGCGCGCGGAAACTGGGGCAAGAAGCGGAAGTCGATCAAGTGCTGACCGGGCACCCATGATCCGGCCCGAGCCGGTCACGCTGGAGGGCGGCGGCCTGCGCCTCGAGCCACTGACGCCCGAGCACCGCGACGCGCTGGCCGCCGCCGCCGCGGACGGCCGGCTCTGGGAGCTGTGGTACACGGCCGTGCCCGCGCCGGAGAAGACGGCCGCATACATCGCCGACGCGCTCGCCGGCCAGGCGGCGGGTCACATGCTGCCGTGGGTCGTGCGCGAGCTGGCGACGGACGCCCTCGTGGGCACGACCCGCTACCACGACATCATCGCGCCCGTCGACCGCGTGGAGATCGGCTACACCTGGTACGCCGCGCGCTGGCAGCGCAGCCACGTGAACACCACAGCCAAGCTGCTGCTGCTCACGCACGCCTTCGAGACGCTGGGCTGCGCGGTGGTCGGCCTGCGCACGGACAACTTCAACTTCCGCTCGCAGCGGGCCATCGAGGCGCTGGGCGCGAAGAAGGACGGCGTCATCCGCCACCACGCCGCGCGCCGCGACGGCAGCGTGCGCGACTCGGTGATGTACAGCATCCTCGCCGCGGAGTGGCCGGACGTGAAGCGGCACCTGGCGCTGCGGTTGGCGCGGCACCACCCGAAGGGCGCATGAGGACCGATCGGATACCATCGCCGCGCGACCACAGTACAGGGTCCCGACATGGCCGCGACCACCCGTCGACTGCTCGAGATCCTGGGCCTGGCGGGCTTCGGCCTGCTGCTCTGGTGGCTGGCGGCGGGTGTCGAGCCCGAGCTGCGAGCGCCTGCGATCGACAGCGCGCCGCCAACCGCTGACGCGCCGCGCTCCTTTGCGTTGCCGGCTCATCCGGACCAGCCGGCGCGGGTGCTCGGAGCTGCCGTGGAGCCGGGCGCCGTGCCTGCGGAGTCGCCGAAGCTCTCGTCCGAAACCGCTCCGGTCGATCCTCGCGACGCCGTGATCCGCATCGTGAACCGTGCCGGCCAGTCGGTGTCCTCCGCCCGCATCGCCATCTGGCGCGGATCGCAGGCCTGGAGCGAGGCCGAGCGCCCGCCCGATGAGTCCTGGCCCGTCGACGCGACCGGCCGATTCACGCTGCAGTTCGGCGACGCTCCTTTCCTGCTCGAGGCCAGCGATGCGTTCGCAGGCCGCAGCGGTCTTTGGAACGCTGCTAGACTGCGACAGGCCAGTCGCAATGGAAGCGTCGTCACCATCCGACTACGACTGCCAGCGCACGTCGCCGGGCGCGTGGTCGACGCGGACGATGCGCCGGTGCCGTTCGCGACGGTGCATGCCGAAGGTGGAAGCATCCCTTTTCAGCGCGGCGAGCCACGGGTTCCCGCCACGTCGAGCTGCGACGCAGCGGGACACTTCGACTTCGAGAGCGACGCGGGAGCCACGATCCAACTCTGGGCATCGAACGAGCGTGCCCTGTCCTCGAACGGCGAGGCCCTGTCGACGCCTGGGGTCGATGTCAGGGTCGACGACGCGCCGGCCGAGGTCATCCTGCGCTTCCCGCGTGAGCTGGAGATCTCGGGCCGGCTGGTGGACGCCGTGTGCGGCGGGGGGCTCGTCGGGCAGGTGGAAGTGTGGCGCACGGGCGAGGACCGCGACGCCGATTTCGGCGAGGTTGCCACCGACAAGGAGGGGCGGTTCGACATCCGCTTCGAGTCGGGCGGGTCGTACACGCTGCGAGGCAAGGCCTACACCGGTGGCACGAGCCTGGCGCGAGATGCCCGGCTGCCCGAGGAGGGTGGGCGGCTCGTCGTGGATCTCTCCATCGACCCGCCCGCGACGATCGAGGGCATCGTCCTGGACACATCCGGCCAGCTCGCCGTGGGCGCGAACGTCTATGCCAGCCCCGCGAAGGGAGCGTTGGGCCGATGGCCCGGCTCGGCGTCCACGCAGTCGCTGGCCGATGGGACGTTCATCCTGGAGCCGCTCGATCCGCACGCCATGTGCGACATCGCGGCGGGCTTCCCCGAGGCACGCATCAGCCATTGCCTTCTCGAGAACGTGCCAGCGGGCACGCGCGGGCTGCGGCTCGTCGTGCCGGGGCGACCCGAGCTGGTCACGATCCGGGGGCGTGTCCTCGCCGCGGACACGCGCGAGCCAGCGGCGGGAGTGCAGGGCTGGTGGTGGATGAGCTACGGGGAAGGGAGTCAGGGCGGGCAACGGATGGACGTGGATGCGACCGGAGACTTCGAGGTACTCAAAGTGCCCGTCGGTGCCACCATCGCCGTCGAGGCATACGCCACCGACTATGGCCGCTCACTGAGCCCGTGGTTCGAGGCGCGGGCCACGGCGCCGCCGGTCGAGCTCTGGCTGGAGCATCGCGGCTCGTTGGCCGTGCAGATGCGCGACGCGCAAGCTCGCCCGGCGGCGAACATCGTGCTGCGCGTGAGCGCAGCCTCGCCGCTACGCAACGAGTGCTGGAGCCTCTCGACGGACGAGCAGGGCGCCGCGCGCCTGGCTGATCTCGACGCGGGGCACTACGAGCTGACCGTCCCCGATGCCGCGCCACCGGTCACGGCGAAGGTGGACGTCCTGCCCGGAGCCGAGGCCACACTCGTGGTCTCCCTGCCCGCTGACACGCCTCCCTGAGTGCCCGGCGGATTTGCCTGTCGATCCCGGCCATCCCCGCTCGACGAGCAACAGCCCCCTTACAACCCCGCCAAGGAGTCCTCCCATGAAGTTCCTGTGCCTCGCCTACGGCGACAAGCAGAAGATGTCGCGCCTCACCAAGGCCGAGTTCGAGGCCCTCGTGGCCCAGTGCAAGCTGCACGACGAGGAGCTGCACAAGAGCGGTCACTTCGTGTCCAGCAACAGCCTCGAGTGGGACGTGGCGACCGTCCGCGCGCGCAACGGCAAGCCGGTGGTCACCGACGGGCCTTTCGTGGAGGCCAAGGAGATCGTGGGCGGCCTGGTCATCATCGAGGCCGCTGACCTGGCCGAGGCGGTGAAGATCGCCTCGCTGCACCCGGCGGCGCACCTCGGCGAGCAGCTCGGCTGGGCCATCGAGGTGCGGCCCATAGCGGACGCGTGCCACCAGTAGGCGCGCCGGGCGCGCCGTCGAGTCCGCCCCGCGGGCGGCGGCGCCGCTACTCGAACGACTTCGTCCCGAAGTGGTTCTTCTCGTAGTAGTTCGCGTCGGGCCCGGCCGTGTCGAGCAGGCCGAGGCCGCCGGCCTGCTTGGCCTTGTTCTTGACGAAGGTGTTGCCGGCCGCGCCCGCGAAGTAGCCGTTCTGCAGCACCTTCGAGACGCTGTTCTTCACGAAGAGGTTGCCCGTGGCGTCGAGGGGCACGGCCACGCCCGCCTCGACCTCGACGCCGTTGCTGCCCACGTGCCGGATCTTGTTCTTCCAGAACACGTTGTCGTCGCCCTCGACGTCGAGCGCGTCGTCGACGACGCCGTCGAAGACGTTCTTCTCGATGTCGCAGTTCGTGCCCTGGATCACGAAGCCCTCGTTCTGCGAGTCCTTGATCCGGTTGCGCGTGGCGATGTGGCCGTCGCCGCGGAAGGTGATGGCGGACGCCGTGTCGGTGAAGCGGCTCTTGTCGACCCAGACGTCGCTCGAGCCGTCGCCGATGGCGATGGCCTCGAGGCCGGTGTTCTCGAAGCGGCACTTCTGCACCATGTGGAAGTCGCCGGTGAGGTAGATGCCCTCGCCGTCCACGTCGTCGACGCGGCACTTGCTGATCAGCACGTCGGTGCAGTCGGTGACCTCGATGCCGCGGTCGGCGCCGTTGGAGACGGTGAGGCCGCGCAGCACGACGGACGTGCAGCTGTCGACCACGACGATGGGCGCATCGGCGCCGCCGCCGTCGATGACGGGGTGGCCCTTGCCCTTGATCGTGAGGCCCGTCTTGCCCACCACGCTGAAGGGCGCGTAGTGCCCCTTCGCGACCACGATGACGTCGTCCGCGACGGCGGCGTCGACCGCAGCCTGGATGGTGTCGAACTGCTTGGGCACCTTCAGGGTGTCGGCGCGCGCGGCCGTGGCGGTCAGCGCGACGAACAGGGCGCCCACGAGCATCGAGGGGGTCTTCATGTCGGTCTCCGGGGTCCGGGCAGACAGTCGTCCGTGCCGACTCATCGGCCAGGTCGCCAGGGCGACTGAAGCTTTTCCCGTCCGGGCCGTCGATTCCGCGCGGCCCCGTTCGACACCCTCACGAGCCGTGCGGCGCGAGCCGCGGACCGGCCAACTCCCGAACCGAGGACCCTCCGATGCGCTTCATGATGCTGGTGATCCCCAAGGGCTACGAGAAGGCCGCGGCCGGCACGATGCCCGACCCCGAGGCCGTGGCCACGATGATGAAGTTCAACGAGTCGCTGCAGAAGGCGGGCGTGCTGCTCGCCCTGGACGGGCTGCACCCGCCGGCCATGGGCGCGCGCGTGCGCTTCGCGCAGGGCAAGCCGCCCGTGGTGACCGACGGCCCCTTCCCCGAGGCCAAGGAAGTGCTCGGCGGCTACTGGATGATCGACGTGAAGTCCAAGGCCGAGGCGGTCGAGTGGGCGCGCCGCTGCCCGATGATGGAGGACGCCATCATCGAGGTCCGCCAGGTGCAGGAGATGGAGGACTTTGCGCCCGACAAGGCCATCGAGAAGTACGCCGAGATCCGCGGCAAGCTCGAGCGGCCGGCCTGAGCGGGCGCAGACTCGGCATCAGGACTGTCCACGATCGAGCCGCAGCCCGACCGGCGGCGCGACACGCCTTGCGCGCCATGCGGCAAGGCTGGGCATAATCGGAACCCCAACCGCAGGAGATCGCCATGCCTTACGTCGACGGCTACGTCGTCCCCGTTCCCAAGAAGAACCTCGCGGCCTACAAGCGCATGGCCAAGCTGGGCGCCAAGGTCTGGAAGAAGCACGGCGCGCTCGAGTACCGCGAGTGCGTCGGCGACGACCTGAAGCCCAAGGGCATGGTCGGCTTCCCCAAGGTGTTCAAGCCCAAGCCGGGCGAGACGGTGTTCTTCTCCTACGTCGTCTTCAAGTCGCGCGCGCACCGCGACGCGGTCAACAAGAAGGTCATGAAGGATCCGGACATCCACGCGCTGATGGGCCAGAAGATGCCCTTCGACTTCAAGCGCATGGCCTACGGCGGCTTCAAGGTGCTCGTGGAGAGCTGAGGCCCGCATGACGAAGATCTTTGCCACCGTCGAGTGGGCCCGCGGGAGCGCCACCTTCACGGACAACCGCTACTCGCGCGGCCACCGCTGGACCTTCGACGGCGGGGTGGAGGTTCCGGCCTCGTCCTCGCCGCACGTCGTGCCGCTGCCGCTCTCCGTGGCGGCGGCCGTCGACCCCGAGGAGGCCTTCGTGGCCTCGCTGTCGAGCTGCCACATGCTGTCCTTCCTGTACGTGGTGGCGAAGCGCGGCTTCGTCGTGGACAGCTATCGCGACGAGGCCGTGGGCGTGATGGGCAAGAGCGCCCAGGGCCGCACCTGGATCAGCGCCGTCACGCTGCGACCGGACGTCGCCTTCAGCGGCAGCCAGCGGCCCTCGCGCGCCGACCTCGACGCGATGCACCACGAGGCGCACGAGATGTGCTTCATCGCCAACTCCGTGAAGACCGAGGTGCGCGTCGAGCCGGCGGTGCAGGCCGAGGCGGGCTGAGAGCGGCCGCCTCCGCATGGCCCGCCGCGTCCGCATCCGCGACCTGCAGCCCGACGGCACCCTCTCGCGCGCCGAGTTCGAGCGGCGCTTCCGCGAGAGCTTCTTCGATCCGGCCTTCGAGGCGGTGGGGCCCGAGCTCGAGCGCGTGATGGCGCAGGCCTGGGACGGCTACATCCAGTACCGCAAGTCGCCGCGCACGCGGCGGGCGGGCGCGCGCTTCGCGGAGCCGGACGAGCAGCTGCCGGTGGAGTGGCTGGCGGCGCGCGCCGCGATCCACGCCGCCGAGCGGCGGCAGCGCTCGCGCCGCTCGCCGGCGCGCATCCTGCTCATCAGCGGCTCGTCGCGCACGAGCGAGTCGTGCCCGGGCGAGACTTCCAAGACCTGGCGGCTGTGCCGCATGGCTGAGGCCGTCATGCGCCGCGCGCCGCGCCTGGAGGTCGACTTCCTCGACCTCAGCCTGCTCGCCTCGCAGCCCGGCCGGCGCATCTTCCCCTGCAAGGCCTGCGTCTCGACCGCCATGCCCCTGTGCCACTGGCCCTGCTCCTGCTACCCGAACCACGCGATGCAGCAGACCGGCGACTGGATGGCCGA
Source organism: Planctomycetota bacterium (assembly GCA_036274635.1). Classification (GTDB taxonomy): domain Bacteria; phylum Planctomycetota; class B15-G4; order B15-G4; family B15-G4; genus DASUFI01. The sequence continues at coordinate 26,013 of DASUFI010000327.1, forward strand.
GCTCTACCCGCGCTGGGCCGCGGCGCACGGCGTCATGATCGTGTGCCCCGTCAACTGGTACCAGGCGCCGAGCGTGCTCAAGCTCATGATCGACCGCCTCGTCTGCGCCGACGGCGGCAACCCGGACCCGACGACCACCCACGGCAAGGATGTCAAGCGCGCCAAGGCGCTGGAGCTGCGCGGCTGGGACTATCCGCGGCACCTCGCGGGGCGACTGTTCTCGGTGGTCGTGCACGGCGACGCGGCGGGCGCGGGCACGCTGCGGCGCAGCCTCGTCGACTGGCTCGCCGACATGGGGCTGGTGCCGGCAGGCCCGCAGGCCCAGCTGGATCGCTACATCGGCTACTGGCGCGACTACGCCACGAGCCACGACGACCTGGACGCGGACCGCGACGTGCAGGAGGAGGTGCGCAACGCCGCGCGCGAGCTGGTCAACGCGGTGCGGCTGCAGCGGCGCGGCCGCCTGCCCCGCGTGGACAAGGGGCTGAAGCGGACACGGGAGAAGTGAGCGCTAGGGCTCGGGCGAGCCTGCCACCATGCCCATGCGCGGGTGCATGAGCGAATCCACGTCGAGGTCGGACGCCGACTCGATGGCCGCGAGCGCCTTGATGCGCTCGGCCTGCAGCTGGGCGAGCGTGCGGCGTGCCTCGAGCAGGTCGCTGCGGGCCGCCAGCACCGCCCCGAGGTCGGCCTGTCCCGAGGAAAGGCCGGCCTCGGCGGAGCGCGCGAGCAGCTCGGCGCGCGGCAGCAGCACGTCGCGGAACAGCGCGGCCTGGCGCTCGGCGTTGCGCAGCACGACGAGGTCGAGCACCGCCGCCGCGGCCAGGTCGCGGCCGTATTGCTCGCGAGCGGCCTGCGCCGCGCGCAGCAGGGCGTCGGCCTCGGCGATGCCGCCGGCGATGGCCTCCCGACGCACGGGCAGCGTGAGCATGCCGCCGACCATGCGGTCGATCGAGCCGGTCAGGCTGAGCGAGAAGCCGAAATCCGGGATCTCGGCCTGCTGCGCGAGGTCCAGCGCCTGCTCCTGGCCGGAGACCTCGCGGGCCAGCGCGGCCAGCTCGGGGCTGCGCTCGGCGACGCGGGCCAGCAGCTCGTCGTCGCGCGCGCCGAGGGCCGGCGGGTCGGGCAGCGCGGCGGGCAGCGGCACGGGCGTGCCGGGCGCGCGGCCGAGCCGGGCGTTCATGCGGGCCGCGAGGATGGGCATCTGCGCGTGGAGGTTCTCGAG
>DASUFI010000328.1:0-20384 GCA_036274635.1 Planctomycetota bacterium
AAGTCGATCGCGCGCGCGCCGCGGGGCAGGCGCGCCGCGCCATCGGGCTCGGACAGCGGCGCCAGGGCCGCGCCGGCCGCGCCGGCCGCGCCCGGCCGCGCGTCGAGCCGCGCTCGTAGCGCCCCCGCCGCCGCCTCCCGCTGCCCGGCCGCCTCGGCATCCAGCACGAAGCGCTCGAGCGCGCGCACCACGAGCCGGTCGCGCTCCTCGTACGAGCGCCGCTCGTACAGGACGCGCAGCTCCTCGAACAACTCGTCCACGCGGTCGGGCGCCGCGAGACCGTCGCCGCCCGCGAGGGGCTGGACCGCGTGCGCCGCCGGCTCATCCAGCCATCCCTCAGGCGCGGGCGGGCCGAACACTTCGGGCGTCGCCTCGGCGCTCGGCTCGGGCCGCGCGTCCAGCGCGCCCGGCGGCGGATCCTCCACGGGTCCGTCCGCGTCGCCCGGCTGAATCAGCAGCCAGCCGGCGCCGGCCAGCGCCAGCGTGGCGACCACCCCCAGCACGGCGAGACGTCCGCGCATCGGCGGCTCCCGGGAAGCAGCCGGGCATTGTCCGCGCCGGAAGCGGCCGAGCGATGGCGCGAGAGTGGCGCCGGCCCAGGCCGGGCTCGATCAAGCCGTCGCCGCCCCCGGGACGACCGCCGGGCGCGGCCGGGTGACGAGACTCACGAGCACGAGCGTCAGCGCCGCCAGGAGCAGCGCCGGGATGACCGCATCGATCTGCGTCCCCTCCGGCAGGTGCAGCGCCGCCGCCGAGCGCGTGGCGCCGTCGAAAGCCCACCACAGCGTCGTGGTCACGCCGCCCACCAGCATCGAGGCCACCGCGCCCGCCGGCGTGGCCCGCTTCCAGAACAGCGCCGCCAGCAGCGGCGGCGTGATGCCCACGCCGTAGATCGTGTAGGCGAGGAAGGCCACCTCGAAGAAGCCGGCGCTGGCGAAGGCCATCCACAGCGCCAGCGCGCTGCAGCCCAGCACCAGCCAGCGCGCGGTCGCGAGCAGCTGCCGGTCGTCCGCGCCCGGCCGCACGAAGCGCTGCCACACGTCGCGCAGCAGCGTGTTCGCCGACGTGAGCAGGTAGCTGTCCGCGGTCGAGATGATGATGGCCACCACCGAGGCCATGAGCAGCCCCGCCAGCGGCTGCGGCAGCGTGCCGCTCGCCAGCGCCGGCACCACGTGCGAGGGATCCGCGAGTCCCGGCAGCAGCACGCTGCCTGCGATGGCCACCAGGATGATGGAGCCGTCGATGAACAGCGTGGCCGGGATCAGCAGCGCCACCGCCGTGCGCGCCGTGCGCCCGCTGCGCGCCGCGAGGAAGCGCGCGTGCAGGTTCGCGTCGCCCAGCACGAGCAGGAAGGTCGGCAGCGTCACCGACAGCACGCCCGGCAGCGAGAGGTGCGCCGCGGTCGTCGCGTCCGGCGCCGGCAGCCGTCCCGTCACGCCGCTCCACCCGCCCGCCAGCCACCACGTCACCGGCAGCGCCGCCAGCATGCCCAGGGTCATGAGCACGCCGTTGAAGGTGTCGGTGAACGCGACCGAGAGCATGCCGCCCAGCGCCGTGTACACGCCGATGATCACGCACACCCCCACCATCACCGAGGTGTGGTGTGCGCCCACGGCGCCCAGCCCCGCGCCCTGCACCAGCATCTCCAGCACGACCGCCGCCGCCCGCAGCTGGTAGCTCACGATCACGAGGTAGGCCGAGACCAGCGTCAGCATGCCCAGCACCCGCGCCGCCGGTCCGAAGCGCTCCTCCAGCAGGTCCTGCAGCGTGTACCTCCCGCGCGCCCGCACCTTGCCGGCCAGCACCATGAGCACGAGGAAGCCCGCCGTCGGCCCGAGGCACAGCACGAAGGCGCCGAAGCCGTCGTGATACGCGCGCCCGGCGTTGGCGAAGATCGAGCCCGTGCCCGTCCACGTGGCCAGCAGCGTGCCCAGCAGGATGAACAGCGGCAGCCCGCGGTCCGCCAGCGCAAAAGCCTCCTGGCCCTTGACCGCGCGCGCCTTCCACAGGCCGAAGCCGACCAGCGCCACGAAGTACGCCGTCACGACGACCAGGTTGGTCATGCGGCGAGTCTAGTGCCGCGCAGGCGCGGGACGAAGCCTCTCGTTCAGTGGCGGCGCGCGACCATCGCGGCCTCGTGCGCCAGCAGCCACTGCTTGCGCCAGACTCCGCCGGCGTAGCCGACCGGCTTGCCGTCGCTGCCGATGACCCGGTGGCAGGGCAGCAGCAGGGCCAGGCGGTTGTCGCCGTTGGCTCGCGCGACGGCGCGCACCGCCGACGGCCGTCCGAGGGCCCGCGCCATCTGCGCATAGCTGCGCGTCTCGCCCGCGGGGATCCGGCGCAGCTGCTCCCATGCTGCGCGCTGGAACTCCGTGCCCGGCGCATGCAGCGGCACCGTGAACTCCGTCCGCTCGCCCGCGAAGTACTCGCCGAGCTCCTGCTCCAGCGACCGCAGGTGGCGATGGTCGCCGGGCAGCACCACGCCCGGCACGCGCCGTCGCAGCGTGGCGATCTGCGCCTCCAGCGCGCGCCGCTCCACGAACTCCAGCAGGCACAGGCCCTCGTCGCTGGCGACGGCCAGCATCGGCCCCAGCGGCGTGGTCGTCCAGCGCGCGCTGAGCACGGGCTGGCCGTGCACCCGCGTCGGGGGCGCGCCGAACAGTCGCACGAAGGCGTCGCGCAGGCCGGACTCGCTCTCGTAGCCACCGCGGTCGGCGGCGCGACCCACGCCGCCGCCCGCGCGCACCACCCGCAGCGCGCGCCCCACCCGCCGCGCGCGATGCCAGCCCTGGAAGGTGAGCCCGTAGTGCGCCTTGAACCAGCGCGCCGCGCGTGCCGGGTGCACGCCCAGCGCGCGCAGATCCGCCGCGCGCAGCCGGCGCTCGGGCTCGGCCTCGACGCGGCGGATCAGCTGGTCCACCCACGCCGGCGGCTCGTGCCCCTCGTCCATCGGCCGGCAGCGGCGGCAGGGTCTGTAACCGGCGTGCAGGGCGCCGCGCGCGTCGGCGAAGAACTCGACGTTCTCGGCGCGCGGCATGCGCGCCGCGCAGCCGGGCCGGCAGAAGACGCCCGTGGTCTTCACGCAGATGAGGAAGACGCCCTCGTAGCGCGAGTCGCGCGCCTGCATCGCGGCGAGCATCTCGCCGCGCGAGGGCAGCTTCGGAGGCAGGGCGATCGCGGTGCTGTTCATGGAGGCGGATCGTGGCACGGCTCGCGGACCTCTGCCCACCGGAGCTTGAACGTCGAATTCGCGCGCTGTCGCGCGGTCGCCGATATCATCGCCGCACAATGCTCGCCCGGCCACACCCCGCCGTCCTCGCCCTCGTCCTCGCGGGCTGCGCCGCGTCGTACCCGGAAGAGCCCATGGCCGACGAGCCCGTCGCCTGCACGCCGGCGCCCGAGCAGCTCGCCCCCGTGCGCGAGAGGCTGCGCCCGCCCCGAGTCAGCGCGAGAGCAGCGGCAGGTACTCGCGCCACGGCCCCACCTCGTCGCCGCGGGCCTTGGCCAGCACGCGCGCGATCTGGGCGAGGTGGTTCAGGTCGTGCACGACCCAGGTCCCGAGCAGCTCGGAGAGCGTGACCGTTCCCAGCACCGGGTGCTGGCCCCGACGCGCCAGCTGCGCCGGCGCCAGCCGCAGCGCAGCCAGCGCCGTGAGGCTGGCGCGCCGCACCGCCGCGAACTCGTCCAGCCGAGCGGCCAGCGGCACGTCCTGCGGCCAGCGCGCCTGGGCCTCGCGGTCGAAGGGCTCGAAGGCGCGCGCCTCGCCGTGCTCGAGGATGATGCGCGCGCGCGGGATCCAGTCCGTGCGGTCGCCGTGGATGAGGTGCCCGAGGATGTCGTAGGCGCTCCAGCGGCCCGGGCCCTCGGGCGTGCGCACCCAGTCGTCGGGCAAGTCGCGCAGCAGGGCATCGAGGGCGACGGGCGTGCGGATGAGCAGCGCGGTCGTGCTGGACAGGTCGCTGAGCGGCATGGCGGAGTTCCCGGAGCGCCGCGACGGCGCGGCCCCCGGATTCTCGCACCGCGGCCTACTTCGTGTCCCTCAGGAACACGTCACGGGCGTCGTTGTCGTCGCCGGCCACCAGGTCGCCGGCATCCGACTCGAAGGCGACGAAACGACCGTTGCCCGACACGACGGCACCGTAGCTCGGCCCGGCCAGCACCTCAAGGCCGTCCGGGTCCACGGAGGCGCGCACGATGGAAGCCTTCTTGCGATCGATGACGAAGATGTCCGACTCTCCGTTGCCGTCCTCCCCGTCGGCGAGCAGGTCGTCAGCATCCGACTCGAAGGCGATGAAGCGTCCCGAATGGGTGATCGACGGCGCGCTGGAGTCGCCGTCCGGGTCATCGCCCGTGGCGTCCAGGCTCACGCGCTCGATGGTGCCCAGCTTCAAGTCGCGCAGGAACACGTCGGCGTTGGCGATGCCATCGTCCTCGACCAGGTTGGTCGCCTGGGAGCTGAACACCACGAACCGGCCGTTGCCCGAGATGATGGCCTGCGTCGAGGCGCCGTCGCCTTCCTCGCCCGCGGCATTCACCGACAGGCGCACGGTGGTGCCCAGCTTGGTGTCGCGCAGGAACGCGTCGGTCGTGCCGTTGAGGTCGTCAGGCACCAGTCCTTGCGCGCTCGACTCGAACACCACGTACCGGCCGTTGGCCGACACGCTCGCGCCGATGCTGTCGCCGACGACCTGCGCACCGGCCGAGTCGACCGACACGCGCGACGTCGTGCCCTTCTTGCGGTCGTGCAGGTAGATGTCGACGAGGTCGTTGTCGTCGTCGGCGACGAGGGCCGAGGTCGACTGGAACACCACCCAGCGGCCGTTGGCCGAGATCGACGGGTTGTGGCTCTGGCCGTCGGCCTCGAGGCCGGCCGAGTCCACCGACACGCGCGTCGTCACGCCCTTCTTCAGGTCGCGCACGAAGATGTCGCTGTCGAACCCGGCGTCGCCGCCCTCGACCAGGTCCGTGTCCGAGGACTGGAAGGCCACGTAGCGGCCGTTCGCGGACAGGTTCCCATTGAGGCCGGACGCGCCGCCCGGGTCGCCGTTCGCCGCGACGCTGGCGCGCACCTTCGTCTGCTTCTTGCGATCCCAGACGTAGATGTCCCAGTCGTTGTTCGAGTCCTCGGGCCCGAGGTCGGAGGCTCGCGACTCGAACTCCACGAAGCGCCCGCTGCGCGAGATCGACTGCCTCCCGAAGATCGAGCCGCTCTCCAGGTCCCCGGACGAGCCCGTGGAACTGGAGGACACGAGCACGGTGTCGCTCGCGGCGGCGGAAGCGCCGAGCATGAGCAGGACAGTTCCGAGCCGGATTCCCGAGCAACCCATCGATTCTCCCTTTCACCGTTCGGGCGCTGCCCGTGGATCCGGATCGTGATCCGAGGCCCTTCACCGTGCCTCATTTCGTGGAAACACGCAACCCCAAGGCCGGAGTCGGCTCACTCGGCCGCGGCCCCGCGCCCGAAGGCCGCGATCTCCTTCAGGAACACCTCTCCGTAGCTCTCCAGCTTGTGCTGTCCGACGCCGGAGACGGCCAGCAGCTCGGCCTCCGTCCTCGGCCGCGCGCGACACATGCCCGCCAGCGTGGCGTCGGTGAACACGACGTAGGCCGGCACGCCGCGCTCGTCGGCCAGGCGCTTGCGCAGGGCGCGCAGCGCGGCGAAGAGCTGCAGGTCGGACTCGTCGCTGAGCGGCTCGGCGCCCGCCGCGGCGGCCGGGCGCGCGCGGCGCGAGCGGCGCGCGGGGGCGACTTCATCCGGCATGCGATCGTCGTCCGCCGGCCGCGGCGCCGCCACCGGCCGCGGCCGCGACAGCTCGAGCCGCTCCTCGCCCGCCAGCAGCGCGCGCGCCTTGCCCGCCACGCGCAGCACCGACCAGTTGGCCACGTCCTGCACCACGTAGCCGCGGTGCACGAGCTGCTGGATCACCGACTGCCACTCCTCGCGCCCGAGGTCGGCGCCGATGCCGTGCGTGGAGAGCCGGTCGTGCCCGTTCTGCAGCACGCGCTCGCCGCGCGAGCCGCGCAGCACGTCGATGACGTAGGCGGCGCCGTAGCCCTGGCCGAGCCGGATGATGCACGAGAGCGCCTTCTGCGCCAGCACCGTGCAGTCCACGCGCTCGGGCGGGTGCTCGCACACGTCGCAGCGCCCGCAGTCGCCGTCGCGCTCCTCCCCGAACCAGGCGAGCAGCGCCCGGCGCCGGCAACTGTCGCCGCCCGCGAAGGACGCCATGGCCTGCAGCTTGTGCAGCTCCACGCGCACCTGGTCGCTGCCGCGGGCGCCGTCCGCGCCATCGCCCTCGATGAGCGCGCGGGCCACGGCCACGTCGCCCCAGCCGAAGAGCAGCAGGGCTTCGGCCGGCAGCCCATCGCGCCCGGCGCGGCCGGTCTCCTGGTAGTAGCCCTCGATGTGCCGGGGCAGGTCGTGGTGCACCACGAAGCGCACGTTGCTCTTGTCGATGCCCATGCCGAAGGCGACGGTGGCCACGACCACGTGCAGCTCGTCGCGCGCGAAGGCCTCCTGCACGCGCGAGCGCTCCTCGGCCGGCAGCCCGGCGTGATAGGCCGCCGCGCGCACCCCCGCCCGCGCCAGCCGCGTCGCCACCTGCTCCACGCGCTTGCGGGAGAGCGCGTAGACGATGCCGCTCTGCCCGCGCCGCTCGCGCAGGAAGTCCAGCAGCTGCCGCTCGGGATCCTTCTTGGGCACCACGCGGTAGAAGATGTTGGGCCGGTCGAAGCTGGCCACGAAGCTCCGGGCCTGCTGCAGCCCGAGCACGCGCAGGATGTCCGCGCGCGTCGCGGCGTCGGCCGTGGCCGTCAGCGCCAGCCGGGGCACCTTCGGGAAGCGCTCGGCCAGCACCGCCAGCTGCGCATACTCCGGGCGGAAGTCGTGCCCCCACTGGCTCACGCAGTGCGCCTCGTCGATCGCGAACAGCGTCGGCGCGGCTCCGGCCGGCAGCCCGGCCAGCCGCGCGAGGAAGTCCGGCATGAGCAGCCGCTCGGGCGCCACGTACAGCAGGCTCAGTTCCCGCGCGTGCAGCCGCGCGAGCACGCGCCGCGCCGAGGGGCCGTCGAGGCTGGAGTTGTAGACCTCCGCTGACACCCCGCACTCGCGCAGAGCGTCCACCTGGTCCTTCATCAGCGCGATGAGCGGCGAGACGACCACCGTCGTGCCCCGCAGCAGCAGCGCCGGCACCTGGAAGCACAGGCTCTTGCCGCCGCCGGTGGGCATGAGCACGAAGGCGCTGCGGCCGGCGAGCAGCTCGTCGATGATCTCGGCCTGCAGCGGGCGGAACGTGTCGTAGCCGAAGACGTCGCGCAGGACGTCGTGCGGGGTGCGGGGGGCGTCGGGCGCACAGGCCGGACCGGGCGCGCGCACGGGGCCCCGAGCGAAAGGCAGCTCACCCGTCTCTCCCGTGGCCATGCCGCTCAACCCTCTCCGTAAAGTCCGTCGACCGCAGCGCGGAAGCGTACGCCCGCCTCGCGGTAGAACTCGGCACGCGCCGTGTCCGGTTGCGCCGCCTCGCCCGCCATCGTGATGAACGGCTGCGCCACCTCGTCGCACGACACCTTCTCTCCCGCCAGCCGCCGCGCCGTCCAGCCGGCCTGGATGGCCGCGCCCAGCGCGCCCGACTCGGCCTCGGCCAGCCGCACGACGGGCACGCCGAAGACGTCGGCCAGGATCTGCTGCCAGAGGCGGTTGTGCGCGCCGCCACCCACGAGGCGCACCGTCTCCATCCGCAGCCCGAGGGCCGCGAGGCGCTGCAGGCCCCAGCCGAGGTTGAGCGCGACGCCCTCGAGAGCCGCGCGGAACAACCGGCCCGGCCGCAGCGCGCCGCCGCGCAGGCCAAGCAGGGTGCTCGTGGCGTCCGGCAGGTCCGGCACGCGCTCCCCTTGCAGGAAGGGCAGCCAGAGCAGCCCGCCGGCGCCCGGCGGCTCCTGCTCGGCGGCGCGCGTCAGCTCGTCGAGGCTGAGGTCGGGGAAGGCCGCGTGAACCTCCTCGGTCACGTTGGTGCAGTTCATCACGCACAGCAGCGGAAGCCAGCCGCCTGTGCTGTCGCAGAAGGGCGCGATGAGGCCCTCGGGGTCGACGACCGGACGATCGGCGTAGGCGAACACCGTGCCCGACGTGCCGAGGCTGCACGTCACCACGCCCGCACGCGTGGCGCCGCTGCCGATGGCCGAGCACATGTTGTCGCCGCCGCCGGCCGCCACGGGCAGACCCTCCCTCAGGCCGAGCAGAGCCGCGCCGGACGGTGAGAGTCGCCCGGCGGGCTCCCCGGCCGCGAGCAGCGGTGGGACGAGCTCGCGCAGCCGCGGATCAATCCATGCCATCACCTCCTCGTCGAACGCCCTCTTCACCGGGTCGAAGAACCCGGTGCCCGATGCGTCGCCCGCCTCCATGACGGGCCGCCCGGTGAGGCGCTCATTGAGGAAGTCGTGCGGCAGCAGCACGTGTTTCACGCGTCGCCAGTTTTCTTCCTCGTGGCGCTTGAGCCAGAGGATCTTGCTGGCGGTGAAGCCGACGGGGATGCGCCGGCCGAGCGCTGCCGAGAGCTCGTCGGCCTGGGGGGTGGTCGAGGTGTCGTTCCACAGCTTGGCCGGGCGAATGACGCGGCGCTGCTCGTCGAGGACCACGAGGCCGTGCTGCTGGCCGGAGATGCCCACGCCGCCGACGCGCGCGGCGGCGCCGGGGCCGGCGGCGGCGAGCAGCTGCGCGGCGACATCGCGCACGGCGGCCAGCCACGTGTCGGGGTGCTGCTCGGAGGCGCCGGGAGGGAGGCCCTCGATGACGCCGTAGCGCGCGGCGCCGCGGGCGACGACGCGGCGCGAATCGGCGTCGAGGAGCAGCCCCTTGGTGCCTTGAGTGCCGACGTCGAGTCCGAGGACAAGCGATCCCGACGATTCGGCGCGCGTCGTGGTCACGGCGCTGCCACCGGCGGCGGCACCACCCGCCAGCCGCCCGCTTCGAGTACCTCGACGTGCAGCGTGCCGGCCGCATCGAGGCTCACGCGATCGGGAACGCCGCCCGCCTTGAACACGAGGCGCTGCAGGCGCCGCGCGCCATCGCCTGCAAGAGTGCCGCCGTATGCGGGCCAGTCCAGCTTGATCCATCCGGCGAGGGCGGTCGTCGTGTCGACGGGCCGGGTGATATGGAACTCTCCGCTGATCGACATGGAGTAGCCCACGCCGGAGAGGTGCTGGTCCTGCATCGCGAGGGCGCGCGACAGGGTCTCGACGAGCGCGCCTGACGTCGCTCCCACCAGTTCCGGGAAGCAGCCGCGCAGTCTTCGGATCTCGTCCGGACTGAATCGACCCGCCGGATCATCGAGATCAGCCAGGCGCGCCAGGCCACAGGGATCGAGGCGCCCGCGCGCCGCCGGGGGAAGCCACGACAGCTGCTCGAGGAACTCGCGCCGCTCGGGATAGCCCTGGTCCAAGGCGGCTAAGGCGCAGGCGGCGCCCGGCCAGGCGAGCGGGAGCACGTCCTCCACGGCTTCGAGCCGCGCATGCCCCGGCTGTCCGACGTCGAAGTCGCCAGCCCGGGGGTCGGCGTAGGAATCGCATGCAGCACGCCAGGCGAGCCGGTCCGCCTCGACGCGCTGTGCGGGCGACTGCACCAGCGGCAGGCGCCCGAGGAACCAGCCTTCGACGGCAAGCACGTCGCGCGCGGCGAGCGACAGCGCCACGTGGTCCGCGTGCCGCACGACGAAGACTCCGCGCGCCGCGTCCGTCGCCGCGAGCAGCTGCGCGCGTTCGTCGTGCCGCAGGAACTCGTCGCGTTCGGGCACCACCACGAGCAGGGGTGCCTGCAGCCGGCGCAGCTCGGCGAGCAAATCCGCCTCGATCGGCGTGCGCAGCAGCCAGCCGACCAGGGCGACCTCGAGTCCGCGTCCCATCGCCTGCGCGCCGTTGCGCGTGATGGTTTCGGCGCGCACGGGCGCGACGAGGATGACGCCGCCGGGCCGCGCGCCATCCTGCAGCAGTGCGGCAACTACCAGCGCACCGACCGACGTGCCCCGCAACACGATGCGCGAGGCGTCGCCACCGGCGCGCCGCAGCGCCTCGTCCCAGACCGCGTGAGCATCGCGGCGCAGGTTGTCGGTCGAGCGTTCGCCGCTCGAGGCGCCGACGCCCGCGTAGTCCATGCACAGCGATGCGAAACCGAGCAGCGGCAGCAGCGCGTACCGACGGCGGGCGGCGCAGAAATCGTGGTCGAGCGGCTCGAGTGGTGCGCCCTCGGCGCGGCACTCGGCGTGCGCCGGCTCGTCGGCCGTCGCCGTGCCAATCGTGGCCGTGAATCCGAGGTCCAAGGCTCCCGTGTCGATGGTGCCGCTGGATTCGAGGAAGTCCACGATGATCGGCGCCGGACCGGGGCCGATGGCCGGCACCCACACGCCGCGCAGTGTCTCGTCCGGGCTGACCGGCAGCTCGACCAGTTCCGTGCCGGATGGAAACCGGGAGAGGTCGATCGGGACGCGAGCCGTTGGCAGGAGCAGGGGTGGGGCGATGCATCCGCCCGAAGCCGCGACGATACCGGCCACCGCAATCAGGCCCACGGCCGTCCAGCGCGCACCGCGCCGCAGCCGTGTCACGATACGCGCCGCCCGCTGACTCACCTCATGTCCCCGGAAACGCCTCGCCTTCGCGCTTCACCAGCTCCGCGAACGTCCCCTGCAGCCGCCGCGTCAGCGGCCCTGGCCCGTCGCCCGCACCCACCGCGCGCCCGTCGATGCGCACGACGTGCGCCAACTCCCCCATCGTACCCGTCGCGAACACCTCGTCGGCCGTCATCAGCTCCACGAGCGTGACCGCGCGCTCGTGCGCCGCGATCCCGGCGCGGCGCGCGAGGCCCAGCACCGTCGCACGCGTGATGCCCGGCAGGCACGCGCCGGTGGCCGGCGTGTGCAGCTCGCCGCGCGCGACGTGGAAGAGGTTGCAGGCGTTGGTCTCGGCCACGCAGCCGGCGAGGTCCAGCATGATCGCGTCGTCGGCGCCGGCGGCGTCGGCCTCGATCTTGGCCAGGATGTTGTTGAGCAGGTTGTTGTGATGGATGCGCGAGTCGAGGCACTGCGGAGGGTTGCGGCGCCAGCTCGACGTGACGAGCGTCAGGCCGCGGCCGCCGAAGACGGGCGGCTTCCACTCGGGCAGGACGATCAGCGTGCACGGCCCGCGGTTCCAGCGCGGGCTCATGCCGGAAGTCACCTTCTCCCCGCGCGTGAGCGTGAGCCGCACGTGGACGCCGTCGCGCATGCCGTTGGCGCGCAGGCACTCGAAGAGCGCGTCGCGCACGGCGTCGCGCGTCGGCAGGCGCTCGAAGGCCAGCGCGTGCGCCGACGCGAAGAGCCGATCGAGGTGCGCGCCGAGCCGGAACACCTTGCCGTCGTAGACCCGCAGGCCCTCCCAGCACGCGTCGCCTCCCTGCACGACGCTGTCGAAGACGGACACCTTCGCCTCCGCGCGCGGCAGCAGGCGGCCGCCGACGTGCACGAGGATCGACGCGTTGCGTGGGTCCGGCAGCGTGGCGGCGTCGAGGCTCATCGGTCGCTGCGCTCCGCCGCCGGCCGAGCCCGCAGCGCGCGCGCGGCGACGTGGGCGTAGGGCTTCAGGCACTGCTCGAGCAGCGGCTGCAGGCGCGCCGGGAAAGGGGCCGTCTTGGGACGGTGGGGCTCGAAGCCGGTGCTCTGGTGCACGGCCTGGTACCAGTGCCTCGCCCACACGCCGTCCTCGGGCCGCGGGCCCGCGCGCCAGTGCAGCATGGCCGGCTCGAAGGGCAGCTTCAGCCGCGCGCAGAGCTGCGTCAGCACGCCCTCGGGATCGAGCAGCAGCTGGCGCGCGTCCAGCACGGGCGGGTCCTGCCCGGCGCGGCGCAGCTCGTCGAGCAGCGCGGCCTGCGCCGCGTAGCCGGTGTCGCGCATCACGGGCTGCGGAATCTGCACCGCGAGCGACGGCAGCATCTCCAGCGGGTCGCGCGTGAGCAGGACGTTGACGCCGCGCCGCAGGAAGGCGCGGTCGACGTCCACGAGGTGGTGCGTCATCTGCTTGAAGAAGACGACGGGCTTGTCCCACGCGCCGAGGATGCGGTTCTTCACGACGAGCTTGCCGTCCGTCTCCTGCGCGGCCAGCACCTCGTCGCGGCCGGGATGCTGCGCGCCGGAGACGCGCAGGTAGTGCGCGTAGAGCGGCTCGTCCACGACCTGCGTGTCGGAGCGCTGCGCGAAGGAGTACATCAGCGCGGTGGAGACGTTGCGCGGGCCGGACCAGAGGTGAATGAGCTGCGTCGCCATCCGGGCGGACATCGTAGGCGACGCGCGCGGCGGGGACGAGGCGCCCTACTCCAGCGCGTGGAGGTAGGACACGAGGCCGGAGACGCACCAGCCGGCGAGACCGAGGATCCAGCCGGCGAGTCGCAGGCGGCCGCCCCCCGCGGCGGGGAGCAGCCACTGGGTCGAGAAGGCCAGCGACAGTGCCCCGAGGCCCCACGGGAGGATCAGGAAGCCGAACTCCAGGCAGCAGCTTTGAAAGTCGCGCGCGACGGGCCCGGCCATCGGGCCGAGAACGATGCCGAGCGCGACGAGGGGACGTTTCGTGACGAGCAGGGTGAGCAGGACGAAGGGCAACGCGGTGAACAGAGCGGACCAGGCGTGTCGGCGGGTGAAGCGGCCGGTCGGGCGGGCACTCCCGTCGACTCCGCCGACGGCACCGTCGCTGCGCTCAGCCATGGCTGTTCAGGACGAGCAAGGCCGAGCTGCCGGAAGCCACGAGGCCGAGTGCGACGGCGCTCCAGAGATGCGGGCGTCCGAAGGGCCGCGTCCCGGAGCCACCGATCGCTGTCACCCGCGGACGCCCATCAGGTGCTCCATCATCACCTGATCCAGCCGCTCGTAGCGCAGCCCGCGCGCCCCGAGCTCCTCCGGATCGAGCTCCATCGCCCGCAGCTTCGCGGCCTTGCCGCGCGAGTAGCTGCCCAACACCGCTTCGATGCGGCGCTTCTCGTTCGTCCCGACGCCCTCGCTCTCCGCGAGCAGCGCCTTCACTTCCGGATCCGCATCGAACGCCCGCGCCTTGCTCGACAGGATCTTGTACGTCCGCATGCAGCCCCGCGCGAACTCCCACACGCCCTCCACGTCCTCGGTCCGATACGCATGCGCATCGAAGTGCAGCGGCCCGGCGTACTTCCCGCCGCCCGCCGTGCCCTCCAGCATCCGCACCGCGAGGAACGCCCCTTTCAGGTCCTCGCTCCCGAAGCGCAGGTCCTGGTCGTATCGCCCGATCTTCTGCGCATTCAGGTCCACGTGGAACAGCTTCCCGCAGTCCATCGCCTGGGCGAGAGCGTGCACGAAGGGCAGCCCGCTCATCACCTCGTGCGCGACCTCCGGGTTCACGCCGACGCGCGCCGGATCGTCGAGCGTCGAGATGAAGTGCAGCATGTGCCCGGTCGTGGGCAGGTAGATGTCCGCGCGCGGCTCGTTGGGCTTGGCCTCGAGCGCGAAGCGGGTCGGGTACTTCTGGTCGCGCACGTAGCCGCAGAGGAAGTCCAGCGCGTCGCGCATCCGTGCGAGCGCCGTGCGCGGGTCGCGGCAGGCGTCGGCCTCGGTGCCCTCGCGGCCGCCCCAGAAGACGTGGATCTTCGCGCCCAGCTCGACGCCGAGGTCGATCGCGTCCATGGTCTTGCGCAGCGCGAAGGCGCGCACGCGCGGGTCGTTGGCGGTGAAGGCACCGTCCTTGAAGACCGCGTGGCTGAAGAGGTTGGTCGTGGCCATGGGCACGCGCAGGCCGTGCTCGCGCAGCGCCGCCTTGAACTCGCGCACGATGCGGTCGCGCGTGGCGGCGGACGAGGCGAAGGGCACGAGGTCGTCGTCGTGGAGGTTGACGCCCATGGCGCCGACGCGCGCGAGGCCGGCGACGAGGTCGCAGGGGTCCTGCACGGGCCGCACCGGGCCGCCGAAGGGGTCGCGGCCGGGGTTGCCCACCGTCCACAGGCCGAAGGTGAAGCGGTCGGCGGGCGTGGGATCGAAGGCGTCGGCCCGTGCGCGGCGGGAGCGGCTCATGCGCGCGAGGCTAGCAGCCGGGGCGCCGCGCGGACCAGTGCGGCAGCCACGCGAGGCGCGGCCGGCTCGCTCAGCTCACGGGGCGCTGGCGCAGGCGCGCCGCAGCGGCGGCCGTGGCGGAAGACGGCGAGGCCAGCGGCGGGGTGACGGGCGGCGCGGCGGCGGGCGCGCCGGGCGTGGCCGGGCGGCCGGAGGCCATGGCGGCGCGCTCGACGGCTTGCGTGGCACGCGCGTCGGCCTCGGCGAGGCTGCGCTGCGCGCGGCGCAGGAGCAGGGCTTGCCAGATGACGACGACGGCGAGCACCAGTGTGGCCAGCAGGGCCAGCGTGGCCGCCGCGCCGGTGAGCAGCAGCTGGCGCTGGGACTGCGCGGCCGCCTGCTCGGCGGCGATGGCGGCGATGTTGTCGTCGTTCGAGCGGGTGCGCGCGGCGCCGAGGTCGTCCTTGAGCTGGTCCACCGTGTGCGCCAGGTCCGCGAGCTGCGTGCGCAGCTCGGTGAGCTGGGCGTCCGACTTGGCCTGCGCCTCGTCCACGGCGCTGACGATCATGGTCGTCACGTCCTGCGGTGGAGTCTTGGGCTTGTCGTCGCCGCCGAAGAGGGCGGAGCACGAGACCAGCAGCAGGGGCGCGAGGAGGACGATGCGACGCATGGCGGCGGCTCCGACGTTCGGCACAGTCTACCCCGGACACTTCGGCAAACGAGGTGCCGGACTTGTCGCCATGTCCGCGCCGCTCAGTGACCGGTGGAGGCGGGCGCGGGGGCCGAGCGAGGCAGCGGGGACTCCATGTCCGCCACCACATAAGCCATCGCGGCCATGGCGGCGGCCCCCAGGTTGATCTCTCGCGGCCACACCATGTCGAGGGTGTCACGCTCGGAATGGTGCAGGTCGAAATAGTGCTGGGTGTCGGCGCGGAAGGCCATGACGGGCACTCCGCCCGCCGACTGCAGGCCCTCGATGTCCGCGCCGCTGCCGCCCTCGCGCATCTCGCCGCAGCCGGCCGGCTCGAGCAGGGTGGCGATGGAGCGCAGCGCGGCCAGGGCCTCGGGCACCACGGTGGCGCCGAAGCCCCGGGGCGTGCCGACGCCGCCGTCCGACTCGATGGCCAGCACGTGCCCGTCGAGCTCGTCGCGCACGGAGTCCAGGTAGGCCTGGGCGCCGCGGCCGCCGTTCTCCTCGTTCATGAAGGCCACGCAGCGCACGGTGCGGCGCGGGTGCAGGTCGAGCGCGCGCAGCAGGCGCAGCGCTTCGATGGCCTGGCAGACTCCGCCGCCGTCGTCGTTGGCGCCCTGCCCCACGTCCCAGCAGTCGAGGTGGCCGCCCAGCACGACGACCTCGTCCGGCTTCTCGCTGCCCGTGATCTCGCCGATGACGTCGGCCGAGGGCGCGTCGGGCAGCCAGTGCGAGTCGAGCTGCAGATGCACCTTCACGGGGCCCTGTGCGAGCAGCGCGGCGAGGCGCTCGGCGCCCTGCGTGGAGACGGCCACGCCCGGCACGTTGGGGCCCTCGGCGGTCCAGCGCATGGCGCCGGTGTGCGGCACGTCGTCGAGGCGCGTGGTCATGGTGCGCACGATCGCGCCCACCCCGCCGCGCTTGGCGGCCTCGACGCCGCCGCGCCCGCGCTGGTCCACCGCGCCGCCGTACGCGGCGCCGTACTCGAACAGCGTCGGGTCCATCGGGCGGTTGTAGAACACGAACTTGCCGCGCGCGGCGTCGCCGAGCTGGTCCAGCTCCTCCCAGCTGCGCACCTGCAGCACGTCGGCCGTGAGGCCCTCGGGCGGCGTGGCCACGCTGCCGCCCAGCGCGAGGATGGTCAGCCGCTCGCCCGCGGCCGCCTCCGGCTCGAGCACGCGCAGCTCGGCCACCGAGCCGCGCTCCCAGTGCGGGACGGTGCATGGCAGCAGGCGCACGTTGTCGAGGCCGTCGTCCAGCATGCGCTGACGGGCCCACTCCACCGCGGCCGCGGCGCCGGGCGAGCCCGAGAGCCGGTGCGGAGCCGTGCGGCACAGCGAGGCCAGCTTGTCGTAGGCCTGGCCGTGAGCGAGGCCTTCCTTGAGCAGGGCGATGACGGCGGGGCGGTAGGCCTCGATCTCCGGAGGAAGCGCGGCGTCGGGGGGTGGCGCGGGCGCGGGCTGCGGGGGCGTCGTCTGCGTGACGGGCGGCGCGGCCGACGGCGCCGGCGCGACCTGCGCCGCCGCGGGCGACTGCGCCGAGCAGCCCGGCGCGAGGAGGATGCCGAGCACGAGCGAGGCCGCGCGCTGGATCGTTCGCATGCCGCCGGTGTATCACACCCAGGGCGCGCGTGGCACGGCGCGCGGCCGCACGCCATGGACGACGCCGATCTCATGCACCTGCTCTCGCGCCTGGCCGTGGTGCAAGGCGACATCACGCGTCTCGACGTGGACGCCATCGTCAACGCCGCCCACGAGTCGCTCCTCGGCGGCGGCGGCGTGGACGGCGCCATCCACCGCGCCGCGGGCCCCGGCCTGCTGGAGGAGTGCCGGCTGCTGGGCGGCTGCGCGACGGGGCACGCCGTGATCACTGGCGGCCACGCGCTGCCGGCGCGACACGTCATCCACGCCGTCGGCCCCGTGTGGCGGGGCGGCGCGCACGGCGAGCCCGCGTTACTCGCGGGCTGCTACCGCGAGAGCCTGCGCCTCGCGCGCGAGCACCGGCTTGCGAGCGTGGCCTTCCCGTGCATCAGCACGGGCATCTACGGCTATCCGCTCGCGGCGGCCTGCGGCGTCGCGACGCGCACGGTGGCCGCGTCGCTGTGGAGCGAGCCGCTTCCGGGGCGCGTCCTCTTCTGCGCCTTCTCCGCCGACGCCGCGGGCGCCCTGCACGACGCGCTGGCGGCGCTGACGCGCGACACGAGCTGGAGGCCAGCCTGATTCAGGCGTGGCTCTCCCACTCGGCGTAGGCGGCGGCGAGCTCCTCGTCCAGCGCGGCGAGACGATCGCCGGCCTTGCGCAGGCGCACGCCGTCGGCGGCGGCGCCCGGACGCGCGCACTCCTCGTGCAGCGCGCGCTGCTCGGCCTCCAGCCGCATGATGCGCGCCTCCACCTCCTTGAGCTTCCAGGGATTCTTGGCGCGGCGCGCGGCCAGCGCGGGGCCAGCCCGCGTGCTGCTGGCGGCGGCCGGAGCGTTTCGTGCCGCGGGACGCGCTGCGCGCGGCGCCGCCGACTCGGCGGCCTCCTCCATCCGCCGTGCACGCCACGCGCTGAAGTTGCCCGGGAAGTCGCGCACTCCGCGCGCCGTGCCGGGGCCGTCCACGCCCACCTCCACGATGCGCGTGCACAGGTCGTCGAGCAGCTGGCGGTCGTGGCTGACCAGGACGATCGCCCCACCGAACTGCGCCAGCGCCTCCTCGAGCGCGGTGGTGCCGGCGAGGTCGAGGTGGTTCGTCGGCTCGTCCAGCGCCAGCCAGGCCGGGCCGGTGCGGATGAGCCGCGCGAGGCAGAGTCGCGCGCGCTCGCCGCCGGACAGCGCGGTGACGGGCTTGTCCACGTCGTCGCCGCGGAAGAGGAAGCGCGCGAGCCAGTCGCGGGCCTCGCCGTCGGTCATGCGGGGGAAGTCGCGGCGCAGCTCGGACATGACCGTGCCGTCCTCGGACAGGCCGCCGCTCTCCTGGTCGTAGTAGCCGCAGAGGTTGCGCGCGCCGCTGCGCACCTTGCCGGCCAGCGGCTCCGCGCGGCCGGCGAGGATCCGCAGCAGCGTGGTCTTGCCCGTGCCGTTGCGGCCGACGATGCCGATGCGCTCCGTGCGCCCGACGCGGAAGGACACGCCGCTGAAGAGCGGCCGGCCGTAGCCGCCCGACACATCGTCCACCTCGACGACGATGTCGCTGCCCAGCGTGACCTCCGGCATCGTCAGCACCGGCGCGCGCACGTCGTGCTTCGGCTGTGGCAGGCGCTCCATCCGCTCCAGCCGCGTTCGTCGCCCCTGCGCCTCCGCCGCGCGCTGCCCTGCGAGGTAGCGGCGGATGAAGGCGTCCTCCTTGCGGATGTAGTCCTGCTGCTCCTGCCAGGCGCGCAGCTCGGCGACGTAGCGCTCCTCGCGCAGCGCGACGTACCTGGTGTAGCCGCCGGGGTAGCGCTTCAGCTTGCCGCCTTCCAGCTCCACGATGCCGTCCACGGCGTTGTCCAGCAGGCGGCGGTCGTGGCTCACCACGAGCACGGCGCCGCCCAGCGCGTGCAGCTCGTTCTCCAGCCACTCGATGCCGGCGATGTCGAGGTGGTTGGTGGGCTCGTCCAGCAGCAGCAGGTCGTGCCCGCCGATGAGCGCCCGCGCCAGCGCCGTGCGGCTCTTCTCGCCGCCGCTCAGCGTGCGCGCCTCGCGCTCCCACAGCTCCTCGCGCAGGCCGACGCCGGCCAGCACCTGCTCCACGCGGTGCTCGGTGTGCCAGCCCCCAAGCGCGTCGATCTCGTGCGCGAGCCGGTCCTGCTCGTGCAGCAGGCGCGACTCCTCCGCGGCGTCCGGCGACGCACCCTCGTGCAGCCGCGCCAGCGCGTCGCAGGCCTCGTGGTGCGCGACCATCGCGGCGCGCAGCTCGGAGAGGCCGCCCTCGGCGTGCTGCCGCACGGTCTCGCCCTCGACGAAGACGGGGCGTTGCGGCACGGTCGCGATGCGTGTGCCGCGCCGCAGCGCGAGCTGTCCCGTGTCGATCTCGTCCTCGCCCGTCAGCAGGCGCAGCAGCGTGGTCTTGCCGGCGCCGTTGGGGCCGACGAGGCCGAGCTTCTCGCCGGGATCGACCTGCAGCGACGCGCCGTCGAGGATCGTGCGCGAAGCGAAGTGCTTGTGGACGTCGGTGAGGACGAGGAGGGTCATGGCGGGGGGCGGGAGGGCCCACCATCCTGCCGATCGCGCGGGAGAATGAAACGGTCCGGCCGCCTACTTCCCCGCCGGCAGCGTGATGGATAGCGTCACGGTCTTTCCGGCTTCGGTCTCGATGACCCCCTCCTTGGACGCGCCGTTGACCGGCGCTTTGCGCAGCGAGGTGGACTCGCCCGTGGCGTCATCGTAGATCCACAAGGTGGAGCGGCAGGCCGGCACACCGCGGACCTGGAAATGGCCCTCCGTCGCCGTCGCCATCAACACGTGCTCTCCGTTCGGAAACGTCCTGTGATCCTCTCGCTGCATGAACACGGTCATCTCGCCGGCCGCCCGGCCGCCGCCCGCATCGAGGAGGTCGCCCTCCACGATGGCCTCGGGCTCGAGCTCGATGAGCGCGTCGTCCAGGGTCCCGTTCCACGGGGCGACCGGATCGACCAGGCGGGACACATGGCCGAGATGCTCGACGAGGATGCCCGGAACCTTGGGCGGCACGCAGGCGACGAGAAAGCGGCCCTCGGCATCGGTCGTCGCTGGCCGCGGCGGCGAGGGCAGCCACGTGACTCCTGGCAGGCCCTCAATTCCGGGGATCGACGTGAGAATGAGCGTCGCATCGGGGAGGGCGCGACCTGAGCCCTGCTCCACGACGCGACCTGCGACGTGCAGCCCATGGGCCTCGACTTCGACGGTGCATGTCTCGCCCGGCACCAGATGCACGGACACGAGAGGCGCCGGCCCCCCGCCCGGCATGTCCACGAACAGAAGCAGGTCACCCGACGCGAGCACCTGCACGTCGAACTCGCCGGAGGCCGTCGTGGCCGTCAGCCAGCGCGGCTTCGTGGAGAAGGGTGTCAGCATGTCCGCGAGGTCGAGGCGTCGGCTCGCGTGCTGCGTCGACTCCGGGCCCGAGATGATCGAGCCGACGCCGACGTGCGCGCCAGCGATGCCATGAGTTTCGAAGCAGACCCGGCCCGTGAGGTGCGCGGGCGGACTCCCTGACTGGCTCGCCGCGCATTCGATCGACATGGACGAGACGAGCAGGACCAAGGTGGCTCTCATCACTCGCGCGGTGACTTGCCGAGGAGAAGCGATTGCGAGATGCAGTATGGCGCGGCCGGCCTCCATTAGCCTTCATGCGTCATCGAGTCGCAGCCCCGGCCACAGACTTGGTTACGGCGTCCGCTCCCGACCAGCGGCAGGGCCATTCCGCGCTTCACGCCCCCACCCCCGCCATCTCCCTCAACGCCTCTTCCTCCCCCGCCCCGCGCGCCATCTCCGCCACGATCCGCCCGCCGCGCAGCACCAGCACGCGATCCGCCACTGCCAGCAGCTCCGGCAGCTCGCTCGAGATGAGCAGCACGCCGCGGCCCTCGTCGGCCACCGCGCGCAGCCGGGCGTGGATGGCGGCCTTCGCGCCCACGTCCACGCCGCGCGTCGGCTCGTCGGCCAGCAGCACGCGCGCGCCGACGGACAGCCACTTGGCCAGCGCCACCTTCTGCTGGTTGCCG
>DASUFI010000329.1:0-2256 GCA_036274635.1 Planctomycetota bacterium
GAAGCTGATGTCGCGCAGCACGGGGTGCGCGGGGTCGTGGTCGTAGGACACGCCGCGGAAGCGGATGCCGTGGCGCAGGCCGGCGATCTCGACGGCGCCGGGCTCGTCCACGATCTCGGGCTCGGAGTACAGCACCGTGGCCACGCGGTCGGCCGAGGACAGGCCGGTGTGCATCTTGGTGTTGGTGTCGCCCAGGCGCCGCATGGCGGCCACGGCGTAGACCAGCAGGCCCACGATGGCCAGCAGGTCCTCGGGCTGCCACTCGCCCGCGATGACCTTGTTGCCGCCGACCCACACGAAGATGGCCACGCCGATGACGCCCAGGATCTCGACCAGCGGCTGGATGCGCGCCCGCAGCTCGGCGGTCTTCTTGCGACCCTCGGTGTTGGTCTCGTTGACGTGCGCGAAGCGCGCGCGCTCGTGCGCCTCGGCGCCGAAGACCTTGATGACCTTCTGCGCCGACAGCGTCTCCGAGAGCCGCGCGAAGAGCGAGCCCATCTTGGCCTGGTTGCCCAGCTCCTTGCGCCGGATGCGTCGGCTGATCTGCTGCACCGGCACGAAGGTGACGAGCGCCAGCGCGAGGCCCACGATCACGACCGTGCCGCCCTGCACGTACAGGCTGAAGAGCGCGCCGACGAGCACCATGGCGTCGGTCGAGAAGTCGACCATGACGTCCACCAGGAGCGTGCCCAGGTTGTTGAGGTCGTTGGTGAGGCGCGAGAGCAGCTTGCCGCTGTGGTTGGCCTGGTAGAAGCGCATCGAGAGCGTCATGAGCCGGTCGAAGAGCGCCGCGCGCACCTGCTTGACCAGCTCCAGCGAGACGGTGCGCATGATGAGGCGCTGCACGTAGCGGTTGCCATTCTCGATGCACACGAGGCCGACCAGCGCCACGCCCGCCCAGGCCAGCTGCTCGCGCGGCGGGAAGGCGTGCCACCAGCCGCGGACGCTGGCCAGCAGGCCGTGCAGGAAGGCCCAGGGCGCGTCCAGCCACCCGACCCCGGTGGGCGCGTGGTAGGCCGGCGCCGCCACCTGCATCTCCCGCGCCAGCAGCGAGACGCCGCCCGTGCCGTGCAGGATGGGCGAGAGCATGTACTTCATCACGAAGACCTGCCCGAGCGTGGCCGCCGCGGCCACGGCCGAGAGCAGGAAGGCCAGCAGCAGCGAGCCGTAGTAGGGGCGCGCGAAGCTGGACAGCCGGCGGTACACGCGCGGGTCGTCGGGGCCGGGCGTGGCGAGCAGGTCGCGCAGCCCGTACTTGCGGCCGCGGGCGCGCATGCGCCGGGCCTCGAGCACGTCGATGTCCTCGAGGATCACGCCCGGCCGGGGCGGCTTGCGCGGAGGCGGCGGCGACGGCGGCGCGCCGTCGCCGGGGCGCAGGGTCCCCTGCGGTTCTCCGGTCTCGACGCGCAGGTCTGTCATGGGTCGCTAGGCTAGCAGGCAGCGATGGGAACCGTCACCACCGAAGCCCTGGCGCTGCGACGCACGCCGTTCGGCGAGACCAGCCAGGTCGCGGAATTCCTCACGCGCGACCACGGACGCGTCTCGCTCATCCTCAAGGGCGTGCACCGCGAGCGCAGCCGCATCGGCGGGCCGGTGGACCTGCTGGATCACGCGCGCGTCACCTGGTTCGCGCGGCGCGGCAGCCGCTCGCTGGGCATGCTGCGCGAGCGGCGCGTGCTGGACCACCACGCGGGGCTGCGCTCGCGCGAGGACCTGCTCGCGGCGGGGCTGTGGCTCGTGGAGCTGCTGCAGTCGCTCGCGCCCGAGGACCAGCCCGTGCCGGCGCTCTTCGACCACGCCGTCGCCAGCCTGGCCGCCCTGGACGCGCGCCCGCCGCGCGAGGCCGTGCCGGCGGTCGTGTTTGCCATGGAGGCCGGGCTCCTTAGAATGACCGGGTTCCAGCCGGTGCTCGACCGGTGCGTGTCGTGCGATCGCCGCCCGACAGGCCACAAGGTGCTGCGCTGCGACCTGGAGCGCGGCGGGATCGTGTGCGCGGCCTGCCGCGAGCCGGAGGACGCGTCATTCCCCGTGAGCGCCGCGGCCGCGTCGAGGATCGAAGAGCTGTCCGTCGCGGACCCGCGCGAGGTCCGCGACCTGCACCTGCCGCAGGAGATCGAGAACGACGTGCGCCGCTTCACCTACCGCACCTGGCTCCACGTGCTCGAGCGCCGGCCGCGCGCCGCCGCGCTCCCGCGGGCCGACTGAGGTGCGCCGCGTTGCTAGCAGCCCGTCGAAGAAGTCATTCGGCGCGGAAGG
>DASUFI010000330.1:0-7143 GCA_036274635.1 Planctomycetota bacterium
CACGCGGCCGGCCGCGCGCAGCTCGGCGAGGTCCAGCACGCCCGGCCGCGGCGGCAGCGGCTCGGCGCGGCGCGTCAGCGGCGAGAAGACCGTGCGCGCCCCCGGCGCGCCGCCGTGGAAGCGCTCGGCGCCCGACGCGAGCAGCGCCTCGAGCAGCGGCGGCGGCGCGCGGCCCTCGGCCTTGAGCCGCTCCGCGAAGGCGCGCGGGCCGAGCGCGTCGAGCAGCTCGAAGGGCCCCAGCTCCCAGCCGAAGCCCCAGCGCAGCGCGCGGTCCACGCTGGGCAGGTCGTCGGCCACCTCGGGCACGCAGCTGGCCGCGTAGGCCAGCGTGGCCGAGAGGTGCGACCACAACAGCCGCCCGGGCCGCCCGCCTTCCTCGATGAGCTTGCGC
This sequence comes from Planctomycetota bacterium, assembly GCA_036274635.1. GTDB lineage: Bacteria > Planctomycetota > B15-G4 > B15-G4 > B15-G4 > DASUFI01. The sequence goes on from DASUFI010000330.1 coordinate 392, forward strand.
ACGCGCTCGCCCGTGTCGGGCAGGCGCGCCGAGGCGCCGAGCGCGGCCGGGTCGAGCTGCGGCGGCGGCACGTGCTCCAGCGTCGTCGGGTCGAGCACGTGGATCGCGCCGTTGGGCATCTTGCGATAGAAGCCCGCGCCGGTCTTGGCGCCCAGCGCGCCGCGCTGCACCAGCGTCTCCAGCAGCGCCGGCGGCTCGAAGACCGCGCGCTGCGGGTCGTGCTCGAGGGCCGCGTAGAGGTGGCGCGTCACGTGCAGCAGCGTGTCCAGCCCCACGATGTCCGCCGTGCGGAAGGTGGCCGAGCGCGCGCGGCCGATGAGCTCGCCCGTGAGCATGTCCAGCTCGGCCACGCCCGCCTCGTTGCGCGCCAGCACCCCGATGAGCTGCATGACCGCGAAGGTGCCGATGCGGTTGGCGATGAAGTCGGGCGTGTCCTTGGCGCGCACGCAGCCCTTGCCCAGCGTGCGCTCGGCGAAGTCCGCGAAGGCCGCGAGGCGCGCCGCGTCCGTGGCCGGCGCCGCCACCAGCTCGAGCAGGTGCATGTAGCGCGGCGGATTGAAGAAGTGCGTGATGAAGAAGCGCGGCGCGACGTCGGGCGGCAGCGCGGCGGCCAGCGCCGCGGCGGACAGGCCCGAGGTGTTGCTGGTCAGCAGCGCGTGCGGCGCGAGGTGCGGCGCGAGGCGCGCGAACAGGTCGCGCTTGACGTCCAGCCGCTCGACCACGGCCTCCAGCACCCAGTCCGCCTCGCGCAGGCGCGGCAGGTCGTCCTGCAGGTTGCCGACGCTCACGCGCGCCGCCATGCCCGGCACGAAGAACGACGCCGGGTTGCTGGTGAGCGCGCGCCGCAGCCCCGCCGCCGCGAGGCGGTTGCGCACGCGCGGGTCCTTCAGCGTGAGCTTGCCGGCCTCCTCCTCGGGCAGCAGCCTGTCCGGCGGCACGTCGAGCAGCAGCACCGGGATGCCCACGCTGGCCAGCAGCGCCGCGAGCCCGGCGCCCATGACGCCCGCGCCCAGCACCGCAGCGCGACGAATGTCGAGACGTCCGTCCAATCGACCTCCCGCGCGCGGGTCATGCGCCCCGCGCAGGCCGCGCATCATGACATCCCGGCTGCTCGGTTCGAGGCACGTGCCCTCGGGATCGCGGCACACCATCGCCCAAGCCGCGCCGACGCGCGGTGAGCGCCGACTCGTCCGCACGTTGACAGCTCGGAGCACCGGCCTTAGCTTCCCGAGTGCGCCCCGACGCTCGCTCCGAGCGCAGGCCAAGACGCGGAAGAGAGGCCCGCATGCTTCGCACCCTGGCGGCGGCGCTCCTGGTCGGCGCGAGTTTCGCCGTCCACGACCTCCGGGCCCAGGCCAGCCCGGCCGGAAGGGCGCGGACCGGGCCGCTGGGCGCGGGCCGCTGGCGTGCGGCCGCAGGCGGCCCGCTGTTCCCGGGAGCGGAATACGCCGTGGGCAAGTTCCCTCGCGGGGCGGCGATCGGGGACCTGAACCAGGACGGCCTGACGGACGTCGCGACCGCGAACTACGAAGCGGACAGCGTGTCCGTGCTGCTGGGTCAGGGCAACGGGACCTTCGCCGCCGCCCAGCACGTCGCCACGGTCAGCTTTCCCAACGCCGTGGAGATCGCGGACCTGAACGAGGATGGCGTGCTGGACCTCGCCGCCGCGAGCGCAGGCACGGATGCCGTCTCCGTCATGCTGGGACAGGGCGCGGGCACCTTCAGCGCGGCCCACGACTTCGCGGCGGGCGTGCAGCCGCGAGGGCTGGCGGTCGCGGACATGGACGACGACGGGCAGCTCGACGTGGCCGTCGCGAACCTCTACTCGGACGACGTCTCGCTGCTGCGTGGCCACGGCGACGGACGCTTCAGCGCGGCCCGCAACTTCGTCCTGCCCGGCACGCACTGGTCGGTGGCGATCGCGGACCTCGACTTGGATGGCGTGCCGGACCTCGCCGTCACGGCGCCGGACTCGGATGAGGTCATCGTGTTGCTGCACGACCCCCACGGGCCCTTCGTCGCCCACGCGCTCGTCATGGGAGACTTCCCCAGTGCGCTGGCGATCGGGGACCTCGACCAGGATGGCCTGGCCGACCTGACCGCCGCCAACGCGGGCTCGGACGACGTCTCGGTCAGGCTGGGACGGGGCGGCGGGACCTTCGTGGCCACCCCTGACGTCGCGGCGGGAAACGGTCCGCGGTCGGTCGCCCTCGGGGACCTGGACCGGGACGGCGTGCCAGACCTCGCCGTCGGCAATCAGCAGTCGAACGATGTCTCGCTGCTGCAGGGCCACGGCGACGGAACGTTAGCCGCCGCCCAGGACATCGCGGCGGGCTACGGTCCGTCCGCGGTGCGGATCGTGCGCCTCGACCAGGATGGCGCGCCGGACCTCGCCGTGGCGAGCGAAGGCTCCAGCAGCGTCTCCGCGCTGCTCGACCCCGGCGACGGGACCATTCCTGCCGCGCTGAGTGTCGCGGTCGGCAGCTATCCCGTCTCGGTGGTGATCGCCGACCTGAGCCAGGACGGCGTCGCCGACCTCGCCGTCGCCAACCAGGTCTCGAACGGCGTCGCGGTGCTGCTGGGCAACGGCAGCGCACGCTTCGCCAGCCCGGTGGAGCTCACGGTCGGCGACTCTCCCCGCTCGCTGGCGGTCGCGGACCTGGACCTCGACGGACTGCCCGACCTCGCCGTGGCGAACGAATACTCCAACAGCATCTCGGTGCTGCTGGGCCAAGGCAGTGGAGCGTTCGTCGTCGCGCAGACGCTGGCGCTTCCCATCAATCACCTGCCGGGCGCGCTGGCCATCGGCGACCTCGATCAGGACGGCGCGCCGGACATCGCCGTCGCGAACCTCAGCTCGTCCAGCGCCTCGGTGCTGATGGGACAGGGCGGGCCGTTCGGCGCCCCGACGGACTACGCGGCCGGCGGAACGTCCTTCTCGATCGCGATCGGCGACCTGAACCAGGACGGCCTGTCGGATCTCGCGCTCTCGCACCCCGCATCGGACACGGTGTCGGTGCTGCCCGGCCAAGGCCAGGGAGGCTTCCTCGCGCCCCAGGACCACCGGGTGGGCAGCAAGCCGACGTCGGTGGCCATCGCGTATCTGGACCAGGACGGACTGCAGGACCTCGCCACCACCAACGCGCACGGCGACGACGTCTCGGTGCTACTGGGCTCGGGCGGCGGGGCGTTCGTCGCGGCCCCTGACGTCGCGGCCGGAGGCGTGCCCTGGTCGATGACAGTCGGGGACGTCGACCTGGACGGGCTGCCGGACCTCGCCGTGGCCAACAACTACACCTACAACGTCTCGGTGCTGCGCGGGCTCGGCGGCGGCGCCTTCGCTTCCGAGCTCTTCGCGACCGACGAGCAGTCCGTCGCGGTGGCGATCGGAGACCTCGACCAGGACGGCCAGCCGGATCTCGCCGTCGCGAACTCTGCGCCCGGCAACGTGACGGTGCTGCTCAATCAGCGCTGAGCGCGATACCCTCAGTCTTCCGGTGCTGCGGGTCCCGTGACGTAGAACGACAGCCCCCGCACGTTCTCGTCGACCGCCAGCGGGTGCTGCAGGGGCGGGAAGGCGCGCTGGCGGCAGTCGGTGCGCTCGCACAGCCGGCAGGCGCTGCCGATGGGCACGTCCGCGGCCTCGTTGCGCAGGTCGGCGCCGTCGGCGTAGACCAGCTCGTGCGCGTGCTCGACCTCGCACCCGAGGCCGATGGCCAGGCGGCTCTGCGGCACGCGGAAGCCGCCGCCCTCCTTGCGCACCGTGCGCGCGATGCAGAAGTAGCGCGTGCCGTCGGGCATGCGCGAGAGCTGCGTGCGGATGAAGCCCGGCGCGAGGAAGGCCGCGTGCACGTTCCAGCGCGGGCAGCTGCCGCCGAAGCGCGCGAAGCGGATGCCGCTGGCCGAGAACTTCTTGCTCACGTTGCCGGCGATGTCCACGCGCGTCATGTGGAAGGGCACGCCGCGGGCGCCGGGCCGCTGCAGCGTGGTGAGGCGGTGGCAGACCTGCTCGAAGCTGGTGCGGAAGCGGTGGCCCAGCAGCTCGATGTCGTAGCGCACGTCGCGCGCCGCGGCGAGGAAGAGCCCGTAGGGCATGAGCACCGCGCCCGCGAAGTAGTTGGCCAGCGCCACGCGCGCCAGCGCGCGGCTGTCGGGCGAGGAGAGCTGGCTGCCCTCCACGAGGCGGTCGAAGTCGGGACGGCAGCGCAGCAGCGCGATCTGGTGCGCGAGCTGGAAGCTGCGGCTGCGCGGCGCCAGCACCTCCGAGAGCAGCAAGCGGCGCGCCCCGGGGTCGTAGCGGCGCACGAGGCCGGCGGCCTGGCTGCTGGGCACCACGTCCACGCGCACGCCGTGCACGGATTGCAGGTGCTCGACCAGGTGCCGGTCCACGTCGCCGCGCCCGAGGCCCGCCTCCTGCCAGAGGCTCTCCGCCGCGTCCTCGAGGACGGCGAAGTGGTTCAGGTGCGCCTGCAGGAAGTCGGAGACCTCCTCTTCAGGCGGAGGCTTCCAGCCCAGCAGGCCGCCCGGCCGCTGCTGCTGCTGCTGGAAGACCTTCTCCGCCATGAGCACGCTGTCCTGCTGGGCGTCGCGCCACGCGCGGTAGAGGGCAAGGATCCCGCGCGCCAGCGCCGGCGAGCTCGAGGCCAGCTCGCGCAGCTCCGCGGGCTGCGCGCCGTAGCCGGACAGCAGCGAGTCGCCGAAGACCTCCGCCAGCTCTCCCGCCAGGCGCCCCTCGTCGCCCGTCGAGAACGAGGCGAGGTCGGCCTGCAGCGCCTCGGTCAGCTTGAGCAGCAGCGGCACCGTCACCGGCCGCTGGTTGTGCTCGATGAGGTTCAGGTAGCTGGGCGAGATGCCCACCTGCTCGGCCAGCTGCACCTGGGTCAGTCCCTTGTCGCGCCGCAGTCGGCGGATCCGACTGCCCAGCATGGCCTTGGTCGCCATCTCCCATCCTCCGGTGTCGCGGCGCCCCTCTCGAACGTGCGCGTGCCCGGAGTTTACAGCATTGACAGATTTACAGATGCCTGCGGCATGGCAGTCACGTCCTTACACCTTTGATTCCAAGCACTTATTGACGACTCCGGATTGTGGTTCACACTTCACATCCGTGCTGGGCCGGGCGCTTCGGGACGCCTGCTGCTCGACCCCGCCGGGCCGACGGGATCTTCGCCATGACCACGTTCGATGTGTCACGCAGCACCGCGCGCACGCCGGGCCGATCGCCCGAAGGCGTGCGCGTGCGCGGCGCACTGCGCGCGGGCTGGGCCGAAGTGCTCACGCCGGCGGCGCTGACCTTCGTCGCGGACCTGCAGCGGCGCTTCGGGCCCCGACGACTCGAGCTGCTGGCGGCGCGCGAGGCACGGCAGGCGCGCCTCGACGCGGGCGAGCTGCCGGACTTCCTGAAGGAGACGTCCGCGGTGCGCAAGGCCGACTGGACCGTGGCGCGGCTGCCGCCGGACCTGCTGGACCGGCGCGTCGAGATCACCGGGCCGGTGGAGCGCAAGATGATCATCAACGCGCTCAACTCGGGCGCGTCGACCTACATGGCCGACTTCGAGGACAGCACCGCGCCCACGTGGGCCGCGCTGCTCGAGGGGCAGGCCAACCTGCGCGACGCCGTGCGCGGCACGATCAGCTACGACGCGCCCGACACGGGCCGCAACTACCGCCTCGCCGAGCGTCGCGCCGTGCTGCTGGTGCGGCCGCGCGGCTGGCACCTGCCCGAGCAGCACCTGCTGGTGGACGGCCAGCCCGCCTCGGCCGCGCTCTTCGACTTCGGCCTGTTCCTGTTCCACAACGCGCACGCGCTGCTCGAGCGCGGCACGGGGCCTTACTTCTACCTGCCCAAGCTGCAGAGCCACCTCGAGGCGCGGCTGTGGAACGACGTCTTCGTGCACGCGCAGCAGCGGCTGGGCATCCCGCGCGGCACCATCAAGGCCACCGTGCTCATCGAGCACGTGCTCGCGGCCTTCGAGATGGACGAGATCCTCTTCGAGCTGCGCGAGCACAGCGCGGGCCTGAACTGCGGGCGCTGGGACTACATCTTCAGCTTCATCAAGGCCTTCCGCGCCGACCCCACGCGCGTGCTGCCGGACCGCGCGACCGTGGGCATGACGCAGCCCTTCCTGCGCGCCTACAGCCAGCTGCTCATCCGCACCTGCCACCGGCGCGGCGTGCACGCGATGGGCGGGATGGCGGCGCAGATCCCGATCAAGGGCGACGAGGCGCGCAACCGCGCGGCGCTCGCGCAGGTGCAGGCCGACAAGCGCCGCGAGGTCGGCGACGGCCACGATGGCACGTGGGTGGCGCACCCGGCGCTGGTGTCCGTGGCGCGCGCCGAGTTCGACGCCGGCATGCCGGGACCCCACCAGATCCAGAACCTGCGCCGCGACGTGCACGTGAGCGCCGCCGACCTGCTGGCCGCGCCGCAGGGCGAGATCACCGAGGCCGGCCTGCGCCAGAACGTGGACGTGGGCGTGCAGTACCTCGCGGCCTGGCTCGCGGGCAGCGGCTGCGTGCCGCTGCACGACCTCATGGAGGACGCCGCCACGGCCGAGATCTCGCGCACGCAGGTGTGGCAGTGGATCCGGCACGGCGCGCGCCTCGCCGACGGCCGGACGGTCACCGCCGACCTCGTCCACGACGTCCTCGCCGACGAGCTGCAGCGCACGCCGCGCTCGCCGCGCCTGGTCGAGGCCGCGCGCCTCTTCGACGACCTCGCCACCGCGCCGCAGCTGGCCGACTTCCTGACCCTG
>DASUFI010000331.1:0-11952 GCA_036274635.1 Planctomycetota bacterium
CCGGCGGCGCGCGCCAGCGCCTGGAGCTCGGCCTCGTCCGCGGCCGAGCTGGCCGCGTCGACGTCGACGCGCGCGACGTCGCGCCGCGCCTCGCGCACCCCCGCGGGCTCGAAGCGCTGGCTGAGGCCGAAGGACCAGTCGTGGCTGTCCGAGCTCCCGTCCTCGGGATCACGCTGGCCGACGGACAGGTCGAGGCGCGGGTCGGAGGCGAAGGGCAGCTCGGCCTCGGAGAGCAGTCCGGCGGCCTCGTCGACGCGCAGCCGCCCGGCGCGCAGCGACGGCGACTGGTCGCGCACGAGCGCGAGCGTGGCGCGCAGGTCGAGCGTGATGGAGGCGGGCTCGGATTGGGCGGTCGCGGGGCAGCAGGCTGCCGCCAGGACGATCGCCGCGTGAAGCGACGGGCGCATGGGAGTGTCTCGCGCGAAGGCCGGCGTCGGGCGCCGGCAGGGGCACGCAGGGCGAAGCGCGCGTCCGGGGAGACGGCGCGCACATGGAGCGCCGGCACGGAGGCCGGCGCGGGAGGGCTGTCAGCCCTGAATGGCCCGCGGCGGGTGGAAGATGCGCGTGCCCACGGCCTCCGGGGCGGGGCACAGCTCGCGGAACGCGATGCGCTCGACGACGGTCGGCGCTGGCAGGCTCGGTGCATCCGCCGTGCAGGCCAGGCGGCCCTGACTGCAGCACGGACACAGCATGCAGCCGTCGTCGCCCGTGGTGGCGCAGGTGGCACAGTCCTGGTGCAGTGCCGCGTCGAGGAGGCCCGTGACCTCGCCGACGGTCAGCAGCAGCGTGAGCAGGAGCAGGGCGCGCACCATGCCGGTCCTCTTACCAGACGGACCGCGGGCCGTCCAAGAGGGGAGGCCGCAGATCACGGCGTCGTCGCCCGCAGCCCGTTGCTCGCCGCGAAGCCCTTGGGCCCGCCCGCATCCACGATCCACTCCTGCAGCCACAGCTGCGTGCCCGACGGCATGCCCGCGGGCCACGTCCCGGAGAGCACCAGCCGGCCCTGCGCGTCGGTGGCGAGCGGACCGATCAGCACGTCGGCGCCGGGCACGAGCGTGCCGCCCTTGAAGGGCACGTCGAACTCGGCGGGGCCCGCGAAGAGGTATGCCGCCGACAGCGGCGCGGCCTCGGCCAGAATCAGCGTCACCGGGCTGCCGGCCTGCAGCGTGCCGGTGCCCGACAGCTCCGGCGTGCCGGCCGCGCCGGCGAGGCCCTGCTGCACGTCCGTCCACGGCAAGCCGGTGCGGTAGGCGCGCACGTCGGTGCCGGTGCCGGCCACGATGAGCGTGCCGTCCTGCCCGAGGCAGGGCGCGCCGATGTTCACGTTGGGCAGGTCGAGCGACCACAGCGTCTGCAGGTCGGCGTCGAAGCCGAAGACCTTCCCGCCGCTGCCGCCGCCGTTGCCGGCGAAGACGTGGCCCGCCGCGTCCACCGCGAGGCGCGGCGTCACGTTACCCGCCGCGGCCTGGATGGTGACGGACGTGGCCGTGACCGCGCCGCTCAGCGGGTCCAGCCGCTGCAGCACGTTGCCCGCGCCCAGCATGTACGGGCTGCCATCGAGGCCCACCGCGAACTCGCTGCTGGTGGACCACGCCGCCGGCACGAACCAGTTCTGCAGCAAAGCCACCCCGGTGTCGGTGAACGAGTAGAAGAAGTCCGTGGCGAGGTTGTTCTGCGTGCGCGACAGGTACACTGTGCCGTCGGGCGCGACGAAGGGCGTGTTCTGCAGCGTGAAGCCGACCATGACCGGGCTCTGGTACTGCAGCACGCCGGTGGCGAGGTCGAAGCGCTTGATCACGTGCCCGCCCACGGCCGCGTCCGCGGCGTAGACCGCGTCGCCGTGCAGCGCGACGCCGCAGTTGCCCGAGACGGAGCCCAGGCGGTCCGCGCTCCACACCGTGGCGCCCGTCTCCGCGTCGAAGCGCCGGATCTTCTGGTGCCAGGCCACGATGGGATCGCCGTCGGGCGCGAAGACCACGCCGTCGTAGGCGCCGGCCTTCTGGCTGTCCGCCGACACCCACACGACCGCGCCTGTCTTCTGGTCCAGCGCATAGAGCTTGCTGGCCACGCTGCCGCCGTTGCCCGAGCGGCTGCAGTAGACGAGGCCGTTGCTGCAGCCCGCGATCCACGGCGTCCAGTCGCCGGCGACGTAGGGCGTGTTGAAGGTCCACAGCTCCGCGCCCTTGTCCAGGTCCTGGCACACGACGGGCGCCTCGTTGGGCACGCCGGTGGGCACGAAGTCGGTCTGCCGCACCATGAACACGCGGCTGCCGGAGGTGACCGGCTGCCACGCGATGATCGAGGGCCGGCCGCCCGACCAGGCCAGCGTCTTGGTCACGGGGCCGACCTCGTCGGTCTGGCCGTTGCGCGCGGCGTCGCCGCCGGCGTTGGTCCAGTCGCCGGCGAGCAGCGGCGGGGCGAGGAGCAGGGCGAGCAGGAGGGCGCGCGGAATGGGCATCTCGGAACCTCGGGCGGGACCGGACATCGTAGTCCATCCTGCCGGATGCCCCCTGTCCGAGCCCGCGCCTCTCTGGCAGAGTGCGGCGCGGGAATGCCGGCGCCGATGCCGGCCGGCGCACGATCCGATGACCGGAGGCCCGTCATGTCGCGACGCATGCTCCTTCCCTTCGCCGTCGTCGGCGCCGCGCTGCTCTCCGCCGCGGCCGGCGCGCAAGTCGGCAACGCGTGGGTGACCTTCTCCCAGCAGCCCTCGATGCTGGGTCTCGCCCCGCTCGTGCTCAGCGACTCCGACACGCAGGTGGCCTTCCGCACCGGCGACCTCGACCAGGACGGCTGGGAGGACGTGGTGGCCGTGCGCAAGCAGCAGGCCTCCCAGCTCGGCAAGCGCACCTCGGTCCTGCTGATGAACGAGGGCGGCGTGCTGATCGACAGGACCGCGCAGTACGCGGCTACGTCGGACGCCGCGGGGGACCAGGGCTTCCTGACGCCGCGGAACACGCGCGAGTGTGCGCTCGGCGACGTGAACGTCGACGGCTGGCTGGACGTCGTGACGGCCAACACGCTCTCGGACGGCGATCCCAAGACCATCAGCCACCCGGGCGTGTACGTGAACCTGGCGCAGGACGGATCGGGGACCTGGCAGGGGCTGCGCCTCGAGCACGCGCGCGTGCCGCAGTTGCTGACCGTGGGCGGACTGGCGGTCGCGCCGCGCTTCGCGGACCTCGCGGTGGCCGATGTCACGGGCGACGGCGCTCCGGACGCCTACTTCGTCGACTACGACGGCACCGATACGGGCATCGCCGAGCCCTCCGCGTGGGACCTCAACGACCGGCTGCTGGTGAACGACGGCAACGGTTTCTTCACCGACGGAAGCTCGGCGGCGTTCACGGTGGTGCAGCTCAAGTCGGCCTTCGGCTCCGACGCCCAGGCGATCGACGCGAACAACGACGGTGCCGTGGACATCGTCAAGTGCACCTCGCTCAGCAACCCGACGGCCGTGCGTCTGCTCTACAACGATCCTGCCAGCATCGGGAACTTCACCACCACGGGGGTCTCGGACTTCGGCAGCAGCTCGCCGTATGGCATGGACCTGGGCAACCTGAACAACGACGGCATTCCGGACGTGGCGATCGTCGACGACGCCAACGACAAGTTCCGTCTAGGCCAGAGCTTCGACGCCCTGAACAAGATCGTGTGGGGCCCCCTGAAGAGCTACACCTTCGTGACAGGCAGCGACGACGGCTTCGGCCTGCACCCCTACCTGCGCGACCTCGATGGGAACGGCTGGAACGACGTGCTCGTCACGGACGTGGACGTCGACCTGCCGGGCTGCCAGCGGCGCCTGCACATCTATCACAACCTCGGCAGCGTGCCGGGCGAGCTGAACATCGTGCTGCGCGAGGAGGCGGAACTGGCCAGCGGCAGCCAGGGCGCCGGCTGGAAGGGCGTGGTGGGGATGAGCGCGGCCGACGCCAAGGGCAGCTACGACCTGGCCTTCGCCGACTTCGACCACGACGGCGACCTCGACTTCCTGCTGGCCACCTGCCACGGCGCGGAGTTCTTCCGCAACGAGGGTGTGGGCGAGGTCTGTCAGGCGGACCTCGGCTTCGGGAGCCCGGGTGTGCAACTCAGCCTGTGCGGCGACGACCTCACCCAGCCGGGCAGCCTGGCGACGCTGTCGCTGACGGGTGTGGCGCCGAGCTCGCTGCTGTTCGTCGTGGGCTCGCTCACGTCGGTGCCCACGCCTTTCAAGGGCGGCACGCTCGTGCCGATCCCGCCGCTCATCCTCCTGCAGGGCAACCTCATCGACGGGGCCGGAGCCTTCTCGACGCCGGTGCCCGGCGGCGGCGGCACGCCGGTGCACGTCTTCGTGCAATGCGTCACCCTGAGCCTGGGGCACTACCAGCTCAGCAACGCCCTGGATTGCCTCCTCGGCAGCTGAGGCTCTGCGGCGCGGCCCGTCGCTCCGGTAGCATGCGCGCCCGTGCCGGCCGCCTTCTCCACGCTGCTCGACTCCTCGCTACGCGTCGCGCTCGGCGTTGCGGTGCTCGCGGGCTGCGGCCACGATGCATCCGACGCGCCGCTCACCGCCATGGTGCGCCAGAGCCTCGACGAGCCGCTGCGCCCGGTGCTCGCGCGCGCCTCCGAGGGCGACGCGGCCCGCGCGCTGGTCGAGGAGTACAGGAAGCAGCCCGGCGCGCTGGCCTACCAGGCCGAGTTCGTGCTGGGCTGCACGTACCAGCAGGAGAAGAACTACAGCGCCGCGAAGGAGCACTTCGAGCGCGCGCTGCTCCTGGCGCCCAGCTACAGCGCGCCCTGGCACTTCCTCGGCTTCGCCAACTACTACCTCGGCGACCTGCCGGGCGCGCACCACGCCTTCGAGGAGCACCTGAAGGCGTCGCCCGACGAGGGCGAGTCGTGGTTCGGGCTGGGCATCACGGACTTCGACTTGGGGCGCCTGACGGAGGCCGAGCAGGACTTCCGCAACGCCATCCAGCGCAACGACGCGCTGCGCCAGCAGGATCCGCAGCACCGCGCCCGGGCCCGCGAGGTGAGCAAGGCGCGCGTGCGCCTCGCGGACGTGCTGCTGGCCAAGCCCGACCTCGACGGCGCGCGCAGCCAGCTCGAGCAGGCGGCCCAGCTGTGGCCCGAGCAGGCGGAGACCTGGTTCAAGCTGAGCCAGGTGCGCGCGCAGCAGGGCGATGCGGCCGGCGCCGCGCAGGCCCAGCAGACCTATCTCGGCCTCAAGGCGAAGCAGGCCCCGACACGCGGCGAGGGCTCGTGAGCGCCAGGCCCGCGTCGAGCACCGGTCCCCACGTGCGACGCGCCGCGGCGCTCGCCGGCGCGCTGCTCGGCGCGCTGCCGGGCTGCGGCGACTCGCAGCCGTCGGCCTCCCGGCCCGCGCCAGCGGGTGCCACGCCATCGCTCGCTCCGGCCGCCCTCGGCCGCTTCCACTTCAGCGAGCTGGCCGCCGAGTGCGGCCTGAACATGGTCACCACCAATGGCCGCTCGCCCGCGACGCAGATCCTGGAGGTCAAGGGCGGGGGCCTCGCGCTCTTCGACCGCGACGACGACGGCGACCTCGACGTCTTCGTGCCCAACGGCGCCACCCTGGAGAGTCCGCTGCACGGCCCCGGCTGCAGGCTCTTCGACAACGACGGCCCGCAGCGCGCCGCGGACGGCGAGCCCATGCCCCGCTTCCACGACGCCACGGCCGCCGCCGGCCTGCGCTTCGACTGCTGGGGCATGGGCACGGCCGTCGGCGACGTCGACGCCGACGGCTTCGACGACCTCTTCGTGGCCGCGTGGGGCCCCGACGCCCTGCTGCACAACGACGGCGGCCGCACGTTCACCGACGTGACCGCCTCCGCCGGCGTCAGCGACACGCGCTGGAGCACGGGCTGCGCCTTCGGCGACGTGGACGGCGACGGCGACCTCGACCTCTACGTCGCCACCTACCTGGTCTTCGACCCCGCGCACCCGCCGCCGGGCGACACCTTCAAGGGCGTGCCCGTCTTCGGTGGGCCGTTCGGGCTGCAGGGCGAGCCCGACATGCTCTACGCCAACCGCGGCGACGGCACCTTCGAGGATGTCAGCGCGGCCTGCGGCATCGACGCGGTGCCGCCCTCGCACGGCCTCGGCGTGACGATCGTGGACCTCGACCTCGACGGACGGCAGGAGATCTTCGTCGGCAACGACTCGATGGCGGACTTCCTCTTCGACGACGCGCCCGACGCGCAAGCCACCTCCGGCTGCGCCCGTCCGCTGGCCGACCGCGGCATGGCCTCGGGCCTGGCCGTCAACGGCGACGGGCGCGCGCAGGCCACCATGGGCATCGCCGTCCTCGACGTCGACGGCGACGGCTGGCCGGACGTGTTCACCACCAACTTCTCCAGCGACACGAACACCCTGCACGTGAACCGCGGCGGGCGCTTCTTCGAGGACCGCACCTCGGTCTACGGCCTCGGCGCGCCCAGCCGGCCCTACGTGAAGTGGGCCGCGCTGGCCTGCGACTTCGACGCCGACGGCCAGGAGGACCTGCTCATCTTCGACGGCCACACCTACGCACAGGCCACGCTGGCCAGCATGGACAGCGAGGCCCTCGAGCCCCCGCAGCTCTACGCCCGCGACGGCGCCCGCTTCGCGCTCGTCACCGACCCCGCCGCCGGCACATGGCTCTCCGAGAAGCACATGGACCGCAGCGCCGCGCTTGGCGACCTCGACGCCGACGGCGATCCCGACGTGGTGGTCACCGGCCTCAACGCCCCCGTGCGCGTCCTGATCAATGACGGCACGCACGGCCGCTCGCTCACCGTGGCGCTGCACGACGGGCGGCCCGGCGCGAAGAACCCGCGTGGCCTCGGCAGCCGCATCGGCGCGACGCTCGGCGGCCGCACCCAGGTCCGCTGGATCCTGAGCGGGACCGCGTACCTCTCGGCCAGCGAGGCGGCAGCGCACTTCGGCTTCGGGGCCGGCTCCGCGGAGGACACCGTCGATCTGCTGATCACCTGGCCCGACGGCCACGAACAGCGCGTCGCGGGCGCGAAACCGGGCGCGCGAACGACCGTCGAGCGCGACTCGTAACGCCCGTCGGGCGCGCGGACTCCTGGAGCGAGCACCGGGACGACCACTCTCCGCGGCGTCGAAGATGCCGCAGAAAACAGCACCGGCGCGCCGAGCCCTTTCGGGCCCGACGCGCCGGTGTTTTTCGATCGCTACGGCGAGCGTGACGCTCAGGGCGTCATCGCGCGCTGCATCAGGCCGAAGTCGACGAGGTCGACGTCACCGTCCTGGTCGATGTCCGCCACCGCGGCCGGCGAGTCCGGGGTCACCGAGCCTGCGCCCGGGCCCTGGAACCAGCCGCTGAGGTGGATGACGAACCAGTCGATCGCATCGACGTCGTTGTCCTTCTCTGCATCGAACTCCAGCCGACCGAGCGACATGACGAAGGCCAGGACCTTGGCCTGGTCTTCGGCCGACAGCCCTGGGCTGAAGGCGCCTCGAGAGTGCGCGCCCTCGCCATCGTGCGCCGCGATCGCCTTCGCGATGTTCTCCTCGGCCGTACCGTCCACGGCGCTGCCGTCGTGCAGCAGGCCGAACTGGGCGCGGGCCGCCATGCCCCACAGGGACGACGTCCGCATGAGCTTTTCGGTGCCCATGCCCTGGACGATGTTGTCGCCCAGCGTGCCCATGTCGTGCAGCAGGAAGTCCGAGTACGGGTGGATGACCTTGTTGCTCAGCGCGGCCTCCGGCTGTGCCGTCGTGGTGTACGTCGCCACGTGGCAGTCGGCGCAGCCGATCTGGTTGAACAGGGTCGCGCCCGTCATGCCCGACTTCGGCGTCTGCGGCGGCGCCGCAAGGAAACGCTGGAAGTCGTCCATGCGCTCGATGCGCGTGAAGCCCTCGGCGTCCGGCTGGTCTTCCGGATCGGGGACGAGGTCGTACTGCTGCAGCAGCGCCTGGTTGCCGTTCGGAGCGTTCTCCGTGCCGACCAGGGCGTTGGTGAGGCCCATCTCGTTGAGCGATGCGTCGCCCGAGAAGGAGAGCATCGTCGCGACCTGAGCCTTCCAGCCGAACCGGCCCACGTGCGTGGGGCCCTGCGGGTCCTCGAGCAGCGTGACCTCGTGGGCCACGCCGTGGACGAAACCGCTCGGCGGGTTCTGCGCCAGGTTCCTCAGCACGTCGTCCGAGATCGCCTGCACGAGGCCGGCGCCGAAGGCCGACGGGGTCGTGCGGTGCGTGGTCACGTCCGCCTCGGGCGGGATGACCTCCTGGACTGCCGGATCGATCGCCGAGGCCTGGAGCAGCGAGCCTCCGAGGTCCGCCAGCGGATCGAACGGCGTGCTGCCCGTGGCCGCCTTGCCGAAGCGCTGCACGAAGAGCGCACTGCTTCCACCCGGCTTCGGGGTGGAGTGGCACTGCACGCAACCCGAGTCGTTGAAGCAGGGGCCGAGGCCCTCGCTGTCGATCAGGATGTGGTCGAACTCGAGGGCACCCTTCTGGAAGCGGTCCAGCTGCGAGGCGGTCAGCCCCTGAACGGGAGAGCCCATGGCGGCCTGGATGGCCACGTCGCCCGCTTGCGCGGAGGCGATGCCGGTCAGCACGAGGCTGGCGGCGACAGAGGTGATGGCTTCACGGAACAAGGGTCACCTCCACCGCGTTGCTCGCGAAGTCGATGGGCTTCATCAGGATGTACGCGTGGTCGAGGACCAGGCCCGCGGCGGACGCCGGAACGTGCGGCAGGTTGAAGCTTGCCGTGGCGTGACCGGACGCATCCAGGTTGCCGCCCGAGTTGCTCAGCAGCGGCGTGTTCGGGTTGCGGCCGGTGAAGTTCAGGTACACCGACGGGTTGAGCGGCAGGTGCGTCCCGCCGGCCAGCGTGATGCCCGGCACGGTGCCGGTGAACGTTCCCATCAGCAGGTACTGACGGCCCGCGTTGCCCACGCCCGCGTCGAGCGAGAAGTGCTGCGAGCCGAGGGCGGACACCGTGAGCGTGTCCTTGTCCACGAACAGGGCTGCGACCTCGATCGTGAGGCTGGTCTTGCTGCCCACGCCAGCGGGATCGACGGCCCAGAAGGGGACGCCCGTCTCGCCGGAGCGGATCACGTTGCCCATGACGTTGTCGATGGTCAGCGTGTAGGTGCCCACCTGCGTGGGCGCCGTCAGCGTGCCCGTCGCGATGACCTGCGGCGAGCCGGGCTGCGCGACCCCGGTCACGACGCTGCCCATCGGCAACGGAGCGAAGACGTTCAGGATGGTGTTCTGCGCGCCGCCGACCTGCACGAGGTTGCCGGCGACCACGGTGCCACCGTAGCCGGCCGGGTTGTTCAGGCCGAGCGGGGCCGCGAAGTTCGCCATCGGCTGGCTCGCGGGGGTGTCAGCCTGGGTGAGCGAGCCGCCGCTGAACGAAAGGTCGAAGCTGACCATCGCCAAGCCGAGGCTCGCGCCGTTGGACAGCTCGCCGACGACGGCGTAGCTGACCGGGGAGCCGGGCGTCACGACGACCTTGTTCTGACCACCACTCTGGGCGCTCAGATTCAGGTCCGTGGCCGCGGCTGCCGCCGGACACAGGCTCAGGAGGAAGAGGAGCCGGGAACTGATCATCGAGAGGAGTCCTTTCATGGATGCACGAGGATGCGATTGGGCGAACCCGGGGGAGGGACTGGCTGAGAGCTCACGTGCGCGGTCGCCTCGAGAGGGTCCGCGCGACATCGTGCGCCGGACCAGCCTCGGGGAAAGACTGGCAAGGGGGGGCAGGCAGGTCCTCGAAGGGAGCGCACATATGCACGAGTTACGCGCGGCGAAGGCTACGCCTGCTTGTCCGTGACGTCAAGGATCGCGAGGGCAGATTTGGGCTGGCTGCCGGTTGGCGGCGGAGAATTCAGGGATTTCGTCGGTATCAGGGTGCCGCGGCGATGCACGCATGGGGCTCGGCCGCACGCAGCTCGACAGGGTCGGTTTATGCAGGAATCCGTCGTCCGGGGCCTTTCCAGACGACCGGAGCTGTGGCAGACTCCTCCCATTCAATGAGGCGGCCCGCCCCTCGATGGGCTCCGCCGTTGGTCTTCCGGAACCCCCTCGGACTGCCTCCCGCTCTGGGATGCTTTCACATGGAGTCTCATCGCAATGATGCGTAAGCCCGCCTTTTTCCTCGTCGGCGCGGGGGCCCTGCTGCTCCTGGCCGACGCCCCGCGTGCCCAAGTGGACGTGCAGTGGGTGACCTACACCAAGCAGCCGTCGAAGCTGACCGTCGCCCCTTCGGCGATCAGCGACAGCGATACGCAGGCCCAGTTCCGCACCGGTGACCTCAACCAGGACGGCTGGGACGACCTCGTCGTCATGCGCAAGCAGCAGGCGTCGCAGATCGGCAAGCGGACAGCGATGCTGCTGATCAACGTCAACGGCGTCCTGACCGACAAGACGGCCCAGTACGCCACGGCGACGGACGTGCCGGGCGACAACGGTTTCCTGACCCCGTGCAACAACCGCGAGAGCTCCATCGTCGACGTCGACAACGACGGCTGGCTGGACGTGGTCACCTCCACGGCCATCAGCGACGGCGATCCCAAGGTCCTCAGCCACCCGCGCGTGTACATGAACCTCGGCGACGACGCCGGCGGCAACTGGCTCGGCCTCAAGTTCGAGGAAGCCCGCATCCCGCAGCTCAAGACGGTCGGTGGCCTGAGCGTCGCCCCGCGCTTCTGCGGCATGGGCGCGGCCGACCTGACCGGCGACGGCTTCGCGGACCTGTACTACGTCGACTACGACAGCACGGAGACGGGCATCTTCGAGCAGTCGTCCTGGGACCTGAACGACCGCTGCCTCGTCAACGACGGCAACGGCTTCTTCTCGGACCAGAGCGCGAGCATGTTCACGACGAACCAGCTGCTGTCCGCGTTCGGCGCGGACGCGCAGATCATCGACTTGAACGGTGACGGTGCGAACGACGTCGTCAAGGACACCACGCTGAGCAACCCCACGGCGACCCGGGCCCTGTACAACAACCCGGCGGCCGTCGGCAACTTCACCGCGATGGGCGTCTCGGACTTCGGCAGCAACGCGCCGTACGGCATGGACGTCGGCAGCCTCAACAACGACGGCATCCCGGACGTGGCGATCGCCGATGACGGCAACGACAAGTTCCGTCTGGGCGCGAGCTACGACCTGCTGAACAAGATCGTGTGGGGCCCGCTGAAGAACTACAGCTTCGTGACGGGCAGCGACGACGGCTTCGGCCACAACGTGCACCTCCGCGATCTCGACGGCAACGGCTGGAATGATGTGCTCATCACGGACGTGGACGGGGACCTCGTCGGCTGCAGCCGTCGCATGCACATCTACCACAACACCGGCTCCGTCCCGGGCGACATGAACATCGTCCTCAAGGAGGAGTCGCAGCAGGCGTCGGGTGGTACCGGCGCGGGGTGGCATGGTGCCGTGGGCTTCTCGGCTGCCGACCTGAAGGGCAGCTACGACATGGGCTTCGGCGACTTCGACAAGGACGGCGACCTGGACTTCGTGTTCGCCACGTGCTCCGGCACGAACTACTGGCAGAACGAGACGAACCCGATCCAGGAGGTGTGCCAGACCGACATGGGCTTCGCTGGCCCGGGCAACATGTCGCTGAGCGTCTGCGGTGACGACCTCACCCAGGCGTCCAGCGTCGCGACCATGGAGCTCGAGAACGGCGTGCCGCTGCAGCCCATCTTCCTGGTGGTCTCGCTGTCGGCCAACCCCAGCCCGTTCAAGGGCGGCACTCTGGTTCCGCTGCCGATCCTGGCCATCGTGACGGGCTTCAGCACCGACGCGTCGGGCGGCTTCGCCGTGCCGATCCCCGGCGGCGCGAGCACGCCCACGCACGTGTACCTGCAGGCCATCGTCAAGGCCGGCACCGTGTACCAGTTCAGCAACGCGGTCGACGTCCTGATGGGCTTCTGAGCCCGGCAGGGCAGCTTCGAGCTGCGTAGAGCATCGCGCTCCCGGCGACGGACC
>DASUFI010000332.1:0-10740 GCA_036274635.1 Planctomycetota bacterium
ACGCGCATCGGGGCCATGATAGCGGGGTGGGTCAGGGCTGACGGCGTGTCGCGCGGCGGATAGGCTCGCTGGGTACCGGCGCAGTCCGTCCGCTGCGCCCAGGGGGCCGCATGCGACGCGCGAGGTGGGTCCTCGCTGCCATGGGAGCCGTGGCGATCGTCATCTGGCTGCTGGTGCGGGAGGGCGAGGAGGCAGGGGGCGGGCGCCCTGAGGCGGCGCGCACGGCGCCGGGCGCGACCTCGACGGACGTCGATGCCGATCGCCCCCCGCCCGCCGCAGTGGGGCTGTCTGTCCTCGAGGAAGCCCCCGAACCCGAGCCCCTCGACGCCCTCGCGGCGTCCGCTGCGCGCGTCCGCGGACGCATTGTCGACGCGGCGGGCCAGCCGCAGCCTGGCGTCCGGGTCGCGCTCGCCGCCAGCGTGGGCGGACCGCCCGACTCCCTGGCCTCCGTCGCCGCGCCACGCGCCCTGGCGCGTGACGCACGGCCCACCGACGACAACGGCGCCTTCGAGCTGCCGGCACGCGGCCCGACGAGCACGTTCTTCCTGCGCCTGCAGCGGTCCGACGGATCCACGCAGTGGCTCCAGGAGGTGCGCGTGCTGCCCGGGGTCACCCTCGATCTGGGCGACCTCGTGCTGCGGGCGCCGCAACGCGTGACGGGCTTCGTCCGCGACACGCAGGGGCGACCCGTCGCCGGCGCCGAGGTGCTGTGCGCCGACGCGCCCGTCTTCGTGCAGGCCTTCCTCCAATCGTGCGGCGCGCCCGTCGCGGCCGGCATCCTTCCAGGTCCGACTCGGCCCGCGGCTGCGCGACGCGATCCGCGCCGGCCTGCTCGACGTGGGTGACGACGTGTGAAGCTCCCCGCCGCTTGTCGTTCGCTGAATCACGAGTGGAGACGGGCCGCTGCTGGCCAGCTTCCGGCCGATCCTCGTCGCGTGCGAGCCGACGGGGCGCTGACGGAGCTGACCGGCACCCCCGGCCGGTAGACTCGCTGCCCATGCCCGTCGCGCCCGACTCGCTCTCCGCCGCCGCGCCCAACGCCATCCCGGCCGACACGCTGCCCGCGCTGCTGCGCGAGCTCGCCCGCCGCCAGCCGGAGCGCGAGGCCCTCGTCTATCCCGCCTTCACGCGCGGCGGCACGCCGCTGCGGCTGACCTTCGGGCAGCTCGACGCGCACGTCGACGATCTCGCCTGGGGCTTGCTCGCGCTGGGCATCGAGCCCGGCGAGCACGTGGCGCTGTGGGCCGCCAACGTCACCGACTGGGTGCCGCTGGAGTTCGCGCTGGCCCGTGTCGGCGCGGTGCTGGTGACCGTGAACACGGCGCTCAAGCGCCTGGAGCTGGGCTACGTGCTGCAGCAGAGCCGCGCGGTGGGCGTGCTGCACACCACGCGCACGGGCGGCAACGAGGCCAGCCAGGAGCTGGATGCGCTGATCGCGGAGGGGCACCCCGCCGCGGCCGGCGTGCGGCTGCGCATGTGGCTGCCCAACTCGCCGGACGACGAGCGGCCGCTGGGCGTGCTGCCGGGCGGCGGCAAGGGCGCGCTGCCGCACTTCGCGGCGGCCATCGAGCGCGGCGCCGCGCTGCGCGCCGAGCAGCCCGGGCTGCTGGCGCGGCGCGAGGCCGCCGTGCAGGCGCGGGACGTGGTCAACATCCAGTACACCAGCGGCACCACGGGCTTCCCCAAGGGCGTCATGCTGCGCCACGCCAACGTGCTGCACAGCGGCTATGCGCTGGGCGGCCAGCTGCGCACGACGCCCGAAGACCGGCTGGCCGTCATCGTCCCCATGTTCCACTGCTTCGGCTGCGTGGTGTGCGTGCTGGGCGCCTTCTGCTACGGCGCCACGCTGTGCCTGCTGCCGGGCTTCGAGCCGGGCGCGGCGTTGCGCCTCGTGGACGAGGAGAAGTGCACGCTGATCCACGGCGTGCCCACCATGTTCTCGGCGATGATCGCGCACGCGGACTGCGGCCAGCGCACCACGTCTTCGCTGCGCGCGGGCCTCGCGGCCGGCGCGCCGGTGCCTGTGCCGCTGATGCAGGCCATCGCCGAGAAGCTGCGCTGCCCGGGCATCGCCGTGACCTATGGTCTGACCGAGGCGGCGCCGGGCGTGTCGGGCACCCCGCCCGAGGCGCCGCTGGCGGCGCGCGCGGAGACCATCGGCCGCCCGCTGCCGGGGGTGGAGGTGCGCATCGTGGACCCCGTCACGCTCGAGGAGCTGCCCGATGGCGAGCGAGGCGAGCTGCTGGTGCGGGGGCCCAACATCATGGCCGGCTACCACGACGACCCGCATGCCACCGCGCACGCCCTGCCCGGCGAGGGCTGGCTGCGCACGGGCGACCTCGCGCTGCGCGGCGCGGACGGCTACCTGCGCGTCGTCGGGCGCATCAAGGACATCATCATCCGCGGCGGCGAGAACATCGCGCCGGCCGAGATCGAGAGCCTGCTGCGCGAGCACCCCGACGTCGTGGACGCGGCCGTGGTCGGCGTGCCCTGCGAGCGGCTGGGCGAGGCCGTGGGCGCCGCGCTCATCCTGCGCGCCGGCGCGGCCTTCGATCCCGCCGACCACAAGGCGCGCCTCGCCGGCCGCCTTGCCAGCTTCAAGATCCCCGAGCACTGGCTGCTGGTGGAGGGCTTCCCGCTCACCGGCAGCGGCAAGGTGCAGAAGTTCCGGCTGCGCGAGCGCTTCGGGACGGGAAAGGGCTGAGGCGTGTCGCCGCGCCGTTGCGCTAGAACAGCGTGTACACGAAGGGGGCGACCAGCGGCATGCCCTGGATCACCACGAAGACCAGCGCAGCAGGCAGCAGGATGAGCAGCGCCGGCACCATCCACCAGTACGGACCGTTCCACAGGCCCTTGATGAGCTCCATCGAGGTGGACAGTCCGGTGCGCAGCTTGCCGGCCATGCATGATCTTCCGTCGCGCGGCGCGCGGGCGCCGGGGCGCGGAAGCCTAACCCGTTCCGCGCGCTTCGGCCAGCCGGCGCCTGCCTCGTGAACCTCGCCGCGGTCAACGCCTTCTACGAGGTGCGGCCCTTCCCCGGCTATGCACCGGGGGACGACGCGACGGCCCTGCTCGACCGCTGCCGCGCGTCGCCCTTCCTGTCAGCCCTCGACCGCGCTATCGCACCGGACGCGCGAGTCCTCGAGGTGGGCTGCGGCACGGGCCAGCTCAGCAATTTCCTGGCCCTCGCGGCGCCGCGCCGGCACGTCCTCGGGCTGGACTACACGCGCGCTTCGCTGGCCGCCGCCGACGAGTTCCGCCGCCACGCCGGAGCCCGCAACCTGCAGCTCGCCCGCGCGGACCTCTTCGCCATGCCGGCCCGCGCGCAGGCCTTCGACGTGGTCATCTGCCGCGGCGTCGTGCACCACACCCCCGACCCCGAAGGCGCCATCCGCGAGGTCTGCGCGCGCGTCGCGCCTGGCGGCCACCTCGTGCTCGGCTTCTACGAGCGCGTCGCGCGCCTGCCCCACCGCCTGCGCCGCGCCTTCTCGCGCGGCGGCAACCACCCCATCCGCCTCCTCGACGCCGTCCTGCGCCGCCGCGACCTGGACGAGGACAAGAAGCGCACCTGGATCGAGGACCAGTACCGCCACCCGCTGGAGGTCAGCCTGTCCTTCCTGCGCGTCTTCGACCTGGTCAGCAGCGCGGGCTTCGCGTGGGTGGCCTCGGTGCCGCCGGCGCCGGTGGCCGGGCTCTTCGACGCCACGCCGCTGCCCTCGCGCAACGCGCTGCGCTGGCGCCGCGTCGAGTGGGCCTGGCGCTGCGTGAAGGACGAGGACGCGGGGCTGGTGTGCCTGGTGGCGCGCAGGGCGCGGTGACGCGGCCCGAGCGCGCGGCGGGGCTCACGCCCCGCGCACGTGCGCCGTCTCGATGACCTTGCAGGAGGCGCCGATCGGGTCGCCGTAGCCCTGCTCCTGGCGCGCCTTGCGCGCCGCGGCCGGGATCGTGGTGGACGTGAGCAGCTTGCCCAGCGCCTCGTCCGCGCGGCGCGCGCCCCACTGGCGGGCCGGCAGCATGAGTCCGGCACCGAGGTCCGTGACGCGCGAGGCATTGTCGAACTGGTCGTAGGCGCGCGGCGTGACCAGCTGCGGCACGCCCGCGGCGAGGCCCTGCGCGACGCTCCCGATGCCGCCGTGCGTCACGAAGGCGGCGCAGCGCGGCAGCACGCGGCTGAAGGGCACGTAGAAGGCATGGAAGACGTCGCCGCCCGCCAGGCTGCCGACCTCGGGCACCGTCGAGACGAGCAGCGCGCGCCGGCCCAGCGACCGCGCCGCGCGCACGCCGGCCGCGAAGAAGTCGCGCGGCGTGACGTTGGCCGAGCCGGCGGAGAAGGCCACGGGCGGGTGCCCGTCGTCCAGCCACGCCTCGAGTTCGGACCCGAGCGGCCGGTATTCGGCGTCATCGTAGAGCGGGAAGCCCACGCGGCTGGTAAAGGGCGGCCAGTCGGGCTGCGGCGCCGCGAACCAGTCGGGCCACAGGCACAACAGCTCGTCGGGCGAGTGTGCCCAGCCGCGGAAGATGCCTCGCACCGGCGCCAGCCCCAGGTGCTTGCGCAGGGCGTCGAGGTCCGGGCCGATCCACTTGTCCACCTTCTTGTCGGCCATGCGGAAGAGCGCCGCCTTCACGAACTTGGGCGTGAACGACGGCAGCGACAGCCCGGGGTACTTCGGCGCGCGGTGCACCGAGAAGAAGGCCGACGGCGCGAGGTGCAGCGTGACCAGCGGCACGTCGGCGGCGCGGCCGAGCTTCTCCCGCAGCAGGCGTGCGCCCAGGGCCAGGACGCCGCTCACGACCACCGTCTGGCCCGGCACGACGAAGCCGCGCAGCAGGTCGAATTGCAGGCGCATCGTGGGCGCGACGCCCTTGCGCAGCACCAGCTGGAGGCCGCGCTGCGGGTGCCAGAGGTCCGGGTTGCCGGTGAGCTCGCGCATCTGGTCGCTGGTGCCGTTGGCCAGGAAGCGCAGGCCGGCGGACTCGACCGAGCCGCGGAAGTCCTCGTTGGCGAGGACGATGACCTCGTGCCCGCGGGCCTTGAGCGCGCGCCCGATCGCGATGAACGGGAGCGTGTCGCCCGCCGAGCCGAAGGTGTTCATCAGGATGCGCATCGGCCGCGATGTTGGCATCGGTGGGCGGCCGATGCCACTGGCGCCGCGGGGCGCCGCCGAGCTAGCGCGCGGCCGGCTCGCGCGTCAGGAGCCGGTCCTCCACCACCACGGCGGGCAGGCCGCTGCGCTCCCACAGCGCGCGGGCGTCCTCGGCGCCGCGCACGAGCGGGTCGCCGCGCTGGTTGAGCGAGGTGTGCAGCAGGACGGGCACGCCCGAGTGCTTGTCCCACTCGACCAGCAGGCGGTGCAGGGCCGGGTCCTCGGCAGCGTGCACCAGCTGCGGGCGGCTGTGGCCGTCGATGTGCACGATGGCGCGCAGCATCTCGCGCGTGCGCGGGCGGGCCGGCACCGCGATCTGCATCCAGCGCAGCGGCCACTCGGCGCCGGCGGGCAGGTCGAAGAACTCCGCGGCGCGCTCGGCGGGCACGACGGGCGAGAAGGGCCGGAAGGACTCGCGCCGCTTTACGGCGACGTTGACGCGCGCGCGGCCGTCCTCGCGGCGCGGGTCGGCCAGCAGCGCGCGGTGCCCCAGGCTGCGCGGCCCCCACTCGCCGCGGCCGCGCACCCAGCCGACCATGCCGTCGCGCTGCAGGTGCTCGAGCAGCGCCGTGAGCACCGCGCGCTCGCCGGCCAGCGGCGCGCCGCCCAGCTCGGTGACGTCGGGCGCCTCGCCCAGGAACACCGGCGCCGGCCGCTCGCGCGGCGCGCCGGCGCCGGCCGCGGCCGCGTCCACCCACAGCGCGGCACCCAGCGCGGCGCCGTCGTCGCCGGCGGCCGGCGGGATGAAGAGCTTCCGGAACGGGCCGTCGCGCAGCAGGCGCGCGCAGGCGCGCGGGTTCAGCGCGAGCTCGCCGCCGAAGCACAGCGCCTCGGTGGGCACGCGCTTGTACAACCCCGCGGCGAGGTGCAGCAGCGCCTCCTCCGCCAGCCGCTGCACGCTCGCGGCCAGGTCCGCGTCGCGCGCATCGGGCGTGGCCGTGCGCAGCGGCGCGCCCGGCGCGCGGGGGGAGCCCAGCCGGTCGCACAGCGCCTGGCCGTAGAGGCGCTCGCCGTCGAAGGCGAAGCGGAAGGGCTTCTGGTCGACGCGATAGCTGCCGTCGTCCTCACGCCGCACCAGCTCGGTGAGCCAGGGCAGGAAGCGCGGCGCGCCCAGCGCGGCCAGCTCCATGACGCGCTGCTCGCCGCCGCCCGGCGGGAAGCCGAGGAACTCCGTCACCGCCGAGTACAGCAGCGAGAGCGAGTGCGGGAAGTGCACCTCGCCCAGCGGCTGCAGCGTCGTCCCTGCCCCGCGCCACAGGCTGGTGCAGGCCCACTCGCCCGCGCCGTCCACGATGAGCACGGCCGCCTCCTCGAAGGGCGAGGGCAGGAAGGCCGCCGCCGCGTGCGCCGCGTGGTGCTCGCAGAAGAGCACCTTCTCCGGCGGCACCCCGAGGTCGCCCGCGATGCGCCCACGGATCCACAGGCGGTCGCCCAGCCAGGTGAAGAGGCTCTTCGGGAAGGTGGTGATGGAGCGCGGGAAGGCCCGCAGCTGGCAGGCCAGCACGCGCTCGAACTGGCGCAGCGGCTTGACGTGGAAGACCACCGCGTCCAGCTCGCGCGGCTGCAGGCCGGCCTCGCGCAGGCACCAGCGCGCGGCGCGGCGCGGGAAGGCCGGGTCGTGGTGCACGCGCGTGAAGCGCTCCTCGGCGCTGGCCGCCACCACGCGCCCGTCCACGACGAGCGCCGCCGCCGCGTCGCGGCCGAAGGCGGACAGC
The DNA here is from genome assembly GCA_036274635.1 of Planctomycetota bacterium. Lineage (GTDB taxonomy): Bacteria > Planctomycetota > B15-G4 > B15-G4 > B15-G4 > DASUFI01. Next base: position 6,860 of record DASUFI010000332.1, read on the forward strand.
CCCAGGACGCGCATCCGGATCAGATCTGCGTCCGCACCGCCGCCAGCGAATCCCCCGCGCGCGTGGCCGTCCTCCGCGGGGCGCGCCAGCCCGGCTTGTCGCGCCCGCCGCGCGCCAGCAGGCCGAAGGGCAGCAGCACGGTGCAGTACAGCGCCACCAGCGCCACCCGGCCGAAGTTGCCGCCGGCGCGCACGCCCAGCCGCTTCCACGCGCCCAGCAGCCGGTTCTGGCGCGCGTCCTTGAGCGCCCGCTTGACCTCGTCCCGGCGGCCGTGCGCGCGCCAGCCGTCCAGCATCGCGCGCGTCCAGGCCACGTGGTAGTGCTCGTCGCGCAGGATGGTCTCGAAGATGCCATGCGTGGTGGCGTCGGCGCGCGTGAGGTCCGCGTGCAGCTTGAAGAGCTTCGCGGCGCGCTCCTCGGCGACGTGCAGCATGGCCACGTAAGGCACCTCGCCCAGCTCGTCCAGCAGGCCGATGGAGAGGAAGCCGTGCGTGTCCACCTCGTGCGCCGGCCGCCCGCGCGAGAGGTCGTAGGCCGCGTCGCCGGCCACGTCGGTGCCCGCCGCGCTGGCCGCCGCCATGGACGCACCGCCCGCCGCGCGCAGCTCCTCCGCGCGCCGCCGGAACAGCGCGGCGTGGCGCAGCTCGTCGCCCGCGTGCCGCTCGAGGTGCCGGCGCAGCTCCGGATCGCCCACGCGCCGCGCCGCCGACGCGATGTCCCGCCCGCCGTCGGCCTCCGTGCGCGCAAAGCTCTCCAGGGTGAGCAAGGTGCGTGCGGGATCGGCCCAGACGGCGCGGCTGCGCGCGCGAAGCAGCAGGTCTCCCGGATTCATCGGCACCCCCAGCGATGCGAGGGCGCGCAGTCTACACGGAGAGGGGCACCCCGGGCGCTGCCGATGGCCTGTTCTGGATGGGCCGGCTGCGGGTCAGGAGCCGGTGTCAGACGGCAGGGAATCGCGTCGGACGAACTCTCCTCCGCCGCCCCCTCCGACGAGCTCGAGGAGCTCGCCGCCCTCGCCAAACTCGAACGGCGGAGAGCCTGGTTGGGATGGCCGGGCCACGCCGAACGAGATGAGGATGAGCGGCGACGAGGATCCGAAGCCGATGAAATTGCTCACGTCGTTCTCCTTGCCAGGTTCACCGTGAAGCGGCGGGCCACCAAGGGCGTGGCATTGGCCTCGAGGATGAACAGGTCGTGTCCTGCCTCCGGACATTTGACCTCGTGCAACTGGATGCCGATTTTCGCGACCGTGCGCTCCGCGAGCAAGACGGGGTTGGGGTAGTTCCACGCCCGGATGGGCCGCGCCGATCGAGGGCGACCTTCGGAATCCGGCCCTGGAAGGAGCTGCACGAGGCGAAGGACGAGATCGACGGGCCCTGTCATTCCCGTGAGCTCCGCGTAGGCGAGCAGGGATGGACACGTTGCTGGCACTCCGCTGACGGTCATGTCCTCGAACAACCCGACGAGTGCATGCCGGCCCGCGACGGCGTCGTACTCGACACGCTCGCAGACGAGGAATGCGAGACAGACTGGTTGATCACGTTCCATGATGGACTCCCGAGCTGAGGAGGCGGACCGCGCGAACCGTGCGGCCATCGCCACTGCAGTCGGCCCGAAAGTCCCGTCGTTACGCTCCGCTCAGAACGGCATGCCCACCGACAGGTGGATGGCCCAGATGTCGTCGCCCTTGTCGGGAAACGGGTTCCAGCCCCAGTCGAGGCGCACCGGACCGACGGGCAGCTGGTAGCGCAGGCCGGTGCCGAGCGCGTAGCCGAAGCCGTGCAGGCCGAAGTACTCGGCGTAGTCGGTGTCGACGTTGCCGGCGTCCATGAAGAGCGCGCCGTCCAGCTTGCCCTCCAGCCGGTGCCGCCACTCGATGGTGGCCACCGAGAAGGTCTCGCCGCCGGTCGGGTTGCCGTGGATGTCCTTCGGACCCAGCTCGTCCTCGCGGAAGGAGCGCACGGTGTCCTGGCCGCCGTTGAAGAAGCGCTCCTGCAGCGGGATCTCGTCGGTGTCCTGGATGGGCGCGATGACGCCCGTGCGGAACGAGACCGCCAGCACGGAGATGGGCGAGAGCGGCCAGAAGCGGCTGGCCTCGAGGCGGCCGCGCAGGAAGTCGAGGCCGCCGCCGAGGACGGTGCCGCCCAGCTCGGTCGTGATGCGCGCCAGCGTGCCGACCGTGGGCGCGAACAGGTCGTCGCGGCTGTCGTGCACCGAGGTCAGGGCGAGCGACGCCACGTCGATGGTGTTCTGGCTGGCCTCCACCACCGACGGGTCCTCGACCTTGATCTGGCTCACCGACGTGCGCCGCAGCGAGTACACGAGGTAGGCCGAGTTGCGCGCGTCGAAGTCGTGCCCGAAGGTGAGCGCCGTGCCCACCTCGTGGCTGTCGAAGCTGGGCTCCTGGCGCTCGCCGGCGAAGACCGAGACGTCGCCCGAGATGTCCGGCCCGGGGAAGAGCCACGGGTCGGTGAGGCCGGCCAGCACGCGCTTCACCTTGGGCGAGATGGCGCCCTCGGTGTGGAAGGTGAGCCCCTCGCCGAAGACGTTGCGGTCGCGGTAGCCGGCCACCAGCCGCGGGCCCTCGTAGCTGCCGTAGCCGGGCTCCACGAAGTACTCGCGCTGCGGGCCCTCCTCCACATCGACGGCGAGCGCGCGCGGCTCGGCGCCGGCGGGCAGCGTGCCGGCCGCGGCCAGCTCGGCCGCGTCGGGCGTCTCCAGCGCGATGTGCACGCGCTTGAAGAGGCCCGAGTGGTGCAGCGTGGAGTAGCTGTCGCGCTCGGCCGGCGTGTTCCAGGTGTCGCCGGGCTTCAGGGCCACGCGCTCGCGCACGAAGCCCGGCTCGGTGCGCCCGGTGCCGGCCACGCGCACGGCGGCGATGGCCACCAGCGGCCCCGCCTGCACGTCGAAATCCAGCGTGACGTCGCCGTTGCCGTCGTCGCGCTGCTCGGCGAAGGTCACGACCGCGTCGGGGTAGCCGGCCGCGCCCAGCTTCTCGCGCAGCCGCTCGCGCATCGCGAAGCCGACCTGCGGGAAGTAGGGCTGCCCCACGAACTCGTCCACCTCGCGGCGCAGGGCCTCCGCCGGCACGGCCGTCTCGCCGCGGATCTCGATGCGCGTCACGCGGTAGCGCAGGTTCTCGATGATGGGCACGACCACGCTGGCATGCGCGCGGTCGGGGCTGAAGCTGACGCGTGCCGGGCCCACTTCCGCGCGCTGGAAGCCCGCGCCGAGGTACAGCGCGGCCGTGGACGCCACCGCCGCGGCCACGCGGCTCTCGACGTAGGGCGTGCTCGTCACGCCCAGCGGGCTCCGGTCGTCCGGCAGGAACAGCGAGCGCAGCTGGCTGCTGGGGAGCGCCACGTTGCCCTCGAAGTGCACGTCGTCCAGCTCCACCTCGGGCCCCTCGTCCACGTGGTAGATCACGTCCGCGGTGCCGTCGCCGGCGACGATGAGGTCCCAGGTCACCGTCGCGAAGGTGCGGCCGCGGCCGCGCAGCAGCAGCTCCAGCGTCCAGGCGCCGTCGTCCACCGCCGGGCGCGGGAAGCCGCGTTCGCCGAGGTCGTGCAGGTCGTCGGCCAGGGCGCCGCGCGCGTCCGAGACGGACGCGGCCGTGAGGCCCGGCAGGTGCAGGCGGTAGTTGCCCGGAAGCAGCTGCTGCCCGCTGTCCGTGTCCAGCGAGGAGCAGCCGGCCAGCAGCCACGCGGCCGGCAGCAGGAGGCGGCAGCCCATCCAAGCCGTGCTTCGGAGCTGGACGCGATGGATGTCGCGTCGGATCGAGGCGCGAGGCCGAGGCAGGGGTCCCCGCGCAGGGATTGCGGCGGGCATCGCCCGACGCAATCCCGTCGAGGGCGCTCCCGAATGGAGCGCCCGTCGCGGGG
>DASUFI010000333.1:0-4085 GCA_036274635.1 Planctomycetota bacterium
GGCCGTCCGCGTAGGTGCGGTTGCCGTAGCTGTCCAGCACCTGCACCTCGTAGCGGCTCATGAGGAAGACGCCGCTGTTGCCGCGCGCCTGGCTCTCGCCCTTCACGACCTCGGGCGTGCGCCACTCGAGGTGCAGCTGGCAGTCGCCGAAGTTCTCGCGCGTGTGGATCGAGCCCGTGCCGTTGGCCTCCAGCGCGCCGTCCACCACCGCCCAGCGCGCGGGCTGGCCGTCCTCGCCCAGCCACGCGGAAGCGTCGTGGCCATCGAAGAGCACGATGGCGTCCGCCGGCGGCGGCACCAGCAGGTCCGCGTTGCCGCGCGCGTCCACGACAGGCGGCGGCTGCCGCTGCGGGTCGTGCACGTGGTAGCCGTCGGGCAGCAGCGGCGTGTCCGTGTAGCCGATCGGCGCGACGGCGGGTGCTGCGGGCGCGGCCGGCGCGGACCGCCGCGGCGCGGCCGGCGTCGTGGCGCAGGCGAACAGGCAGGCGAGCACGGCGGGCAGCAGCACGCGATGCATGGGGGACTCCGCTCGGGGGCCGGCATTGTGCGCCGACGTGGCCGGCCGCGACCACCCCCGTGGTAGCCTCCGGCCCATGAGGCTCCCTGCCGCGCTGCTCGTGCTGGCCGCCTGCACCATGCCGCCGCCGCCGAAGCACGTGGCCACGACGCCCGCGCCCCACGTGGAGGCCGCCGAGCGCACGGCCGTCCTCGCCGACCGCGCGCACCTGGCCGAGGCGCCGCTCATCCTGCTGGGTGACTCGATCACCGAGCAGTGGGAGACCGCCGGCGCGCGCGTCTTCGCCGAGCGCCTCGCACCGCGCCAGGCGCTGGACCTGGGCGTGAGCGGCGACCGCACCGAGCACCTGCTCTGGCGCCTGAAGTCCGGCGAGTACGACCACCTGCCCGTGCGCGTGGCGGTCGTGCTCATCGGCAGCAACAACCTCGGCACCCGCCAGACGCCGCAGCAAACCGCCGACGGCGTGCACGCCGTGCTGGACGACGTGCTCGCGCGCTGGCCGCACAGCCAGGTGCTGCTGCTGGCCATCTTCCCGCGCGGCCTGCAGACCGACGACCCTCTGCGCCTCGCAGTCGAGCAGACGAACCGGCTGCTGCGCGAGGTGGCCAACCGCGACCGTGTCACGTGGCTGGACTTCGGCAGCGTCTTCCTCGCGGCCGATGGGACGCTGACGCCGGAGATCATGCCGGACGCGCTGCACCTCTCCGAGACCGGCTACGTCATGTGGGCCGCCGAGATGCTGCCCGTGCTGGACCCCCTGCTGGCCCCGTGAGCGCGCCCGCGCCCGGCCTGCGCGTCGAGGTGCACGCCGACGCCGACGCGGCCCGGCGCGCGACCGCGGCGCGCATCGCCGACCTGCTGCGCACCAGCGGCGAGCGCGGCGCGGTGCTGGCCCTGCCCACGGGCGAGACGCCGCGCGGCGTGTACGCCGAGCTCGTGCGCCGCCACCGCGAGGGAGTGCTGTCCTTCCGGCACGCCACCACCTTCGGCCTCGACGAGTTCTGGCCGCTCGCGCGCGGGAGCGCGCACAGCTTCTGGCGCTTCCTCGACGAGCACGTGCTCGGGCGTGTGGATTCGGATCCCGCGCGGCGGTTCCATCTCGACGGCGCGGCACCCGCGGATCGCGCCGACACGACCTGCGCGCTCTACGAGGCGGCCATCGCGGAGGCCGGGGGCCTCGACCTCGCGCTGCTGGGCCTGGGCACCAATGGCCACATCGCCTTCAACGAGCCGGGCTCGCCGCGCGACTCGCGCACGCGGCGCGTGACCCTGCACGAGGGGACGCGCCTCGACCTCGCGCGCGCGTTCGGTGAGGCGCAGGGCGTGCCGTGCGAGGCGCTCACCATGGGCGTCGCCACCATCCTCGCGGCGCGCGAGGTCGTGCTGCTCGCGCTGGGCGCGCGCAAGGCAGCGGCGGTCGCGCGCATGCTGGGCGGGCCGATCGGGCCCGAGTGCCCGGCCAGCTTCGTGCGCGAGCATCCGCGCGCGCTGTTCGTGCTCGACCGCGAGGCCGCGGCAGGCTGGCGGGGCTGAGCTGACAAGAAGAATCTCGAGAAGTGCAAGACGCGCGGCGCCGTGGCGCTAGGAGTCTTCTCGGACTTGCTGGCCGTCAAAGACATCAGGCGTCGCAAGACATCAGAAGTCGAAACGGCTACAGGCGCGACGTACAGGCCGCGTTGGACCAGCAAGCCCTGCCGCCGGTGCCGTGTGGCGAGGTCAACCTCGAACCGACACCGGCGGATTCATTTCGGGGGCGCGCGGCATGGCCACCAGCGCCGGACTCCTGCTCTTCCGCGGGGAGGGCGCCGGGCTCGAGGTGCTCCTCGTGCATCCCGGCGGGCCGTACTGGCGCAAGCTCGACGCGGGCGCCTGGTCGATCCCCAAGGGCGGCGTCGAGCCCGGCGAGGACCCGCTGGCCGCCGCACGGCGCGAGTTCGAGGAGGAGACCGGCACGCCAGCCAGCGGTGAGGCCTTGCCGCTCACGCCCGTGCGCCAGGCCGGCGGCAAGCTCGTGCTGGCCTGGGCGATGCGCGGCGACTTCGATCCCGCCGCGCTGCGCAGCAACACGTTCGAGCTGGAGTGGCCGCCGCGCTCGGGCCTCACCGCCAGCTTCCCCGAGGTGGACCAGGCCGCGTGGTTCTCGCTTCGGGAGGCGCGTCGGCGCGTGCTCGCCGGCCAGTGCCCCTTGATCGATGAGCTCGAAAGCCTGGCCGGCGGCGCCGGCCGCTCACTTCACCGTCGCTGAGGTCGGGCTGCCGAGCGCGCGCTGCAACTCCTGCGCGCGCTCGAGGTGGTGCGCGACGTGCCTGCGGGTCTCCTCCAGGTGGTCCTTGAGCGCCGGGGAGCTCACCTTGGCCACGAGGTGCTCGTCGATGAGGTCGAGCACGTCCTGGTGGCCCTTCACCATCGCATCGACGTACTTGCGGTCGTAGTCGGCGCCCTCGGCGTGCCCGAGCGTTTCACGCTCCTCGTCACCCTTCTGGCGCAGGTCGGAAACCTCCGGCGTGAGCGCGGGCTCGACGCCGATCGTCTTGGCCAGGTCGCGCGTGGCCTCCAGGTGCTGCGTGTGCTCGGTGTGCAGCATGTCGGCATAGCCGAGCACGGCCACATCGCCGGCCTCGTCACGCGCCTGCTCGGCCAGCGCGATCTCGTTCTCGTCGACCGCGACGAGCGTCGCGAGGACCTCGGCATCGCCCGTGTCCATGGTCGCTGACTTCGTCCTGGGGTGGACGCGCTCGTAGGACTCGCAGCTGCCGAGGCCGGCGAGGCCGAGGGCCAGGAGTGAACAGATGCCGATGCGAAACAGCGGGCGATGCATGGCGGACCTCGTCAGGGGTGCAGGGCGAAGTGCTGAAAGGGGGCGCGGCCGCCGGGCCGCGCGCCGCTGGCGCTCGCGCAAATGCAGTGCCGGCTCGCGGCTGGACCCGCCGCAGCTGCCGCCGCAGCGCCGAGCGTCCGAAGCGGGGCGCTCGCGACGGTCGAAGCCATTTGCCCGTCATGCGGCGCGCGATGCGGGCAGGGCGACGCGGCTGGAGCGGGGCAGTCGCGCGTCCTCGGCACGCCGCAGGCAGCACCGCACGGGGCGCCACCCGCACCCCCGCGATCGGTTCCGCGAGGCATGGCCGTCGCGACGACCGCTGCGCCCCTCATCCCGCCCCGCCCCTCGCTCGGCAGCCTGCGCGCGGCCGCCGCCGGCTGCCGCGCCTGCCCGCTCTGGAAGCGGGGCACGCAGACGGTCTTCGGCGAAGGCTCGCGCGCGGCGCAGCTCGTGCTCGTGGGCGAGCAGCCGGGCAACGACGAGGACCTGGCCGGCCATCCCTTCGTCGGACCCGCGGGACGCCTGCTCGACAGCGCCCTGCAGGAGGCCGGCATCGACCGCTCGCAGGCCTACGTCACGAACGTCGTGAAGCACTTCAAGTGGGAGCGGCGCGGCAAGCGCCGCATCCACGAGCGTCCCAACGGCTCGGAGATCCGGGCCTGCCTGCCCTGGCTCATGGCCGAGCTGGACCTGCTCAAGCCTCGCGCGCTCGTGCTCCTCGGTGCCACGCCCGCGCAGGCGCTGCTCGGG